>JAFECH010000375.1 GCA_018242255.1 Pseudomonadota bacterium | reverse complement strand
GGCCGCCCGTATGAATGATCTCTCGAACGTGCAGGCGGCGGGCGAACGTATCAAGGCGACGCCGCTGCCCTTCGCCTACACGCTTCTCATTCACCGAACGGTTTATCTGTTTTGCGTGTTGCTGCCGTTTGCGCTCGCACCGCAGCTCGGCTGGGGAACGCCGGTCATCGTGGCCTTCATCAGCTACACGTTCTTCGGGCTCGATGCGATCGGCGATGACTTGGCCGAGCCGTTTGCCCCTGCCGACAATAGCCTTCCGGTCAAAGCGCTCGTGCGCGTCGTGGAACGCGAAATACTCAGCTCCCTGGGCGTGTCGCCTCTGCCCGACGAGCTTCAGCCCGTTGGTTATGTATTGTCCTGAAATTCAGAGGGACGTCGCCCGTTACTTGAACAGCGACGTGAGCGAGAACGACGAGGCGACGACGATCGGCGGGTTTTCCGCGACCTGCGGATAGGGTTCGTTGATGTAGGCGTTGATGCCCGTCGCGCGGCCGGCCTTGACCAGCGACGCGACATAAGCCCAGCCCTTCGGTTCCAGCCCGAGGCACGCCTCCGACATCTCGCCCTTGAGGCGCTCGTGAATGGCTATGTTGCCGCGCGCGAGAATGGCAGCCGTCTGGCGCGGCGTGAACTTGTCCTTATCCCAAAGCTTCCTGAGATAGATGCCGACGACGTTCCGCTTGGTCTTCGGCCCCCAAGTGATGCGCTTGCTCGGATCGTTCGAGCCGAAGGCGTACTCGCCCGGAGGCAGCGGACCGACGGCGCGCGTCGCGAGACAGTCGGGATCAGGATTGTTCCGGCACATCTCTCGGCCGGAAATAGCCCATGCGATTGTCTGTCCGTTCGAGCGCGGATCGTTGGAGATCACGAACAGCCGCCCGGTGCGGATCGTATAACCGAGCCGGAACGCGCCGGCGGTCGCGGGAACCTCGTGGATCACATCCTCGAACGGGTTGCAGATTTCGCCGCCCGTGAGCTTGCGCGGATAACCGTTGAGCTGAATGGTGACATAATCGACGCCAGGCGCGCAGTCCCACTGCGGAAGGGTCCTTTTACTCGCGATCGAAATAGGCGGCCCAGGCGCCACCTTGGCAGGCGCTTTCGGAATGACGGGTGGTGGCGGCGCTTCCGGCTCTTCGGTCGGAGCCAAGCTTGCGGTCCATCCCGGTTGCTTCGGCAGGCGGCGGATGGCTTCGCACTTAGCGGAAAGCTTCGGCGGATGAATTTGCTTCACGGCAAGTTTGCGCGCCATCGCGGCGCTCGCGCCGGCCTTGATGTAGGCGACGATCAGAGCCTGCTGAACCTCGATCTGCTCCTGCGAGAGTTCGAAGATGCAATCGTCATAAATCTGGTCGCCGACCTCGCTGAAGAAATCCGCGATCTGGCCGGCCGCCGCGGCCGCCGCGGCCGAGGGATGCGTCGCGCCGGGCGGGGATTGCTGGGCCTGACTATGACCCGCCGCAAGGAACGGCAGGCAGACGGCAAAAACCACGGCCGCGGCTTTGAACGCCACGCTTGCCCGGGCCACAAGTCGCGCCGATGCGCCCCGCGGTTTCCGACGAGCAATGTGGTTGGTCCAAATCATATGCAATCCCTAATCAAGAGTCGGGGCAACAGCGAGGCTGACAGTAAAATTGCGCCGATTCGTCCGCATTGCGGTCGTCGCGTTTTGCCTCGCAGAAAGCGATCTGCGCGCCGATTTGCTAATCGGCGCGCAGGACGAACTCAAAGGAAATATTTGAAAGACGTGAGGGGGTTATCGCCAGCCGCGATGGCCGCCCCAATGTCCGCGCCAGCCGCCATGGCGGCCCCAATAACCGCTGCGATAATACGGCCGCCCACCCCAGTACCCATAGCGATACGGGTAGTAGCCCGCCCAATAGGGATAGGGACGATAATAAGGACGGTAATAGCGGGGGCCAGCGTAGTAGGTGACGACGGGGCCGTCGTAATAGTAATCGCGCACCGGAGGACCTTCGACCACCGGACCGCGTTCGACATAACCTCCCCGGTATCCGTCAAGATCGGCCGCCTGCGCGGACAGCGGCGTCATACCAGCAACGGCCAGCGTCGAGAGCGCATAAATCAAGGTTTTCATAAGGGTCTTTCCTTGGAGAACTTGGGCGAGAAAACGCCTTTGGCCCTGAATGGTTGCTGAACATTGCCCGACATCTTCCTTGATCTCAAAAATCAAAGAACAATGCTCGCAGAATAGCTATCGTCACTAAGTAATATTGCATTAATAATTGTGACCGGCCGTTCTATCTCTTCGGAGGGCAATGAACGCTTGTCGGGGTGCAGGGGGGATGCCCCCCCCAGATAATGCCGGGCGATGCAACTGTTTTTTCGAGCGTTTCTGGCTGCGGGCATGGTCAGAAGCTGGGTGTTGCGCCGCAGGACGGCGTGGGTTAACACCGGGCAGAAGGCGCTCGGACACTTCGTGCAAGCGGATGCACTGCAATGATGGATCTGACTACGCAATATCTGCCGATAGCTATCTTTATCGGCGTGGCGCTGCTGATCGGTGGCGGCCTGATGATCGCCCCGTTTCTCGTCGCCGTCCGAAACCCTGACCCCGAGAAGGTGTCGGCCTACGAGTGCGGTTTCGACGCATTCGACGACGCCCGCATGAAATTCGACGTGCGCTTCTACCTCGTATCGATCCTCTTCATCATTTTCGATCTTGAGATCGCATTCCTGTTTCCGTGGGCGGTCGCCTTCAAGGAGATCGGCGTCTTCGGCTTCTGGTCCATGATGGTGTTCCTCGGCGTTCTGACCATCGGCTTCATCTACGAATGGAAGAAGGGCGCGCTGGAATGGGAATGATCATGAAGGACGACGGCGCGCCCGGCCTGATCTTCGATCGCACCTTTGACCGCGTCCGCGAAGGCGCCGCCGCCACTGGCGCAGCGGCCGCCGACCCGTTTTTTACCGACGTTTCGAACGAGTTGGCCGATAAAGGCTTTGTCGTCACCACTGTCGATGATCTCATCAACTGGGCCCGAACCGGCTCGCTGATGTGGATGACGTTTGGCCTCGCCTGCTGCGCCGTCGAGATGATGCAGGCTTCGATGCCGCGCTATGACGTCGAGCGTTTCGGTTTCGCACCGCGAGCTTCGCCCCGCCAGTCTGATGTCATGATCGTCGCCGGTACGCTGACCAACAAAATGGCGCCCGCGCTTCGCAAGGTCTATGACCAGATGCCTGAGCCGCGGTACGTCATCTCGATGGGAAGCTGCGCCAACGGCGGCGGCTACTATCACTATTCTTATGCCGTCGTCCGCGGCTGCGATCGCATCGTTCCGGTCGATGTTTACGTGCCGGGCTGTCCGCCGACGGCCGAAGCGCTGCTTTACGGAATTCTTTTGCTGCAACGTAAGATACGCCGCACCGGCACGATCGAACGTTAGGCGGAAGCAAAAAATCGCCATGGCCGGCTCATGCTGTCGGCCGCCTTGGGAGATCGCCGGCCGATGACCGAATTGTCCGTATTGCAGGATGCCGCAAATGCGATTGCGGGCGCCGCCTTGCAGCGATCGGCTGTTGCTTACGACGAACTGACGATAACCGTCGCTCGCGAAGATATCGTTAGCGTACTGACTAAGCTCCGTGACGATCCCAAATGCCTGTTTGAAGTTTTGATCGACATTTGCGGCGTCGATTATCCCGAACGCGCCGAGCGCTTCGACATCGTCTATCATCTCCTTTCGCCGCGCCTCAACCAGCGCATCAGGGTCAAGATCGCAACCGACGAGGCGACCCCGGTCGCGAGCGTCAATGACGTGTTTCCCGCCGCCAACTGGTACGAGCGCGAAGCCTACGATCTTTATGGCATCCGATTTGTCGGCCACCCCGATCTGCGCCGCATCCTCACGGACTACGGTTTCCAAGGTCATCCGCTGCGCAAAGATTTCCCGCTGACCGGCTATGTCGAAGTTCGCTACGACGACGAGAAGAAGCGCGTTGTCTACGAGCCGGTGAAACTCACCCAGGAATTCCGAGATTTCGATTTCGAAAGTCCGTGGGAAGGTCCAAGCCATGTTCTCCCTGGCGACGAGAAAGCCAGTTCGAAATCTTAAAGCCCGCAATCCGGCGTCCCGCTTTAAATGTTCGTTTGTGTAGTCTTGCCATCCAGTCGGTCAGCTGCGTTCTCCGAAGCGCCGAAGCAGGAGTGTGCTCTCAAGTTCGTAGGTCGACGCAAGGCGCGTCTTTTCGCAGTCACCGGTAACGAGGTTGTCGGAGGTTCGAAATGGCGGTGATGCACAGGACCCGGGTCTCGATGCAACTGGAAGTCAGCGTCGCTGTCGCGGCAGTGTTCATGACCATCGCATTTATCATCGATTGGCCGCGCGCCGTCGCGGGGCTGGTCCTTGGCGCTGTCTGCCGGATGCTGCCCTACGGCACGATCGTCGTACCCTCGGGCGTGATCCTCGTTTCTGCGCTTTTCGAGCTGCTTTATCCCTGGTTCGGTCGGACCACAGGCCCGCATTTCTGGGGCTTCTTCGTCGGCCTGTTTGCCGTCGCCGGCACAGCCTCCAGTCTGTATATTACGATCCGCAATTTGAAAGACCGGCTGTGAGGCGCGTGCAATGAAAGACACGCTTCAGCCCGGCGCCAAGACGCAATTCAAATATCGCGTGCCTGCGACGAAGACCGTGCCGCATCTTTATCCCGAAGCCCACGAGTTCCAGCTCATGCCGACGGTGTTTGCGACGGGCTATATGGTCGGTCTGATGGAATGGACGTGCCTGCACATCATTGCACCCCACCTTGACGAGGGGGAGGGTTCGCTCGGTGTTCACATCAACGTTTCGCACTTGGCCGCCACAGTTCCAGGACAAACGGTGACAGTCGACGCCGAATGCACGAAAGTTGCTGGCCGCCGGCTACATTTTCATGTCAAAGCCCACGACGGCATTGACCTAATTGGCGAGGGCGAGCATCAGCGTATGGTCGTCAACTGGGAAAAGTTCGAGCAGCGGGTAAACGAAAAGGCGAAGATCGCCAGGCTTGCCCCCATTACGCGCGGGACCGTTTGAACATGGCCGAGACTGAGATCCGCAATTTCAATATCAACTTCGGGCCGCAGCACCCGGCAGCGCACGGCGTGCTGCGCTTGGTGCTCGAACTCGATGGTGAGGTGGTCGAGCGGGTCGATCCGCACATCGGGCTTCTCCATCGTGGCACCGAAAAGCTGATCGAGCACAAAACTTATATGCAGGCGATCGGCTACTTCGATCGCCTCGACTACGTCGCACCGATGAACCAGGAGCATTCGTTCTGCCTTGCAGCCGAAAAACTGCTGGGCTTGGAAGTGCCGCGCCGCGCACAGCTCATTCGCGTACTGTATTCCGAGATCGGGCGTCTGCTGTCTCATCTGCTGAACGTCACCACCCAGGCGATGGACGTCGGCGCGTTGACCCCGCCGCTGTGGGGCTTCGAAGAACGCGAAAAGCTGATGGTGTTCTATGAGCGCGCATCGGGCTCGCGCATGCACGCCAAATACTTCCGCATCGGCGGCGTCCATCAGGATTTGCCGGATCAGTTGATCGACGACATCTATGCCTTCTGTGATCCGTTCCTGAAAGTTCTGGACGACATCGACGGTCTGCTGACCGAGAACAGAATTTTCAAGCAGCGAAACGTCGATATCGGCGTCGTCCCGCTTGACGAAGCGTTCGCATGGGGATTTTCCGGCGTCATGGTCCGCGGCTCCGGCGCCGCCTGGGACCTGCGTAAGTCGCAGCCCTACGAATGCTATGCCGAACTCGATTTCGATATCCCGATCGGCAAGAATGGCGATTGCTACGACCGCTATCTGGTCCGCATGCAGGAAATGCGGGAATCGACCAAGCTGATGAAGCAGTGCTGCGAGCTGTTGAAGTCGGCCAGCGGCCAAGGCCCGCACGTTGCGCAGAACAAGAAGGTTGTCCCGCCCAAGCGCGGAGAGATGAAGCGCTCGATGGAAGCGCTCATTCATCACTTCAAGCTTTATACCGAAGGCATTCACGTGCCGCCCGGAGAAGTCTACGCGGCCGTCGAAGCGCCCAAGGGCGAATTCGGCGTCTACCTCGTGGCCGATGGTTCGAACAAACCTTACCGCTGCAAGATCCGGGCGCCTGGCTTCCCGCATCTGGCGGCGATGGACCATATCAACCGTGGCCACATGCTCGCCGACGTCTCGGCGATCCTTGGCTCTCTCGACATCGTCTTCGGCGAAATCGACCGCTGATTCGCAATGGCGCGCGTGATCGAGACATCTGTTCGGATCGCCGCGCCACCTGCGCGCGTCTGGTCTGTCCTCATGGACTTCGGCGCCTACCCGAGTTGGAACCCCTTCGTTCGCAGCATCGCGGGCGACAAAAGTGTCGGCGGCAAGCTCGAGGTTGTCCTCGAACTCCCGGGCGGGAAACCGCAGACGTTCCGGCCGGTCGTGACCGAGATCGTACCTGAGCAAATGTTCTGCTGGCGTGGCACATTGCCGATCCCGGGACTGTTCACGGGCGAACATCGGTTCTCGCTGGCGACGGAGGGTCAGAACACCCGTTTCACGCAATCGGAGGCGTTTTCCGGCCTTTTGGTCCCGTTCGTCGGCGGCGTTCTCGCCGCGACTGAACGCGGATTTCACGCCATGAATGAAAAGCTCAAGGTTCGCAGCGAGGGTAGCTAGCGGCTCACACGAAAAAACTTATCCCCGCGCCTAGGCGGTTCGGTATGATGCCCATGATTGGTTTTGAGGACGTGCGCAGAAGGACACCAGCATGCTTCCCGGTGCAGCTCCCATGGTCGACAATCTCTTCCTGCTGGCCGTCGCCTCGCTCGGATGGGGCTTGAGCCTCGCGACCTATCGGCTTTTCGCCCGTTCCCGCGGCTGGCCAATGGGCGCACTGCAAGCCGACGTTCCGTTCATCCCCGTTCTGATCGGTCTCGTCGGGCTCTTTTCGGCGCTGCTATTTGCGACTGCGCGTGGCGCTGACGATGGTGGCTGGGTGATCATCGTGCTGGGACTTCTTTTCGCGGCCATATGGACGGGCTTTCTGCGCGTGGGATCGCAGGTCGCGCTTTTCCTCGCGCCTGTCGCCACGTTCCTGTTGTTGCTTGGCTGGCTTGCTGTGCCGCTCGGATTCTCTGAACGCAGATGGGCGACCGAGAAGCCGGCGGAGACGTTGCAACGGCGCGGGCTGCTGCCATCGGAATCGGCAACGCCGCCTCCGTCTGCGACACCTTAATCTCGCGCGCGTATCGTCGCACCTGAACGCTGATGACGATCATCACTTGTCACATGTGACAGATGGACAAATGCTTGCTTTGCGGCCGCGATCCTCGTACTGGACCGCGTGACGAAGTGAGAGTTAATGTCGCCGAGTGACTAGACGGGAAGCATAACGGGCAAATCGTCCCGCGACGTTCGCTCAGTTTGCTCCGGCGACATTAGGATTGACGCTCGAGGGAGCCGTGAATGGCCGTTCGCCGACTGAATCCTGAGCAACCTGCCCAGTTCGCTTTCACGGCTGAGAATCTTGCATGGGCGCGCGAGACAATCGCGAAGTATCCCGAAGGCAAGCAGGCTTCCGCAATCATTCCGCTGATGTGGCGGGCGCAGGAACAGGCGGGCGGCTGGCTCCCGGAACCGGCGATCAGGCTCGTTTGCGATATGCTGGGCATGGCCCACATACGCGGTATGGAAATCGCGACCTTCTACACGATGTTCCAGCTGTCGCCCGTTGGCAGCAAGGCGCACATTCAGGTTTGCGGCACCACGCCGTGTATGCTGCGCGGCTCCGGCGATCTAATCTCCGTTTGCAAGAAGCGTATCAACGAGCACGCCCACGAAACGAATGCCGACGGGACGCTGTCGTGGGAAGAGGTCGAGTGTATCGGCGTCTGCGCCAACGCTCCGGTGGTTCAGGTCAACAAGGATACCTACGAAGATCTGACGGCGGAGCAACTCGACAAGCTGCTGGATGCTTTCCTCGCCGGTCGGCAGCCTAAGCCAGGCTCGCAGATCGGACGCACCGCATCCTGCCCGTCCTCGGGACCGACTTCGCTGACCGACTCGACGCTCTACGACGGCTCGACGATCGGCGCCTGGAAAAAGCGGTTTGAGGAATCCTCCGCTGACGCGGGAGAGCAGCCGAAAGAAACGACGCCGCCCTCGGCTCTAGCCTCGCCGGCTCATAAGGAGCAGGTCGCGACCGGAACGTCTCCGGCATCACCCGCCAATGCGCCATCGGGCGCAGCGCCGCTTCATCCGGCCGCCCTGACCGCGATGGCGAATGCCGGTCTCGTCAAGGAACTCGAGGCGCGCGGTGACGGCAAGCCGCTGTCAGCGGGCGAACTCGATAAGATCAAGTCCGACATGATCCGCGACCGCGCGATCGCTGCTGCCGGTGAGCAGGCGGCGCCAGCAACGGCCGCCGTTCAGCCAGAGCTTCTGAAGGAGCCGCGCGGTGGCGGCGCGCCCGACGATCTGTCGTTGATCTGGGGCGTCGCCGACAAGATCGCCGAGAAGCTGCACGCGATGGGAATTTGGCACTTCGATCAGATCGCCAAGTGGACGCCTGAAAACGTCGCTTGGTTCGAAAGTCAGCTTGACGGGTTCAAAGGCCGCGTTACCCGTGACAAGTGGATTGAGCAGTCTCAGAAGCTTGCTTCCGGGTGGCGTCCCGAAAGCAAAGCCGGCGAAAAGCCGAAAGGGTAGCGCGCATGCTGCATGATCGCGACCGGATTTTCCGCAACATCTACGGGTTCCACGATGTCAGCCTCAAAGGCGCGCAGAGCCGTGGCGTGTGGGACGGCACCAAGTTTTTCATCGACAAGGGCCACGACTACATCATCGACGAGGTGAAGAAGTCGGGCCTGCGCGGACGCGGCGGCGCCGGCTTCCCGACGGGCCTCAAGTGGTCTTTCATGCCGAAGGCCGATGCCCGCCCGAGCTATCTCGTCATCAACGCCGACGAGTCGGAGCCCGGCTCCTGCAAAGACCGCGAGATCCTCCGACACGACGCGCACCTGCTTGTCGAAGGTGCGCTGCTGGCATCCTTCGCGATGCGCGCCCATGTCAGCTACATCTACGTGCGCGGCGAATACATCCGCGAGCGCGAGGCGCTTCAGCGTGCGATCGACGAAGCCTATGCGGCGAAGTTCATCGGCAAGAACAATATCCACGGCTGGGATTTCGACCTTTACGTCCATCACGGCGCCGGCGCTTACATCTGCGGCGAAGAGACGGCGATGCTCGAAAGCCTCGAAGGCAAGAAGGGCCAGCCGCGGCTGAAACCGCCGTTCCCTGCTAACGTCGGCCTCTACGGCGCGCCGACGACGATCAACAACGTCGAAAGCATCGCGGTCACCGGCGAAATCCTGCGCCGCGGATCGGCGTGGTTCGCCGCTCTGGGCAAACCGAACAATACCGGCACCAAGCTCTTCCAGATCTCAGGCCACGTCGAACGCCCATGCGTTGTCGAGGAAGAGATGGGCATTCCTCTGAAAGAGCTCATCGACCGGCACTGCGGCGGCATTCGCGGCGGCTGGGATAACCTGCTCGCAGTCATTCCCGGCGGCTCGTCGGTTCGCTGCATCACCGCGGAGCAAGCCGAAGCCGTGACGATGGACTTCGACGCGCTCGGCAAGCTCGGCTCGGGCCTCGGCACAGCGGCCGTCATCGTGATGGACAAGTCGACCGACATCATCGCTGCCATCCGCCGCATCGCCTACTTCTATAAGCACGAGAGCTGCGGCCAGTGCACGCCATGCCGCGAAGGCACCGGCTGGATGTGGCGCGTGATGGAGCGCCTGGAGCGTGGCGAGGCCGAGCTCCGGGAGATCGACCTGCTGCTCGACGTCACAAAGCAGATCGAAGGCCACACCATCTGCGCCTTGGGCGACGCGGCGGCTTGGCCCATCCAAGGCCTCATCAAGAACTTCCGTCCCGTGATCGAGAAGCGGATCGAGGACTATAAAGCCAAACATGCCCGTGTGGCGGCGGAGTAAGCAGAATGAAAATCGAAAACGAGAAACACCGGCTTGAAGTCCGACGCGCCGTCATCTCGGGTTCGGTGTTTGACGACGTGAATCTGTCCGGCGCCACGTTCGAGAACGTGAACCTATCCGGCGGCCGGTATCACAATGTCAATCTTTCTGGATGTTCCTTCGACGATCTCAACATGTCTGGCTGGAAAGTGCACGACGTCAACTTGTCGGGAATGCGCATCGAGAAGGCCAATCTTGCTGGCGCCTCTATCAAGGACAGCTGCATGGAAGGCATGACCATCGAAGGAATTCCCGTTACAGAACTGCTCGCCTATTGGCGTGCCGGCCACGAAGCGATTTGAACGCAAGGGCTCGCTGATCAATGTCAAAGCAACTCATAGTCGACGGCACGCCGATTGAAGTCGAAGACGGCACGACTTTGATGCACGCCTGTGAAATGGCGGGCTCGGTCATTCCGCGCTTCTGCTATCACGAGCGCCTGTCGATCGCCGGCAACTGCCGCATGTGTCTCGTTGAGGTGCAGGGCTCGCCAAAGCCCGTCGCCTCGTGCGCCATGCTCGTCAACGATCTCCCACCGAACAAGGACGGCTCGCCGAAAGTCGTCAACACCTCGTCCCCGATGGTCAAGAAGGCGCGGGAAGGGGTGATGGAATTTCTTCTCATCAACCACCCGCTCGATTGCCCCATCTGCGATCAGGGTGGCGAATGCGATCTGCAAGACCAGGCGATGGCCTTCGGCATGGGCGGTTCGCGCTACCACGAAAACAAGCGCGCCGTCGAAGAGAAGCACATCGGCCCGCTGATCAAGACGATGATGACGCGCTGCATCCACTGCACGCGCTGCGTCCGCTACATGACGGAAGTCGCCGGCGTCGAAGAGCTGGGCCTGATCGGTCGCGGCGAGGATGCTGAGATCACGACCTATCTCGAACACGGCATCATGTCGGAGATGAGCGCCAACGCCGTCGATCTTTGCCCCGTCGGCGCGCTGACGCATCGGCCCTGGGCCTTCAGCGCACGGCCCTGGGAAATGGAAGCGGTCGAGACCATCGACGTGATGGACGCCGTCGGCTCGGCGATCGTCGCGGATGTGCGCGGCGCCGCCGTTATGCGCATCCTGCCGCGCAACAACGACGCCGTGAATGAAGAATGGATTTCCGACAAGACGCGGCACGTCTCAGACGGTCTGAAAACGCAGCGTCTCGACCAGCCGTACATCAAGAAGAACGGCCGGTTCGTGGGGGCAAGCTGGGATGAAGCGCTGGGCCTCGTCGCCGAGAAATTGAAAGCTGCTCCCGCCGACAAGATCGGTGCGATAGCAGGCGATCTCGCCGGCGCCGAAGAAATGTTCGCGCTGAAAGATCTTATGACTCGCTTCGGCGCGAAATCGCTGGACTGCCGCCAGTCGGGCGACAAGCTCGATCCCAAGCTCGGCCGCGCAAGCTATCTCTTCAACACTTCGATCGAAGGCATCGAGCAGGCCGACGCCATTCTATTGATCGGCGCCAATCCGCGTATCGAAGCAACGGTTCTCAATGCTCGCATCCGCAAGCGCTGGCGGTCCGCGCCGACGAAAATCGGCGTCATCGGCCCGAAGGTCGATCTTGCCTACGGTTACGACTATCTCGGCGCCGGTCCGGATACCTTGGCGGACATCGCCAACGGCAAGCATACGTTCGCCGATGTTTTGAAAGCCGCCGCCAAGCCGATGATTATCGTGGGCGAGGGCGCTTTTGCCCGGCCCGACGGGCTTGCCGTTCTGTCGCTTGCGGCTCGCATTCTGCTCGCGGCCTCGGCCGGCAAGGAAGCGAGCTGGAACGGCTTCAATGTCCTGCACACCGCCGCGGCGCGCGTCGCGGGCCTCGACTTGGGCTTCGTGCCCGACAAGGGCGGCAAGGACACTGCAGGCATCCTCGGGCCGGATACCGAGTTCCTCTATCTGCTCGGTGCCGACGAGTGCGATCTCTCCGGGCTCAGCCCGAAAGCCTTTGTCGTCTACCAGGGCACGCACGGAGACAAAGGCGCCGAGCGCGCTGACGTCATTCTGCCGGGCGCAGCGTACACGGAAAAGAACGCAACCTACGTCAACACCGAGGGTCGCGTGCAGCAGACCACGAAAGCAGTCTTCCCGCCCGGCAGCGCCAAGGAGGATTGGACGATCCTTCGCGCTCTGTCGCAGCGCGCAGGCGCAACGCTTCCCTATGACAATCTGAAAGAGCTGCGCGCCGCCATGTACCGCGCGAGCCCACAGCTTGCGGCACTCGATACGGTCGAGACACGCGTCGTCTCAGGTTTGGAGACGCTCGCCAAGCTGACCGGCCAAACGTCGTCGGAGCCATTCGCTCCGGCAGTAGCTGATTTCTACCTCACAAATCCGATCGCGCGCGCTTCGGCCGTCATGGCGGGAATGAGTGCGCTCAAGGCCTCCAAGGCCCAACAACTCAAGGCGGCGGAGTAGGGACGGATGCTCGAATCGCTGCAGACCTTCATGACGGACTACGGCTGGAACATCCTGGCCCTGATCGGCTTCTCGCTGCTCATGCTCGTGGTCCTGCTGATCATCATCGCGTTCCTGCTGCTGATGGACCGCAAGGTCTGGGCCGCGGTGCAGATGCGGCGCGGTCCGAACGTCGTCGGCCCCTTCGGCTTGCTGCAGTCGTTTGCCGACCTTTTGAAGTTCGTCCTGAAAGAACCGATTATTCCGGCCGGTTCCGACAAGGGCGTATTTCTACTCGCGCCGCTCGCGACGGCCGTCTTCGCGCTCGCCTCCTGGGCCGTCATCCCGGTGAACGAGGGAAGCTTCTTCGGTCTTGCCTCCGGCCGCTGGGTGATTTCCGACATGAATGTCGGGATCCTCTACCTCACGGCCATCTCATCGCTCGGTGTCTACGGCATCATCATGGGTGGCTGGGCGTCGAATTCGAAGTATCCGTTCATGGGCAGCTTGCGCTCGGCAGCGCAGATGGTGTCCTACGAAGTTTCGATCGGCTTCGTGATCGTCTGCGTCATCCTTTGCGTCGGCTCGCTCAACGTCACCGACATCGTCAACGCGCAGAAGGCTGGCATCGGCACGCGCCTTGGTTTGACGAACTCGTTCCTCGATTGGCACTGGCTGCCGCTGTTCCCGATGTTCGTCGTCTTCTTCATTTCGGCGCTGGCTGAAACGAACCGCCCGCCGTTCGATCTCGTTGAAGCGGAATCGGAACTCGTTGCGGGCTTCATGGTCGAATATTCGTCGACACCCTATCTTCTCTATATGCTCGGCGAGTACGTCGCGATCACCACCATGTGCGCGCTGACGACTATTCTGTTCCTCGGCGGCTGGCTGCCGCCGCTCGACATCTGGCCGCTCAACGCCATCCCCGGAATTTTCTGGTTCCTAATTAAAGTCGTGCTGGTCTTCTTCATGTTCGCCATGGTGAAGGCAATGGTGCCGCGGTATCGCTACGACCAGTTGATGCGCCTCGGCTGGAAGGTGTTCCTGCCGCTGTCGCTCGTCATGGTCATCCTCACGGCCGCCGTGCTGCAATTCGGAGGCTTCCTCTCATGAACATGGCGCAAGGCGTAAAATCGCTCTTTCTGACCGAGTTCGTCTCGGCCTTCTTCCTGACGATGCGCTACTTCTTCTCGCCGAAGAAGACGCTGAACTACCCCTATGAAAAAGGCCCGCTGTCGCCCCGCTTCCGCGGTGAGCACGCGCTTCGCCGCTATCCGAACGGCGAGGAACGCTGCATCGCCTGCAAGCTGTGCGAGGCAATCTGCCCGGCGCAGGCGATCACCATCGAAGCCGGACCCCGCCGTAACGACGGTACGCGCCGCACGACGCGCTACGACATCGACATGACCAAGTGCATCTACTGCGGCCTCTGCCAGGAAGCCTGCCCTGTCGATGCCATCGTCGAAGGCCCGAACTTCGAGTTCGCGACGGAGACGCGTGAGGAGCTTTTCTACGACAAGGATAGGCTGCTTTCGAACGGCGACCGCTGGGAACGCGAGATCGCAAAGAACATCGCGCTCGACGCGAAGTATCGGTGAGGGAAGAGAAGATATGGCATCGGCTCTCTTCTTTTATGTCTTCGCGGTCCTCGCCGTGGCATCGGGTGCCATGGTCATCCTGACCAAAAACCCGGTTCACGCCGTGTTGTTCCTGATCCTTGCCTTTTTCAACGCCGCGGGCCTTTTCGTTCTCTTGAGCGCAGAGTTTCTGGCGATGCTGCTTGTCATCGTCTACGTCGGCGCGGTGTCGGTGCTGTTCCTCTTCGTTGTGATGATGCTCGACGTCGACTTTGCGGAACTGAAAGCCGGCTTCATCAAGAATGCTGGCATCGGTGCGGTCGTGGGCGGCATCGTTCTCGCTGAAATTCTGGCATTCGTCGGCTATCGCGGGCTGACGGCGGCTTCGTCGCTAAATGTCGCGTCGCCCGTCCCCGCCGCCGGTTCCGGCATCACCAACACGCAGGCGCTCGGCGAGATCCTCTACACGAAGTACGTCTACTTCTTCGAAGGCGCGAGCATGATCCTGTTCGTGGCAATGATCGGCGCGATCGTGCTGACGTTGAAGCATCGTGTCGCCGTGAAGCGCCAGTCGATCGCTGCCCAGGTCGCACGCGGACCCAAAACCGGGCTCGAAGTCATCAAGGTTCCGAGCGGGGGCTATGTCATTCCGCCCGCTGGCAAGCATCCGGAGGCAGCCGAATGACCATCGGTCTTGGACATTACCTCGTCGTTGCCGCGTGCCTGTTCACGCTCGGCATCTTCGGCATCTTCCTCAATCGCAAGAACGTCATCGTCATCTTGCTGTCGATCGAGTTGATGCTGCTGGCGGTCAACATCAATCTCGTGGCGTTTTCACATTTCAACGGCGACCTCGTCGGCCAGGTCTTTGCGCTCTTCGTGCTGACTGTCGCTGCCGCCGAATCTGCCATCGGTCTCGCGATCATGGTCGTCTACTTCCGCAACCGCGGCTCGATCGCGGTTGAAGACATCAACATGATGAAGGGGTGAGGCGGGATGATCTACGCCGCCATCGTATTCCTGCCGCTCGCAGGCGCGCTCATTGCGGGCTTTTTCGGTCGCGCCATCGGCCCGCGGCCGTGCGAGATCATCACCACCTCGTTTCTGATGATCGCCGCGGTGCTGTCCTGGATCGTCTTTTTCCAGGTCGCGCTCGGCCACCAGACGAGTGAGATCACGCTGATGCGCTGGATCACCTCCGGCGAACTCGATATCTCGTGGGCTTTGAAGGTTGATACGCTGACGTCGGTGATGCTCGTCGTCGTGACGACGGTGTCCTCCCTCGTGCACCTTTATTCTATCGGCTACATGCACGAGGACGACTCACGCCCCCGCTTCTTCGCTTATCTGTCGCTGTTTACGTTCGCGATGTTGATGCTGGTGACCAGCAACAATCTCGTGCAGATGTTCTTCGGCTGGGAAGGCGTGGGCCTCGCGTCCTATCTGCTCATCGGCTTCTGGTACACGAAGCCGTCGGCGTGCGCCGCGGCGATAAAGGCCTTCGTCGTCAACCGTGTCGGCGATTTCGGTTTCGCGCTCGGCATCTTCGCTCTGTTCTTCGTCTTTCATACCGTCAATTTCGATACGCTTTTCACGGCCGTCCCGACCGCCGTCGGCAAGACGTTCAACTTCGCGGGCTACGACGTCGACATTCTGACGACGATTTCGCTGCTCCTTTTCATGGGCGCGATGGGTAAGTCAGCGCAGTTTCTGCTGCACACCTGGTTGCCGGACGCCATGGAAGGCCCGACGCCGGTATCGGCGCTCATCCACGCCGCTACCATGGTCACCGCCGGCGTGTTTATGGTTGCGCGCCTATCGCCGATCTTCGAACTCGCACCGGATGCCTTGGCCTTCGTGACGCTGATCGGCTCGATCACCGCGTTCTTCGCGGCCACCGTCGGACTCGTTCAGAACGACATCAAGCGCGTCATCGCTTATTCGACCTGCTCGCAGCTGGGCTACATGTTCGTCGCCTGCGGCATCGGCGCATACGGCGCCGGCATCTTCCATCTCTTCACGCACGCGTTCTTCAAGGCGCTGTTGTTCCTTGGCGCGGGCTCTGTCATCCACGCGATGCACCACGAGCAGGACATGCGCGCGATGGGCGGACTGCGCAAGAAGATCCCGTGGACGTTCGCCGCCATGCTGATCGGCACGTTTGCGCTGACCGGTGTCGGCATTCCGCATTTGACGGGCTTTGCCGGCTTCTACTCCAAGGACGCCATCATCGAGGCGTCCTATTCGGCAGCCACGCCGAATAACTATGCCTTCTGGGCGCTCGTCATCGCAGCGGTGTTCACGTCGTTCTATTCGTGGCGTCTGGTGTTCATGACCTTCTACGGACACACCCGCGCCGACCATCACACCTATGATCACGCGCACGAAAGCCCGCCGTCGATGATGATCCCGCTCGCCGTTCTCTCGATCGGCGCAGCGCTCGCAGGTGTAGTGTTCGCCTCTTACTTCATCGGCCACGATCAAAAGGATTTCTGGGGCGCCGCGATCTTCACCGGCGAGCACAATGAAATCCTGCATCAGATGCATGAAGTTCCAGAGTGGGTCAGCTACTCATCGTTCATCGCGATGATCGTCGGCTTCGCCGTCGCCTGGGTCTATTACATCGGCGCGCCCTGGCTTCCCGAAGCCACTGCACGGGCATTCAAGCCGCTGTACCTGTTCCTGTTGAACAAGTGGTACTTCGACGAACTCTACAATTTCATCTTCGTGAAGCCTGCGTTCGCTCTCGGCCGCTTGCTCTGGAAGGGCGGCGACGGGGCCATCATCGACGGCGCAATCGACGGCACGGCCGAGGGGGTCGTTCGTGTGACCGACCGCGTCGTCAAGATGCAGACCGGCTACATGTATCACTACGCCTTCGCGATGCTGATCGGTGTCGCCGCCATCCTCACGTGGCTGACGTACAACGGGCTCTTCGGCGGGGTGCTCAAATGAGCAACATTCTCTCGGTCACGATTTTTCTGCCGCTCATCGGGGCGGTGCTGATCGCGACGCAAAATGCCGAAGCGAAGGGCAACGCGCGCTGGATCGCGCTCTGGACGACGCTCATCACTTTTGCCGTGTCGCTGCTCATCTGGATCAACTTCGACAGCTCATCGGCCGGCTTCCAGTTTGTTGAGGAATACAACTGGCTCGGCCCGCTGAAATACAAGATGGGCGTTGACGGCATCTCGATGCTGTTCGTCATCCTGACGACGTTCCTGATGCCGCTCTGCATCCTGGCGAGCTGGCAATCGGTGCAGATCCGCGTCAAGGAATACATGATCGCGTTTCTGATCCTCGAGACGATGATGCTCGGGGTGTTCTGCGCGCTCGACATCGTCCTCTTCTATCTGTTCTTCGAAGGCGGCCTCATCCCGATGTTCATCATCATCGGCGTCTGGGGCGGCAAGCGTCGCGTTTATGCGAGCTTCAAATTCTTTCTTTATACGCTGCTCGGCTCGGTGCTGATGCTGCTCGCGATGATGGCGATGTACTGGCACGCTGGCACGACCGACATCCCGACGCTGCTGCAGACGAAGTTCCCGCCTGAAATGCAGTGGTGGCTATGGGTCGCGTTTTTCGCGTCCTTCGCGGTCAAGATGCCGATGTGGCCGGTGCACACATGGTTGCCCGACGCTCACGTCGAGGCGCCGACCGCGGGCTCCGTCATCCTTGCCGGCATTCTTTTGAAGATGGGCGGCTACGGCTTCTTGCGGTTCTCGCTGCCGATGTTCCCGAATGCTTCCGCCGATCTGGCGCCCTTCGTCTTCACGCTCTCGATCGTGGCGATCGTCTACACGTCGCTCGTCGCGCTCGTCCAAGAGGACATGAAGAAGCTGATCGCTTATTCGTCGGTCGCGCACATGGGTTACGTGACGATGGGCATCTTCTCGGCGACGCAGCAGGGCGTCGACGGCGCCATCTTCCAGATGCTGTCGCACGGCATCGTCTCGTCGGCGCTGTTCCTGTGCGTCGGCGTTATCTACGACCGCATGCATACGCGAGAGATCGCGGCCTACGGCGGGCTCGTCGAGCGCATGCCGAAATACGCCTTCGCGTTCATGGTTTTCACGATGGCGAACGTCGGCCTGCCTGGCACCAGCGGCTTCATCGGTGAGTTCCTGACATTGCTCGCCGCATTCAAAGCCAATACCTGGGTTGCAATCATCGCGACGACCGGCGTGATCCTGTCGGCGTCCTACGCGCTCTATCTATATCGGCGTGTGATTTTCGGGGCGCTGGAAAAGGCGAACCTCAAGAGCATCCTCGATCTGTCGCCGCGCGAGGTTGCGATCCTGGCGCCGCTCATTCTGCTGACGATCTTCTACGGCGTTTATCCGTCTCCAGTCTTGGATGTGACGGCGACGTCGGTGAAGAACCTTGTTGAAAATTACCACTCCGCACAGGCAACCGCGGCCGCATCGCTGACGACGCGAGGATACCAATGATCGATAGCACGGTCCTGCAAGTCGTCCTGCCCGAGCTCATTCTGGCGATCGGCGCAATCGCGCTGCTGATGGTCGGCGTTTTCATGAAGAACGGCGAAGCGGCCGGCCGCGTCGTCTCGTGGCTGGCCGTCGGTCTGCTGATCGTCGTCGGCATCGCCGTCTTCGAACAAGGCGGCTCGGCGACCGTGTTCAACGGCGCCTTCGTGTCCGACAGCTTCACGCGCTTCCTGAAGATCGTCATTCTCGTCGGCGCAGCGCTGACGCTGCTGATGACCTTCGACAACTTCACGCGCGCCAAGTTGCTGTTGTTCGAATATCCGGTGCTGGTCCTGCTTGCCACGCTCGGCATGCTGATGATGGTTTCGGCCAACGACCTCATCTCGCTCTATCTCGGCCTCGAATTGCAATCGCTGGCGCTTTACGTCGTGGCCGCCTTCAGCCGTGATGACGTTCGATCGAGCGAGGCGGGCCTGAAGTATTTCGTGCTCGGCGCGCTCTCCTCAGGCATGCTGCTCTACGGCGCTTCGATCCTGTATGGCGTTACCGGCTCGACGAGCTATGTCTCGATTGCATCCGCCGCCGGCCTGCCGGAAATGGCGACCAACGTCGGCCTGACGTTCGGCCTCGTCTTCGTGCTCGTCGGCATCGCCTTCAAGGTAGCCGCTGTGCCGTTCCACATGTGGACGCCCGACGTCTATCAAGGTTCGCCCACTCCGGTGACGGCCTTCTTCGCAGGGGCTCCGAAAATTGCCGCCATGGCGCTGCTGTTGCGGTTCACGCAGGCTGCGATGCCGACCGCCGCCCCGCAATGGCAGCAGATCGTCATCTTTCTTTCGATTGCTTCCATGGCGCTTGGCGCCTTCGCCGCCATCGGTCAGACGAACATCAAGCGACTGCTCGCTTATTCGTCGATCGGCCATGTTGGCTTCGCATTGGTCGGCCTTGCCGCCAATAGTGCCGACGGAACGAGCGGCGTTCTGATTTATCTGGCCATCTACGTCGCCATGACGCTCGGCGCTTTCGCTTGTGTCTTGTCGATGCGCCGCGGTGACCGTTACGTCGAAAGCATTTCGGATTTGGCGGGTCTCGCTCGCTCCGATCTGACGTTCGCGACAATCCTCGCGATTTTGATGTTTTCGTTCGCAGGCATTCCGCCGCTCGCGGGCTTCTGGGCGAAGTGGTACGTGTTCCTGCCCGCCATCAAGGCAGGTCTCTATCCGCTCTCGGTCATCGGCATGGTCTCAAGCGTCATCAGCGCCTTCTACTATCTGCGCATCGTGAAGGTCATGTTCTTCGACGAACCCGCTGAAGCCTTTTCTCCGCGCGAAGGCCGCACCTCTGCCGTTATGGCGCTGTCTGCGTTCTTCGCCACGGTGTTCGTGCTTCCGTTCGTCGGCGGCGCCATCGTCGACGCCGCCACCGCCGCCGCGTCGGTCCTGGTGTCGGCTCATCCGCTTTGACGACTGATGGACGAAGTCTCGTCGCCGCGCATTGTCCACGTCGCCGAAACCGGTTCGACGAACGCTGACGCGACACGTCTGGGCCTCGCGGGAGAACCGCTGCCGCTTTGGGTCATCGCCGACGTCCAGACGGGCGGCAGGGGACGTTCCGGACGGCAGTGGGTTTCCCAGACCGGAAATCTTCACGCCAGTTTGGCCTTTCGTTGCACCGCGCCGATTGAAAAAGCGGGCCAATTGTCACTTCTGGCAGGAATTTCGGTCATAGACGCCGTTCGGTTGACAATGGACCTTGCATCGGAAGCCCAACTTCGCCTCAAATGGCCGAACGACATTTTGATTGGGTTTGCCAAAGCCGGTGGAATTCTGGTCGAGAGCACGTCGTTACGGGAAGGCTCCGGCTTTTTAGCTATTTTGGGTTTTGGATTGAATCTTGTGACTTTTCCGGACGCGCTCGGGCGCGCAGCAACGGCACTTGGCCACTTCGGTCAGCCACCGGAACCGCGTGCCATGCTGGACGTCTTGTCAGAGCGTGTTTTCTATTGGCTCGATCACTGGAACGCTGGATCGAACTTCGCTGCGATCCGCGAGGCATGGATCGAGCGCGCCGGTCCGATCGGTGAGCAGATCACGATCAATACAACCAAAGGCGCCGTCTCCGGAACATATCGAGGATTGGCGGAAACCGGTGCGCTGCTGGCAGAGGTCGGCGGCACCGTCAGGGAAGTCAACTATGGTGACGTTGCCTTGGTCAGCGACGTCGCGCGCGATGGGGATTCATGAGCGAACGTCCGACGTCATCCCCGTCTTCCGGAAAGCATAAATCAGACGAACTCGTATTCATGGCGCTTGGCGGTCTCGGTGAGATCGGCATGAACGTCTATCTTTACGGCTTCGGTCCGCCGCGCGCGCGCTCGTGGCTGATGGTCGATCTCGGCGTGACGTTCCCGCATGAAGGCGAACCCGGCGCAGACGTCATATTGCCCGATCTCCGCTTCATCGTGCCCGAACGCAAGAATATCGCTGGCCTTGTCTTGACGCACGCGCATGAAGACCACATCGGCGCCGTCATCGATCTGTGGCCGTCGCTCGAATGCCCGATCTTCGCGACGCCCTTCACGGCGGGAATGCTGAAAACCAAGGCAGGCGAATTTGGCGGTTCCGTTTCGCTTCCGATCAAAGAAGTGCCGCTCGGCGGTCGTTTCAAGGCCGGTGCCTTCGATATTGAATTCGTCAGCCTCACGCATTCGATCCCCGAGCCGAATGGATTGGCTATCCGCACGCCTGCGGGCCTCGTGTTCCACACCGGTGACTGGAAGCTCGATCCGACGCCTGTCGTCGGTCGCCCGCACGACGCCGCTAAGCTGCAGTCCCTGGGCGACGAGGGCGTGCTCGCGCTCGTCGGCGACTCGACCAACGCCATGCGCGAAGGGCGTTCGGCGTCGGAGGAGGACGTCGCCAAGACGTTGAAGAAAATCATCGCCGATGCACCACGCTGCGTCGCCGTCACGCTCTTTGCGTCGAACGTCGCGCGCGTTGCTTCGATTGCGGCAGCAGCTCGAGCCGCCGGGCGGTCGCTGGTCGTTGCAGGCCGCGCTTTGCATCGGATCATCGAAGTCGCGATCGAGACAGGCTACCTGCCGCAGAACTTCACGTACCTTGATCAGCAGAGATTTTCCGATCTGTCACGCAACAAGGTCGTCGTGCTGTGCACGGGCAGTCAGGGCGAGCCGCGCGCGGCCATCGCGCGGATCGCCGAAGACGAGCACCCCGATATTTCGCTCGATAAGGGCGATCTCGTTATCTTTTCCTCCCGCACCATTCCGGGCAACGAACGCGCTGTCTCGCGCGTGCAGAATGCGCTGGCGCGGCTCGGCACCGAAATCATCACGGACGCAGAAGCGCTCGTGCACGTCACCGGCCATCCCCGGCGGGATGAGCTGAAAGATATGTATTCCTGGATTCGCCCGAAGATCGCGGTCCCGATGCACGGCGAAGCGCGGCATCTCAGAGAACACGCGAAGCTCGCCCGCTCCTGCGGCGCTGAGCAGACGTTTACGATCGTCGACGGCGAGATCTTAAAGCTCTGGCCGGAGCCGGTCTCCGTCATCGATGATGCCCCGGTTGGCCGCCTCTATCGCGACGGCAATCTGATCGTGCCGGACGTCGAAGGTCCGGTGAAGGCGCGCCGCAAACTGTCCTTCGTCGGCATCGCTGTCGTCGCAATGGCGCTGTCGCGCCGGGGCGACGTTCTGAGCGAACCGGGTGTCGTGCTTGAGGGCATTCCGGCTGCCGACCGGGACGGCGATTCGATGCGCGAAATTGTGCTCGATGCCATAGACGGCACGCTTCGCTCCATTCCTCCGAAGCGGCGGGCCGACCACGGCATGGTACAAGAAGCCGTTCAAAGGGCCGTTCGCTCGGCCATTAACGAAGCCTGGGGCAAGAAGCCTGTTGTCAAAGTGCTGCTCTCCGTGGTGGATGGCAAAGGCTGAAGTCTGGACACTTCGCCAAACCTCAATCCCGCATCGGAGAACGGAGCATGATCGGACGCCTGAACCACGTTGCCATCGCGGTCAAGGACCTCGAAAAGGCCTCGGGCGTCTATAAGAACGCTCTCGGAGCCAAGGTCGGCGCCCCCACGGAGCAGCCTGAGCACGGCGTCAAAGTCGTCTTTATCGAGCTGCCGAACACCAAAATCGAGCTATTGGAGCCGCTCGGCGAAGCTTCGCCCATTGCGAAGTTTCTCGAAAAATCTCCCGACGGCGGCATCCACCATGTATGCTATGAAGTTGACGACATCATTGCCGCGCGTGACCAGTTGAAGGCCCAGGGCGCGCGCGTGCTCGGCGATGGAACTCCTAAGATCGGCGCGCACGGTAAGCCCGTGCTGTTCCTGCATCCCAAGGACTTCTGCGGCACCCTCGTCGAGCTGGAACAGGTGTAAATCGAGCCTCTGGCTCAAGTTCGAAGGGTCTCGTCATGCGAACCTCGATCGCCGTCGCCACGTTCTTTTGTCTGTGGTTCATCACGCTGTTTACGGTCCTGCCGTTTTTCGCAAAGACCCAGGGCGAAGCGGGCGATGTCGTGCCCGGCACACCGGAAAGCGCGCCCCATAGAATCAAGCCGTTGCGCGTTTTCCTCGTGAATACCGTCGTGACGTGCGTGCTGTTCGTCATCATTTACATGGTCGCTGCGAAGGTCGACCTTTTGCAGATCTCGACTGGCCTCATCAGCGTTGGCAAGTAGGCTGGCCCCGCCAGGCGGAGAGCTCGGTCCGGTGGCGTCTAAGCGCAAATTTCGCACATAAATTCACGAATTTGCAGCCGGTACCCGCGCGACGTGTTGCAAGCGGCATTCCAAGCGGCTATGCGCGCTGATCCCTAGAATAGGCGACGGCCTTCGAATACGGGTCCGCCAGAAGCACAAAGTCGATACGATGAGCAAGCGCGCGCTTTCCGTTTCCCGCGAGGAGAACTTCCCCGAGTGGTATCAGGCCGTCGTCCGTGACGGCGACATGGCCGAGACGAGTCCTGTCCGCGGCTGCATGATCATCAAGCCGTGGGGCTGGGGCGTGTGGGAGCGTATCCAGGCCGATCTTGATGCCCGCATCAAAGAGACGGGGCACGACAACTGCTATTTCCCGCTCTTCATCCCGATGAGCTTCATCGCCAAGGAAGCCGAGCACGTCGAAGGCTTCGCCAAGGAGATGGCGGTCGTCACGCATCACCGCCTGAAGAACGAAGACGGCAAGCTCGTCGTCGATCCTGACGCCAAGCTCGGAGAACCTTTGATCGTTCGCCCGACGTCGGAAACCATCATCGGTGATGCGTTCCAGCGCTGGGTGAAGAGCTATCGCGATCTGCCGCTGCTCATCAATCAATGGGCCAACGTCGTACGCTGGGAAATGCGCACGCGTCTCTTTCTGCGCACGGCAGAGTTCCTCTGGCAGGAAGGCCATACCGCTCACGCCGATCGAGACGACGCAGTCGCTGAAACATTGAAGATGCTCGAAGTCTATCGCACCTTCGCCGAAGACATTCTTGCGATGCCGGTCGTGGCTGGTGAAAAGCCGCCGAATGAACGTTTCCCCGGCGCCGACAACACCTATTCGATCGAAGCGATGATGCAGGACGGCAAGGCGTTGCAAGCCGGTACGTCGCATTATCTCGGCACGCACTTTGCCGAAGCGCAGAACATCCAGTTCCAGAATGCGCAAGGTCAGCTCACGTATTGCCATACGACGAGCTGGGGCGTGTCGACCCGTCTGATCGGCGGCGTGATCATGACCCACGGCGACGACGACGGCCTTCGCCTGCCGCCGATGATCGCGCCGCGCCAGATCATCATCGTCCCGATGCTTCGCGAGAAGCCCGAGGATGCCCCGCTCATCGAATATTGTGCGGCGATAGAAAAAGACCTGAAGGCAGCCGGCATCCGCACCCTCGTCGATCTGAAGCCGATCAAGTCGGCCGAGAAGCGGTGGAACTGGGTCCGCCGCGGCGCGCCCGTCATCGTCGAGGTCGGCGGTCGCGACGCCAGCGGCGGCAACGTCACTTTCATGCGCCGCGATCGCCTGCGCGATGGTGACAAGGTCATCTCGACCACCATGCCGCGCGACGAGTTTGTCGCGGGGGCCGCCGTGCTTCTCAAGGATATTCAAGGCGCTCTGTTCGCCGAAGCCAAGGCGCGGCTCGACGGCAACATCATTACCACCATGACGACGTTCGACGAGTTGGCCGAGTATTTCGGGCCGGGCGAGGGCGAAGACGAGGCCGGCGCCTTCAAAGGCTGGGTCCGGGTCCCATGGTCGCGGCCGGAAGGTGCGGTCCTGGAAGGCATCGCGGACCGGCTTAAGGGCCTGAAACTCACGATTCGAAATGCGCCGCTGGCTCAAGAAGCGCCCGCAAGTAAATGTTTTTTCACGGGAGAACCGGCGAAAGAGTATGTCCTTATCGCCCGCGCATACTAAAACGGCCGCAATGCAGTGAGATGGCCTTAACTGCGACACAGGGAGCTGCGATGGGCGCGCATTTGGGGCAACGACAGTGAGGCCACGATGACAGTTTCAGCGCACGGTGGGGTGGCCGCTGGAGTGCCAGCCGATCATGGGCCAATAAGTGGAACGGCACCGTTTTCCGCCTTCGAGTGGATGATTGCTGGTCGCTACCTTCGCGCGCGCCGCAAGGAAGGCTTTATTTCGGTCATCGCCGGATTTTCGTTTCTCGGCATCATGCTTGGCGTTGCGACGCTGATCATCGTAATGGCGGTGATGAACGGCTTCCGCCACGACCTGTTCTCCAAGATCATGGGCCTCAACGGCCACGTCATCGTTCAGAAGATCGGCGAGCGCTTCACCGACTACGACGCAGTCGCTGAGCGGATCAAGAAAGTACCGGGCGTCAAAACCGCGATGCCGGTGATTGAAGGCCAGGTCATGGTCTCGTCCAGCACCCAGGCGCTCGGCGGACTTGTGCGCGGCCTGCGCGAGAGCGATCTGAAATCATTGAAGCTTGTCTCGGGCAACATGCGCGCCGGCACGCTCGACGGCTTCGATAACCAGCACGGTATCGCGATGGGCGTTCGCCTCGCAAACCAGCTTCACGTCGGTCTGGGTGACACGGTTACGCTGGTATCGCCACGCGGCGCCTCAACGCCCTTCGGAACCGCGCCACGATCGAAGGCCTATCAGATCTCGTCGATCTTCGAGCTTGGCATGTCGGAATACGACCGCATGATGATCTTCATGCCGCTGGCTGAGGCGCAGAAGTATTTCTCGAAGAACGGTGAGACGGATGTCGTCGAAGTGGTTGTCGACAATCCCGAGGACGTCGATCGTTACGATGATCAGATCAAAGACGCGGGCGGTCCGACGATCGCGGTCAACGACTGGCGTCAGCGCAACGAGACGTTCTTCAACGTGCTCTCTGTTGAGCGCAACGTCATGTTCATCATCCTGTCGCTTATCGTGTTGGTGGCGGCGCTGAACATCATCTCGGGCCTGATGATGCTCGTAAAAGACAAGGGCCGTGACATCGCCATTCTCCGGACGATGGGCGCCACGAAAGGCGCGGTCATGCGGATATTCCTGATAACCGGCGCTTCAATCGGCATTGTCGGAACGCTCGCCGGGCTCGTCATCGGCGTGCTGTTCTGCTGGAATATCGAGAGCATCAAGAACTTCGTCTCTTGGGTTTCCGGCACGACCGTATTCGACCCGAGCGTCTATTATCTAACGAAACTACCTGCCGAGATCGATTTCCATGAAACCGGTGGCATCGTCGTGATGGCGCTCATACTCTCGGTCATCGCGACGCTCTATCCATCGTGGAAGGCTTCAAAGCTCGATCCCGTCGAAGCCTTGCGGTACGAGTAGGGCGCATGGAAAACAAACCGATTGCACCAATTCTGCAGTTAGAGGGCGTTACGCGCTCCTTCCGCCAAGGCGAGAAGGAAGTCGTCGTTCTGCGCGGTGTCGATGCCGTACTTTGGCCGGGCCAAGCCGTAGCGCTCGTTGGCCCGTCCGGCGCCGGCAAGTCGACGCTGCTGCACATCACGGGCCTACTGGAATCGCCGTCGAGCGGCCGCGTCGTCATTAACGGGCGCGACTGCGCAACGATGACGGAAGCCGAGCGCACGCGTTTGCGCCGAAGGGAAATCGGTTTCGTCTATCAGTTCCACCAGCTGTTGCCCGAGTTCAGCGCGCTGGAAAACGTCGTCATTCCGCAGCTCATTCTGGGTAAAAGCCGCAAGGCCGCCGAAGCTCATGCCCACGAGCTGCTTGCCGGCGTCGGCCTTGCGCAGCGTGCGGAGCACCGCCCAGCCGAGTTGTCCGGCGGTGAACAGCAGCGTACCGCCATCTGCCGCGGCCTTGCGAATAGCCCGCGTCTTCTCCTGGCCGACGAGCCGACCGGAAACCTCGATCCGCACACCTCTGACCACGTTTTCGTGCAGCTTGTTGACGTCATCCGCCGCCAGGGCGTTGCGGCCTTGATCGCGACCCACAATATGGAGCTCGCTGCGCGCATGGATCGCGTGCTTCAGGTTCGCGACGGCCAGCTGATCGAAATCTCGCTGTCCAAAACGCGTTGAGCCGCCAAATTGCCTCGGCGCAAGCCGGGGCGACTTGTTTTGCCCGGTATTTTTGCGCCGAGACAGCCGCGTTTGAAGCGCGCAAAATAGGCTCATGAACGCTCCGATTCGCACGGCTCCACAGGCGCCCAAATTCATCCACCTGAAGGTCCATTCGGCCTATTCGCTGCTTGAAGGCGCGTTGCCGATTACGAAGCTCGCCAAGCTTGCAACGGCGATGAACCTTCCGGCGATCGGCCTCACCGACACGAACAATCTGTTCGGCGCGCTCGAGTTCTCAGAGAAGCTCTGGGGCGCCGGCGTGCAGCCCATCGTTGGCACCACGCTCGACATCGATTTCGGCGACAATCGCGACAACGGCCCGATGGCGTTGCGAGCCATGAGCAACGAGCCGCGCGTGAAGCCCGCCGGCAAGCTCGCGCTGCTTGCCATGAACGCCGACGGCTTTGCCAACCTGATGAAGCTGTCGAAGGTGTTGAATTTCGAGGCGGCACCAGACGAGCCTGCACACGTTAAGATCGCGAGACTTGAAGAACTGTCAGCCGGATTGATCGCGCTGACGGGAGGGCCGCAGGGGCCGATCGACACGGCACTGCGGAACGCCCAGCCCGATCACGCCGCCGAGCGGCTCGCGACGCTTGAAAAGATATTCGGCGATCGGCTCTACGTCGAAATTCAGCGGCACGGTCTTGCCGAAGAAGCCGAAGTCGAACCGCAGCTGCTCGAACTCGCGTATGCTCGGCGCCTGCCGATTGTCGCGACCAACGAATGCTATTTCGCCGCCCGCGCCGACTACGAAGCGCACGACGCGCTGCTGTGCATCGCCGACGGACGCTATGTGGTCGAAGACGGTCGCCGTCGCGCCAGCCCCGAGCATTATCTCAAGACCGAAGACGAGATGGCGTCTTTGTTCGCGGATTTGCCTGAGGCGCTTTCGAACACGATTGAAATCGCAATTCGCTGCGCATTCCGGCCCGAGGGCAAGAAGCCGATCCTTCCGCGCTTCGTGCCCGGTGACGACAGCCAGAGCGAAATCGAGAATTTCCGGCTCGAAGCTGCGGAAATGAAGCGCCAAGCCATCGAAGGCTTGAAGCGCCGCCTCGATGCACATGGTCCCTCGCCCGGCTTCACGGTCGAAGATTACGAAAAGCGCCTCGCTTACGAAATCGACGTCATCACGCAGATGAAGTTTCCCGGCTACTTCCTCATCGTGGCCGATTTCATCAAATGGTCGAAAGCCAACGGCGTGCCCGTTGGACCGGGCCGCGGTTCGGGTGCGGGTTCTCTCGTCGCTTATGCGCTGACGATCACCGATCTCGATCCATTGCGCTTCGGCCTGCTGTTCGAGCGTTTTCTCAATCCTGAGCGTATTTCGATGCCGGACTTCGACGTCGACTTCTGCCAGGAGAAGCGCGACCGCGTCATCGACTACGTGCAGAAGAAATATGGCGACGACCGCGTCGCCCAGATCATCACGCACGGAAAGCTGCAGGCGCGCGCTGTGCTGCGCGACGTCGGTCGCGTGCTGCAGATGCCGTATGGTCAGGTCGACCGGCTCTGCAAACTCGTGCCGAACAATCCAGCCAATCCAGTCACGCTGCGTGAAGCCATCGACGGCGAACCCAAATTGCAGGAAGAACGCGATAGCGAACCGATCGTCGCGCGCCTGCTCGAAATCGCCGAAAAGCTCGAAGGCCTTTATCGCCACGCTTCGACGCACGCCGCCGGTATGGTGATCGGCGATCGGCCGCTCGAAGAACTGGTG
>JAFECH010000374.1 GCA_018242255.1 Pseudomonadota bacterium | reverse complement strand
GCGGGCCCTGTCCACCCCCCTCCCCCACATTCACCACGCGATTGAGGAAATAGGACTTTTTTGCCTGACCACCGGCCCGATCCGTACGGCAGACTGGCAGTTTTTAGCGCCGTCCGTCACGCCCGTGCACATAGGCCGACATCGCAATGCCGAGCCCGATCATCAGCGTCGTCATCGAGGTTCCGCCGTAGGATACGAGCGGCAGCGGAATGCCGACGACCGGCACGAGGCCCGTAACCATCGCCAGGTTGATGAAGACGTAAATGAAGAACGTCATCGCCGAGCCCGCAATAGCCAATCGCGCGAAACGGTTTTCGCACCGGCGCGCCATCACCATCATCATCAGAATGAGCGCGGCATAGATCGCGATAAGCAGCATCATACCCGTGAAGCCCCACTCCTCGCCGATGATGCTGGCAATGAAATCGGTGTGCTTCTCCGGTACGAAATCGAGCCGGCTTTGCGTGCCGTGCATGAACCCCGAGCCTGCGATGCCGCCCGCGCCCAGCGCGATTTTCGACTGCATGATGTGATAGCCGGCGCCAAGCGGATCCATGCCTGGATTGAGGAAGACCTCGATGCGCCGCCTCTGATAGTCGTGCATGCCCGACCAGATCGCCGGCATCGCCGCAACGGCCAGGATGGCGCCCAGCGCGAAATAGCGTAGCGGCACACCGGCTAGAAACATCAGCGACAGCCCCAACACTAGAAACAGCGCTGCGGAGCCAAGGTCTGGCTGCTGCAACGTCAGCAGCACCGGAATGCCGATCATCGCCAGCGGAATAAGAATATACCGCACGCGCCGCACGTTTTCCTGCGGCAGCCACATGTAATAGCGCGCGAGCGCGGCCACCAAGGCGAGCTTCATCAACTCGGATGGCTGAAACGAGATCGCGCCAGCCCCGATCCAGCGCTTTGCGCCGAGCGCTTCGACGCCGAAGAAAGGCACAAGAGCCAACGTCAGCAGGGTCAACGCATAAACCGGATAAGCGAGCTTCATCCAGACTTCGAGGCGCACCGTCGCCATGATGACGACGACGGCGAGCATGACGAGAAAGCGCAGCGTATGCCGCTCCGCCCACGGCACAAACGAGCCGCCTGACACGGAATAAAGCGTCGCCGTGCCAATCCCGGCGAGCAGGCACACCGTGGCGATCACGGGCCAATGGATGCGCAAAAGCTTGGAGCCGATGCGCAGCGGCTGGCCGGTATTCCACGCGGAATAAATCGTTTCCATTATCCCGCCTCCTGGGTGCGCCCGTCGCGCGGGAACGCACGGCCATCGGCGCCGGATTTATTCCGATCGTGATCGTCTCGAGCGATGATCAGCGATAGGGCATCGCGCGCGAGCACTGCCGCCGCCGTGCTGTCGGACGCATGCTCGATAACAGTGGCAATTGCGTAGCGCGGCGCATCCACAGGCTCGTATCCGACGAATAGCGCGTGATTACGCTTCGACCGGTCGGCATTATCCGTCGAGCGTGCACCAATCTCGGAAACCCCAGTCTTGCCCGCCACGAGAGCGTTGCCGAGCCGCGCCGCAGTCGCCGATCCCTTCGCATCGTTGACGGCAGCCGTCATTCCGCGGCGCACGGGCTCGAACGCCTCCGCACGAAACGGCAAACCGGAAAATGCATCGGCCTGACGCGACGCCGGATCCTCTGGCAGACGCAAAACCGGCGCGACGGCTCGACCGCTCGCCATCCGCGCCGCGACGACGGCCAGTTGCAGCGGCGTCACCTGCAGATAGCCACGGCCGATCCCCGTCAGCAACGTCTCGCCGCCGAGCCATCCGGCGTTGAGATTGCCCCGTTTCCAATCGCGATCCGGGACGATACCGGCCTTCTCGTCGGCAAGCCCGATGTTGTTCGTGGCGCCCAACCCCATGGCTCGCGCCGCGGCCGCAATCCGCTTGATCCCGAGCCGTGCCGACATCTCGCAAAAGAACACCTCGCACGATGCGCTGATGGCGTCCTGCAGGTTGACGTTTCCGTGTCCCTTCGGATTGGAGCAGCGATAGATCTGTCCGCCGTATTCGTATCGGCCGTTACATGTGACACGCTCGTCGAGCGAGACGACGCCGGCGTCGAGCGCCGCCAACGCCGTAACGATGAGGAACGTCGAGCCGGGCGTATAAAGACCGGCGACCGCCCGATTGAGCAGCGGCTTGTCGTCGGACGCGGAGAGCTTCGTCCAATCGGCCTCCGATATGCCGCTCGCAATTTGCGCCGGATCAAAGCCCGGCACCGATGCCATGATCGGGATCTCCCCCGTCGCGATATCGAGCACAACGACGGATGCCAGCCCATCACGCTGCATGCGTTCGACGACGCGCCGTTGCAGCTCGCCATCGAGCGCAAGACGCACATCCTTGCCGGCGATCGGATCGACAGTCTCTATATTCCGCACCACCCGTCCGCGCGCATCGACTTCGGATTTCTGCGTGCCTGCCGTGCCGCGTAGCGCGGCGTCAAAGCCCTGCTCGGCGCCGCTCTTGCCGATGCGGATATCGGGAATACGGATCACGGCATCATCGTCGATGCCGAACCGTTCGACGCTGCCGACGAAGCCGACCACATGGCTCAGCGCCGCGCCGTCTCGGTAACGTCTGCGCCACGCGAAGTCGGTCTTAACGCCGGGAAGGCTCGGCGCATAAAGATTGAGCTTCGCCACCTGCTCGAATGACAAATCAGACGCAATCGTGGTCGGCAGATTGCGGTTCTGCTTGCGCGTACGAGCGACGATCCGCGAGATGCGGTCGTTCGTCAGCGGCACGATCTGCCCGACACGTTGCAGGACGGCGCCGACATCCTTCGCCAGAGCCGGTGTGATCGTCACGCGAAACAACTCTTCGTTGTCAGCAAGAACGCGTCCGAATGCATCGAGAATGCGTCCGCGCTTTGGCGTCAGCACCTGGACGTTAAGGCGGTTGTCTTCAGCCATCGGCGCGTAACGTCGCGCATTCGCGACCTGCAGGTCATAGAGGCGCCAGCCGATCAACCCGAACCCGGCCGCCTGCGCGCACCCAAGCAGCACCGACCGTCGCGTGAATTGGCTCTTACGTGTTAAATCTTCGTCGGATTGATCGGCCATCAATCCCTCCGCGTCAGTCGGACGGGACGAGCGGGCACTCCGGCTGATCTCGCAACGCGACGCAAAAGCGTGATGATCGCCGCCGCCAATACCGCGACACCGGCACCACGCACATAAGGTTCAGCATCGAGAAACGCGATGAAATACGCCGACGCGGCAAGCCAAGCGAAGAGTGTCACGAAGACAATCGCGCCAGTAAAAAGCGCCAGCCGCTGCGCCGTCGTGTCGACATCGAAGCGGGAACAGTAAACCGCAACGACATAGGCGACGAGATAGACGAGCGCCCAATATCCAAGCGGCCCCTGCGTCAGCACATCAAGCAGAAGACCGGCAAGAAAGACGCTCCATTCGGGCAGCCATGCGTCTCTGTCGAGCGTCCAACAATAGATGGCGACGACCGGCAACAGCGGCAGCACGAAGCGGTCCGCAGTCGGCAACCCCCACGGCAGGATAGCGACGATCGTCAGCGCCGCGACCGAGGCGACCGGCAACAGGAACCGCAGCCACCTCATGGACCCGCCCTCTCGGACGTTTTCGGCGCCGCGCCTGTGCTGTCGCTTGCGCCCTTGCCGTTCATGAGATCGTCGGTCAGATGCGCGGACGGATCATCATAGAAAAGAACGCTGACGTAATCCAGACGGTCGAGGTTGGCACGCAGCGCCACGCGAGGCTTCTGTATGTTGTCACCTGCGACGACGCCGAGACGCAGCCCGACGGGGAATAATCCCCCCTGCCCCGACGTCGAAACGTCATCACCTGGCGAAATTTTTGCGCCGTCGGGAATATAGATCAGCCGCGGACGCGAGCTGTTATCGCCCGCCATGATCGCACGGACGGCCTTCGGTCCGACGACGACGGGAATGCGGCTATTGAGATCTGTGGCCAACAACACGCGTGCCGCGTTGGGGCCGATATCGACAACGCGCCCGATCAGCCCATCTGCATTCACGACCGGATAGCCGCACTTCACTTTGCGCGCGCTGCCGGCATCAATGGTGACGTTGTGCACGAACGCCCCGCTGGAATCGGCAATCACCCGGCTCGTAATGAAATCGAGTTTCTGCTCCGGAACGACTTTCGCAATCGCTTCGATATCCGCAAGCTTGGCTTCGAGCTGGCGCGCGCGCCATTCCCAGCTGCTAAGTTTCTGGTTCTCTTTCCGCAAACGTTCCACTTCGTCCGGCAGCGAAACCTGCGTCGAGATCGCGTGTCCCATTTCCCGGATCGGCTCGACCGGGATCATTGCGGTCTTGAACACAGGCGTCATCCACGAGGCGATCTGCCAGCGCACGTCACCCAACATGCTGTGATCGAGACGGCTCAGCAGCATCAGCGCCGTTGAAACGAACATGAGCAAAAGAAGCAGTGGGCGCAAGCGCCGTCGGGGCGCAGCGCCATCGCCACGCCCGAAGTAAATATGACCGTCCTTGAGGCGCGTCATAAAGGGTTCCGCCGCTCTCAAATACAAACGTCGATCAAACTCAGGGCTTGATCAAAAGATGCTCGCGCTCCTTGAGCGCTTCCAGGATGGCTGCCGATCCAGCGATCACACATTGCTCCGGCTGGTCCGGCATATGAATTTTGACGCCGATCCGCCGTTCGAGTTCTTGATCGAGCTTTGCCAGCTTCGATCCGCCTCCCGACAAGTGAATCCCACGCTCGCAAATGTCAGTCGAAATCTCGGCCGGAAGATCCTCAATTGTGTGTTGGATGAACTCAGCGATTTTCTCGATCGGCGGCTCAAGGGCCTCCGCGATATCCTGCGGACTGAGAGTGACCGTCTTGGGTTTGCCCTCGCGGATCTCGCGGCCGCGAATAACGATCTCGGCCGTCTCGCCATTGACGACGCGCGACGCTGAACCAGCTTCGATCTTGATCCGCTCGGCGTTCGCTTCGCCGATCAGCAGCTGATGGCGGCGCCGGACATAGCGCACGATGGCTTCGTCCATCGCATTGCCCCCGCATCGGATCGAGCTGGCCTGCACCACGCCGCCGAGCGAGAGAACCGCGACGTCCGTCGTACCGCCGCCGATATCGACGACCATCGAACCCTTAGGCTCGTCAATCGGCAGCCCAGCACCGATCGCCGCCGCCACAGGTTCTTCGACCAGATAGACTTTCCGCGCACCCGCCAGCATCGCAGTTTCATAGACCGCGCGCCGCTCGACGGGCGTAGCGCCTGCCGGCACGCAAATCAAAATGCGCGGCCGAATGAATTCGACGATTGATTTCGTGCGGCCGATGAACTGCCGCAGCATTTCTTCCGTGGCCACAAAATCTGCGATGACGCCGTCGCGCAGCGGCCTAATCGTCTCGATGCTTTCCGGTGTTCGCCCAAGCATCTGCTTCGCCTTCTCGCCGACAGCAAGCACTTCTCGTACGCCGCCACGCGAACGAATGGCGACCACCGAAGGCTCGTTCAAGATCACCCCGCGACCGGCGACGAAAACGAGCGTGTTGGCGGTGCCGAGATCGATGGCAATGCTGTCGGAGAAAGCTCTTTTGACACCTAAACCAAACATCCCGTGAATCCGGCCCACTTCATGTCGCCCAGCTTATGGGACGTACGGCGTTAATCAAGGTCGCCCGCCATCAAGGACGACTGGAGTGCCCGAATGGTTACCGGTCACGGCATGTTCATACACAGAGAAACGACGGCGGGGTAGCGTGCGACGATTGTGGCACGCTGCCCCGACGAAAGTCCGACCAAAATCGGGCTTTTGCTTAGAACGCCTGCTGCGCCTGAGCGGTTTTCTGCCGTTTAACGACAAGTTTGTTAAGCGCTGCGACGTAGGCACGTGCCGACGCGACCAGAGTATCGGGATCGGCCGATCGCCCTGTTACGGCGCGGCCTTCCTCTTCGAGCCGCACCGAAACTTCAGCTTGGGCATCCGTGCCTTCCGTCACCGCGTGCACCTGATAGAGCGCGAGACGCGCGTTATTCGGCAACAGCTGCTTGATGGCATTGAAGGTTGCATCGACAGGTCCATTGCCAACGGCCTGCACCGTCTTGGACTGGCCATCGATATCGAGCGTCAGCGTTGCCGTCTGCGGACCCATCGTTCCGGCGATCACCGTCAACGCCGTCACCTTCACGGCGTCGTTCATGTGCGCGACGCCCTCATCGACCAGCGCCTCGATGTCCTCGTCATAGATGTGCTTCTTGCGATCGGCGAGCGCCTTGAAGCGATTGAAGGCGTCTTCCATCGCGTTGTCGCCGAGGCTGTAGCCCAGTTCCTTCAGCTTCGACTTGAACGCGGCCCGGCCCGAGTGCTTGCCCATGACGAGCGACGACTTCGAGACCCCAACCGACTCCGGCGTCATGATCTCGTAGGTCTCGGTGTTCTTCAAAACGCCATCCTGATGGATGCCGCTTTCATGCGCGAACGCATTCCGGCCGACGATCGCCTTGTTGTACTGCACCGGGAAATTCGTGACCGCAGACACGAGCTTCGAGGCCCGGGACAGCATCTCGGACTTGATGCCGGTATGATAGGAGAGCAAGTCGTGGCGCGTGCGGATCGCCATTACGATCTCTTCCAGCGCCGCGTTGCCTGCACGCTCGCCGAGACCGCATTGATCGTGCATTCGATCTGCCGCGCGCCGGCGCGAATTCCCGCCAACGAGTTCGCCGCCGCGAGTCCCAGGTCGTCATGGCAATGGGTCGAGATCACGACCTTGTCCATGCCGGGAACGCGCGTCTTCAGCATCATGATGAGATCGAAATATTCCTCCGGCAGCGCGTAGCCGACGGTGTCGGGAATATTGATCGTCGTCGCGCCTGCTTTAATCGCCGCTTCGACGACGCGGCACAGATAATCATGCTCGGTGCGCGTCGCGTCCATCGCGCTCCACTCGACGTCGTCGGTGTAGCCGCGCGCCCGCGTCACTGACGCGACGACACGCTCATAGACCTGCTCCTGCGTGAGCTGGAGCTGATGCTGACGATGCAGCGGCGACGTGCCGATGAAGGTATGAATACGGCCACGCTTCGCTGGCTTGATCGCTTCGCCGGCTCGGTCGATATCGTTGAAGTTCGCGCGCGCCAGGCCGCAGATCACCGACTGCTTGGCGAGCTTCGCGATTTCCGTCACCGCCTCGAAATCGCCTTCCGACGCAATCGGAAAACCCGCTTCGATGACGTCGACGCCCATCGAATCGAGAAGCTCGGCGACCTGGAGCTTTTCCTCGAACGTCATCGTCGCGCCGGGGCACTGCTCGCCGTCGCGCAGAGTTGTATCAAAAACGATGATCTTGTCGTCATCGCGCTGCTGTTCGGCTGCAGCGCCTTTGCTTGGGGACGTCATTGCATTTCATCCTTTGCCGGGCGACCTCTGGGGCTCGCCTCTGATCGCTCTCAATTTCGAAGTCCTGGCCGTCCAATCCCCTGGGCACCAACCCGGCGGACAGCCGGGCGTCATGCGGCCCAGGGGCCGGTAAGGAGAAGCGAAAGCAGGAGCTTGGGCGCAAAAGATCCCCCGCGCGGGCTCGAAAGCGGCGCAAAAGCAACGGCGGTATCGGTCGCGCGGGCCATAACGGCAATTGATCCAAGAAAACCGGCCAAAGGTCCAGTTCGGCGTCAATAACCGATCTGCCCCCCTAAAATCAAGCTGTCCGACCGTCGCGCGGCTGAAACCGGAAAAAATGGGCGCTGAGACGGATTTGAAGAGTTTAATCGTTGGCTAACGTGGAGTTAGCCAATTTTGAAATGTTTCCAACATTGATCAGCCTCAATTCGGCCCGAGCGCTTACGGGCAGGTATAGCCGAATTGGTTTCATGGAGCCTCTCTCGTGACCGTCGCCACAAATTCGCCAGTCAACTCTAGAAGCTACACTCCGGCAGCAATCGCGCTGCACTGGATCATGGCATTATTGATCGCGGCCGTTTTCACCGCCATCGAGTTGAAGGGCTACTATCCCAAGGGCAGCGAGACGCGCGCGCTCCTCGCCTCAATTCACATGATGCTCGGCATCACGGTGCTGCTGCTGGTCATTGTCCGCATCGGCATTCGAGCGCAGAACGGCACGCCGCCGATCACGCCTCGTCCGGCAGTATGGCAGACCGCCGTCTCACACCTGACCCATTTCATCCTTTACGCCGCAATGATCGGCATGCCTTTGCTTGGCTGGACCATGGTCAGCGCGGACGGTCACTCGGTGCCCTTTTACGGGCTTTCACTGCCGCCAATCGTCGGTGAGGATAAAGCCCTCGGCCACAATCTGGAAGAAATCCACGAGTTCATCGGCAACGCTCTTTATTACGTCATCGGCCTCCACGCCGTCGCCGCGCTGTTCCACCACTACGTGCTGAAGGACAACACGCTTCTCCGCATGGTGCGGCCGAGCCGCTGATGCTGGGGAAGGGGTTGGCGTAAGGGGATTGTGAGGGCAGGTATCACCGCCGCCCTCCATCACTATCATCCTCGGGCTCGTCCCGAGGATCCATGGAACGCCACCGTCCCCGTCAAAACGGATCCTCGGCATAAAGCCCAGGATAACAAAGCGCTCAGATCTTCAGTACGCCCTCGGCGACCCGCACTGCGTATCCGCCGATGCGAACGCCATCGAGCTTGCCGCGCGCAACCGTCATTGTCAGCGAAATGGCGCTCGGCCGCCCCATCTCAAAACCTTGCTCGATCGCTCGCTTGTGGGTGCCGTCGGGCAGCGCATCGAAGCCCTGGACGACATAGGCGAAGCTCGCAGCCGCCGATCCCGTCGCCGGATCTTCCGGCACGCCAATATCAGGCGCGAACATGCGCGCATGAAACGCCGATTGCGTCCGCACGCACTGCCGCGTGTAGAGATAAACGCCCATGACGCCACGATCCGTGAAGGCGCGTGCCCAATGCTGCGGCGAGACGCGCACTTTAGCCATGGCTTCGAGATTGGCGACAGGCACGAACGCGAAAGCCGGAACGCCACGGATCAGCGTCGGCTTGTGATTTTCAAATACGATCTCCGCCGGTATAAGCCCGACCGACGCGGCGATCTGCTCCGGTTCGGACAGCGACTCGATCGGATTGGTGACCTTCGGCGCATCGAACTCGCCGAACGATGCACCACCGGCGCGCATGCGAACGCCGACGCGAATGCTGCCGACTTCCTCTTCGAGCGCGATGATCGCATCGCCTTGGCCGTTACCGAGCGGCGCGCGCAACTCCGCCAGCAGGATCGCCGTTCCGATCGTCGGATGACCGGCGAATGGCAATTCGCGACTTGGCGTGAAGATACGAATACGCGCCGTGTGACCTGGGCTCGTCGACGCCAGAACGAAGACCGTTTCGGAGAGATTGAACTCGCGGGCGATGGTCTGCATTTCAGCGGCGCTCAAATGATCGGCGCCGAGAACCACCGCTAATGGATTGCCGCCGAACGGCCGCTCCGTGAAAACATCAAGAACGTGATAGGTAAGCGCCACCCGCCGGTCTCCCCGCTATCGGCTGCGCAGCCAAACCCCGCGCGAGCGGCGGCACCATGCGGCAAGGTTTTGCCTGCGCCAAGCCCTTTTTCTCATCGGAAAGACGTTTAACGCGCGACCAAAAGTGCTTCGAGCAACGCGCGCGCATGCGGAAGAACCTTGAGCGGCGCCAGATCGTCCAGATGACCGATCGGAACGACGGTCTCGATCTCGGCATCGTCAGTGGTCTCATTATGGTACGCAACCCGAGAGACAAACTCTTGCGATGTCATCGGCAGATAGAACGGCACGGCCATGCACAGGTGCACGCCCACCCGCGCGACGATGAAGCCTTCTTCGCGCTGCAGACTGCTTCCGGCCTCTCCGATTTCCTCATCGACCTCGCGTTCGACGCTGCGGCCGATGTCGATCGAACCATCCGAAAGAACGTCGTTCTGATCAATGAAGCCCGAGGGCAGATAGGCAAAGCCGTGATTGACGTTCCCGGGCCGCTGCAGGATCAGCATAAAATTACCGTCCGACGAGCGAATGAGCGCCGAACCAAAGCCGTCGATTACGCCGGCGTCCGGGAACCCCTGCCCTCGCCAATAGAGATAGCTTTTGAAATCGGTCCGAATAAGCGTGGCGTGAATTTCGCTGCCGACGAGCCAAGCGTCTTTCGTCAGATAAACGACGCCGTTGAAGTAATTTGAATTGAAGGCTTTCGCCTTTTCCCAATTGGCCTCGATCTCGGCTGCGTATTGCTCCGCAAAGGGCCAGGTACCCTCGATTGCCTTCAGCACGCAATTCGATGCGACTTTCACGCCGTTTTCGCGGGGAAAGCCGCCTTCGGACATATCCTGCATTCTGACCTTCGCGATAAGCCGGCCTGACGAAGCCACAGGCCGGCAGCCACAATTAAGTCTCGGTTTGATTAAAACTGAAGAGCGACACCATCATGCAAATTCAAATGCTCAACGCGCCGATATTCAGACCGATTTCGGCGTCCCACTCTTTTCGCAGAAATTCACTTCGGCCTTTTGTTGAGCCAAGTTTCGTCATGACGCGGCCAAGATTCGACAGCCATATACCGTTAACGACAGCGTCGCTGGGGGGCGACAGTCAAGATCTCCCAGCACCTCTGAGCCGGTTTAAAGTCCTGGTGTTGCACCAGGGTTAGAAAGCGGTGAGGTGCCCGATGGGATCATCTGCCGCCCGATGGAAACTCCATCGGGCTCACGCAGCGGTCGCGCTGCGTCAGAGCCCCTTCAAATCCGAAGATGCCGCGTATGCGGCAGTATTCGGAAACGGGCGGCAGAGGTCCCCGCTCCTCTGCCGCCCGCGTTAGTCCCAGCCTGTGCCCGCAAGGGCAGAGGTTGGAAATGACGTGGACCACCCGCGCTGCCGCACGTAAACCCTCCCCAAGAGCGCGGCAGTGCGGGTCGGTTCCGTATACATCATCCCCACATCCCAATTCAGTCGTCCGTGCTCGCGAACGTGGAGCCATCCACAACCGACGGATCAATTCTCAACAAAAAACGCGGCGGCCAGGACGGCCACCGCGTTTTTTTCGTCCCAGCGCGTGAAAACGCGCCGAAGATTAGTTCTTGCCCTTGTCCACCAGCTTGTTCTTGCCGATCCAAGGCATCATGCCCCGCAACTTGGCTCCGACGTCTTCGATCTGATGCGCGTCGTTGATTCGCCGGGTCGCCTTGAAGTTCGGCTGGCCGGCCTTGCATTCGAGCATCCAGTCACGCACGAAGCGGCCCGTCTGAATGTCGGCGAGCACGCGCTTCATCTCCGCCTTGGTCTCCGGCGTGACGATTCGCGGACCGGTCTTGTATTCACCGTACTCGGCCGTATTCGAGATCGAGTAGTTCATGTTGGCGATGCCGCCCTCATAGATAAGGTCGACGATCAGCTTCACTTCGTGCAAGCACTCGAAATACGCCATCTCCGGCGCATAGCCCGCCTCGACCAGCGTTTCGAAACCGGCGCGGATCATCTCGACGAGACCGCCGCACAGCACAGCCTGCTCGCCGAACAGATCCGTTTCGCATTCTTCCTTGAACGTCGTCTCGATCACGCCCGAACGGCCGCCACCGATCGCCGACGCATACGACAGGAACAGATCGAGCGCGTTGCCGCTCTTGTCCTGATGCACCGCGACGAGGCACGGCACGCCGCCACCCTTCTGGTATTCGCCGCGAACCGTATGTCCCGGACCCTTCGGCGCGACCATGCCGACGTCGAGATCATCGCGCGGCTCGATCAGATTGAAGTGCACATTGAGGCCGTGCGCGAACAGCAGTGCCGCGCCCTTCTTCATGTTGGCCTCGAGATGGTCCTTGTAGATGTCGGCCTGCAACTCGTCAGGAGTCAGCATCATGATGACGTCGGCCCACTTCGCGGCGTCCGCCACTTCCATGACCTTGAGACCGGCCTGCTCGGCCTTCTTCGCAGACGGCGAACCTTTGCGCAGCGCGATGACGATGTCTTTCACACCGGAATCTTTGAGGTTCAGCGCGTGCGCATGTCCCTGGCTGCCATAGCCGACAATAGCGACCTTCTTTGATTTGATGAGGTTGATGTCGGCATCACGATCGTAATAGACGCGCATGGGCGGCCTCTCGGGTTCCCCGGTCGAAATCGACATTCGGGCTGGGTTGAAAGCAATGGCGGCCCGGACGGTTGTAAAACCGGGCGCCCTGAAATCTGGGCGGAACCTACAGACATCGGATCGAGGATTCAACGGCTCGCGACTGCTACCGAAGAGCCGAAACTCGGATATTTCACCGCAGCCTTTCGCCCATGCTGCATAGCGAAATTAACCCAAATCGCGCCCTCGAACCTTCAGATCATCTCCTTCACGATGGGACACAGCGACGCGACGAGCGCCACCGCCATGACGACGTTGAAAATGCGCATGGATCTCTCGTCCTTAAGAAGCGGACGCAGCGACGTGCCGAAGAACGCCCAACTCGAAGCCGAAATGGTCGACACAATCGTGATCACGGTCGCAAGCGTCGCAAGATCCGCCCAGAGATTATCCGGCTTGATGTAGTTCGCTGCGATGCTGAGGCACACCATCCAGGCCTTCGGATTGACCCATTGGAACAAGGCCGCCTCCAGAAAGGTCATCGGCTTCGCGTCCTCACCGACGATCGGATCGGTCGCACCGGCACTTCCGATGCGCCACGCTAGCCAAAGCAGATAGGCGATACTGACGATACGAAGAGCGGAATAGAGGCCGGGAACCAGAACGAGCAGCCGGCCAACGCCCAGCGCGATCGCCAGCAGCAAGATGGTAAAGCCGATCACGACACCGAGAATGTGCGCACGCGTTCGCAAAAAACCGAAGTTGACGCCGGACGCGAGCAACATCGTGTTGTTTGGTCCGGGTGTCATCGCCGATACGAATGCGAACACAAGAAGTGACAGGAAAAGTTCGTGAGACATCGCTCTTCACCAGCACGGCAAACCGGCTGCGCGTCCTGATCGAAAAAGGAAACTGCCGCCGCAGGAAAGGAATTCAGCTCGCAGCGCCACGGCCGATCGCCGCGATGCCGGTACGGGAAACTTCGACCAGCCCGAGCTCCGACATCAGCTGAATGAACGTCTCGATCTTCGAAGACTTGCCGGTGACTTCGAATACGAAATGTTCAATCGACGTATCGACGACCTTCGCCCGGAAGATCTCGGCGAGCCGCAACGCTTCGATGCGTTTGTCGCCCTTGCCGCCGACTTTCACGAGTGCGAGTTCGCGTTCGATCGAGGCGCCTTCCTCCGTCAGGTCGCGAACGCGGTGAACCGGCACGAGGCGTTCGAGCTGCGTCTTGATCTGCTGGATGACGGCCGGTGTGCCGTTGGTGATGATGGTGATGCGCGACAGATGCCGCTCATGCTCCACCTCGGTCACCGTCAGCGACTCGATATTGTAACCGCGACCAGCAAACAGGCCGATGACTCGCGCCAGCACGCCCGGCTCGTTGTCGACGACGACGGACAGCGTCCGCGAAACGATCTCCTGCGAACGGGAGGGGCTCGGATAGTGCGACTGCTTCAAAGGTTCGGACATCGTCGGTCTCTATGTTCTCAAACAAAACTTTCAACGAGGGTGTGGCCGGCAGCGTAGTCAGGAATGCTCCACGGCTCGGCATGCGCCGCATCGCGCCAGGCGACGAACGGCGGATGCGCCAGCACCGCATCCATATAGGCGCGCGTCGCCTCCCGGACGGGAATTTGATAACTGTCGAAGCGCGTCACGACCGGCGCATACATGGCATCCGCCGCCGAAAACGCGCCGTACAGAAACGGTTGTCCGCCGCCGAAACGATTGCGCGCTTCCGACCAGATGTCTTCGACCCGATCGATCGCCGCCTGCAGCGGTTCGGTGATCTCCGGTGTCGCGAAGCGCGCACCCAGATGCATCGGGCAGGCTTGCCGCAAGGCTTGAAAGCCCGAATGCATCTCATTGGAAACGGCACGCGCATGCGCTCGCGCATTGCTATTGCGTGGCCAGATGGCGAGATCCGGAAACTTCTCCGCCAGATACTCGATGATCGCGAGACTTTCCCACACCGTCACGTCGCCATCGATCAGCGTCGGTACTTTTCCGGAAGGCGAAAACTCAAGCATCCGCCCGCGGCTATCGGGCGTTCGAAGCGGAATGATCTCCTCCTCGAACGGAATCGCGAAGTGAGACAACACCATCCACGGCCGAAGCGACCACGACGAATAGAGCTTATTGCCAATGACGAGCTTCAACATCGTTATTGGCCGCCGCCTTGTGCATCGTCGCTGTCATCGCCCTTCTTTTTCGGCGGAAACACAGCCTTGAGAAAGATCGGCATGCCGTCTTTGTCGATCATCTTCTTGAGCGCCTCGGCCTGCTTGGTCGAAATCTTGTATTGCCGGAACGCCGCGACGAACCGCGCACCCATGCCGCGCGCGATGTCTTCTGGCGCAGGTGTTCCCATGCGAACGCGGTCTGCCTGCGGAATGCGGGCATAGATCTGCGCCAGCACCTGGCTGTGCATGTAGTCCTGGGCCAGGCACGACTCGAGCCCCGGCGAGTACTCGCTGGCAAGCATCTGCGTCCGGTAGCAGGCATCCAGAAACTTCAGGACACCCGCCGAGCCTTCACGCTGATGCAGTGCGCCGAGGCGCCGTGCTGCATCTTTGATGTTGGCGACGTGGTCCCAGGTTTGCTTGGCAGCCGACACTCCCGGCATGGCGACGAGCGTCATCACGAAAACCGCGATGACGGCGCTGAAAATTCCGAAACCTGTTCCCCCGTGCTTTCTCAAACCAGCACCTTTCCTTCGTCGCCGATAGCGTTCTCGACTTCTTCTTCCGTATTCTCGCCGAGGAGCATCTCGTTATGGGCCTTCCCCGATGGAATCATCGGGAAACAATTTGCAAGCTTTGCGACCCGGCAATCGAAGATCACGGGGCCTTTGGTGTTGATCATCTCGTTTATAGCATCGTCGAGATCGGCGGGATGCTCACAACGCATGCCAGTCCAGCCGTAGGCTTCGGCAAGCTTCACGAAGTCCGGCAAAGCTTCGGTGTAGCTTTCCGACAGACGATTGCCGTGCAGAAGCTGCTGCCACTGGCGCACCATGCCCATGTACTCGTTGTTCATAATGAACACCTTGACTGGCAAACGGTACTGAACCGCCGTCGAACACTCCTGAATATTCATCAGGATCGACGCATCGCCCGCAACGTCGATCACGAGCGACTTTGGATGCGCAAGCTGTACGCCGATCGCAGCAGGCAATCCATAGCCCATCGTGCCGAGACCTCCTGACGTCATCCAGTGATTGGGCTCTTCGAAGTTCAAGAACTGCGCCGCCCACATCTGATGCTGCCCGACCTCGGTCGTGAAATACGTGTCGCGATTCTTCGTCAGCTCATTGAGCCGCTGACACGCATATTGCGGCATGATGATGTCTTTGGAATTCTTGTAAGACAACGACTTCTTGGCGCGCCAGCCTTCGATCTGCTTCCACCATGTCTTGTGTGCAGACTTATCGAGGATCGGTGCCTTCGCCTTCCAGACACGCAGCATGTCTTCGAGCACGTAAGCGCAGTCGCCGATGATCGGAATATCGACCATGATGTTCTTGTTGATCGACGACGGGTCGATATCGACATGGATCTTCTTCGAGTTCGGCGAGAATGCATCGACTCGGCCGGTGATGCGATCGTCGAAGCGCGCACCGATGTTGATCATCACGTCGCAATCGTGCATCGCCAGATTGGCTTCGTAGGTGCCGTGCATGCCGAGCATGCCGAGCCACTGCTTGTCGGATGCCGGATAAGCGCCGAGCCCCATCAGCGTCGACGTGATCGGATAGCCCGTCAGTCGCACGAATTCGCGCAACAGCTGGCTCGCCTTCGGGCCAGAGTTGATGACGCCGCCGCCCGTATAGAACACCGGCCGCTTGGCGCTCGCGATCAGATCGATCGCTTCGCGCACGGACTGCTGTTCCGGCTTCAGCTTCGGCCGGTAGGTCTTGTGCTGGATATTGGACGGACCGACGTAGTTACCCGTCGCGAACTGCACATCTTTCGGAATATCGACGACAACCGGACCCGGACGGCCCGTGCGCGCGATATGGAACGCCTCGTGCAGCACACGCGCCAGATCGTTGACGTTCTTCACCAGCACGTTGTGCTTCGTGCACGGCCGCGTGATGCCGACCGTATCGCATTCCTGAAAAGCATCGTTGCCGATGAGGTGCGTCGGCACCTGCCCGGTGATGCACACGAGCGGGATGGAATCCATGAGCGCATCGGCAAGGCCCGTCACCGCATTGGTGGCACCGGGCCCCGACGTCACGAGGCAGACGCCGACCTTGCCCGTCGAACGCGCGTACCCTTCCGCAGCATGCAGCGCGCCACCTTCCTGGCGAACCAGAATGTGGCGGACCTTCTCCTGCTGGAAAAGCTCGTCATAGATCGGCAGAACGGCGCCGCCCGGATAGCCGAAAACGAACTCGACGCCTTGGTCAGCCAGCGCAGTCAACACCATCTCCGCGCCGGTCATCGTGCGTGCCATCGTAGAACTCCTCTGCGGGCTTTCCTCCCGCCTTCATCTCGAAAGTGCGGGGAACCTAAGCGTGCGACCCTATTTGGTCAACGCTAACGCTGAATAAATGCGAAAATATCTCGCTCAAAACTTTCCATATATTTCGTTTCAATAGTCTTCCACGCAATCATACGACTTTTGAGCCAAGTTTCCTGCCTTTTTATGTATTGCCGGGTCTCCGCTTGCGACGCCGCCACCGCCTCTTCGACGGTCATTTCACCGCGCAACACACCGATCAACGGCCGGACGCCAATCGCCCGCATCGCCGGCAACCCGGCGTCAAGTTGCAGAGCGGACAAAGCTTGAACCTCCGCCGGCGCCCCCTCCCGCATCATCTGAGTGAACCGCGCATCCGCCCGGGCATGAAGCTCTGCCCTGTCGACACGAACGACCAAACGTACCGTTTCGCGTTCATTCAGCACCGGCGCGCCCTTCAGGGCTTGCCACTCGGCCAGCGACTGCCCCGTAGACTCCAGCACTTCGAGTGCCCGCACGATCCTCTGCGTGTCCGAGGGCTGAAGCCGCGCCGCCATGACCTCATCACGCGCCGCAAGCTCCGCATGCATCGCCTCGGCGCCGCGCCGCATTGCCTCGACCCGCCAATGCGATCGCACCTCCTCGCTGATTTCTGGAACAGGCGACAACCCTTCCAGCAGCGCCTTGAAGTAAAGCCCCGTGCCACCGACGACGATAGGCCTTCGCCCTTGCACCCGAGCGCTCGCAATCGCTGCGGCCGCATCCCGAACGAACCGCCCGGCCGAATAGGCTTCTCGCGCTGGCACGAAACCGTAAAGCGCATGCGGCACCCGCGCTTCATCAGCTGCTGACGGCCGGGCCGTCAGGACGCGAAGTTCACGATAGACCTGCATGCTGTCGGCGTTGATGATCGTGCCGCCAACATGATCCGCAATCGCCATAGCGAGCGCCGACTTGCCACTGGCTGTGGGCCCCGCAATCAGGATTGGGCGCAGATCTTTATCGGTGCTGCTCATGAAAAAGCCTCCTAGCGCTGCGGCACTAGGAGGCGCAAGTCAGACGAGAGAATTCACTCGAAACTTAGAGAACTCAGTAGCTGATTTTGAGGCGTGCGCCCCACACAGCTGCATGGTCAACCTCGGCAACAGCGCCCGGGTTCCAAAAATATTGGAAATCGGGAGCCAATGACACGCCGTTCCTGAGGTCAGCGACGTAGTTAAGTTCCAAAACCGATTCGTAAGTCCGCAGCGCCGACGGATCGGTGTTCACGCGATCCTGCGAAATCTGCCCCCAACCGAATGCTGCTCCGAAAGTGTCCTTGGCGCGACCCGGCACAAAGCCGGCAAACAGGATGCCCGTGTCGAAATAGAAATCCATCCGGCTGCGATCCGTGGGACTGCCGGAAACCCGGCCGAACACCGAGACGCTCTTATCGTCGCCTTCCTTATAGATGGTCTGATCGATGATACCGTAGATGCCGTAGTCGCTATTGACGAAGGCGCCGTTTCTGAAGTCCGTATAGATCCCTTCAGGAGCGTTAAACTGCTTCCAGCCGCCGACCTTCACAGTACCGCCCAAACCTGCCAGATCGTACTTGTAGGCACCCTCGAGGATCATCAGCTCGCCGTCTCCGAACCGGAAATCGGTGCCATGGTTGTTGGCTTTTTGCGGATTTGCGGCAAACGGATCCGCCGGGCTGCCATTAAAGACTGCGCCCATAAGCGTGAGATTGTCGTTGGGCGCGTAGGTGACGACCGCGCCCATCGATGTCAGCGGATAACCCGGCCCACCCGCGACCGTGTTCGAAGCCAGAATGCCCGGCCACCCGAAAGTGCCGTTGAGAAACACAGCGGCCGTATCGCTGATGAAGAACATCGTATCGGCAGCGATCGAACCGATCTTGACCTTCAACTTGTCGTCGAGCAGCGACTGCTCGAGCCACAACTCATCAAGTCGAAAGGTTTCATAGCCTTCAAGGTTGCTGACGGCGAAGAGGCTGCCCGTCTTTGCCGTCGGACCTGCGCCATGAACATAGAAGGCGTTGGCATGGATGGCGGCGCCCTTCCAACCCAGGAGCCTTTCAAGATCAATATCGGTGTAGACCTCGATGAGTCCGTTGTAGGTCGAGCCGCGAGACAGCCCACCAGAGGTCACATCGTAGTATTCGCCGGTGTAGTTGAGTCCGTACCTGATGCCCGAAGCCGCTAACGATGCGCGCGCCGCGTCAAAGGGCATATCCTGCGCGATCGAAAACTCCGGCACGCCGTTGTCAGGCTTTTCCTCCGCATGAGCTGCGCTGACCGTTGCAACCGACAAAAGTGCCAAAACCGGCACGATACTCGATCTCATTCCATCCCCCAATTTCGCCGCCGTTAGACGCGCTGTGATACGAGCGCCATCCGGCCATTGAACCTGTTCCCTCCCGGCCCAATAAACTGAACTGAAGATACTTGACGCAAGCAGTCAACTTTTGATTTTGAAATTCAGCGTGTCCGCCACAATCTGAGTGAAGGCTGTTGCCATATTGCAATCAGTCGCCTCCTAGTCCCGAGCCGTAAGCAGATCGAAAGAACTGATTTCGGGAAAAACTTCCCATCACCAGTGGGCACCTAATCAACCGTAGCGACGAATCATTTCGACGAAAAATCAGCCTCCTTTTGCACCGGCTCAGAGATCGTCGCGCGCGAGAACGGCAGATCGCGCCCGGTCCAGCGCCGCCAAATCTCAGCAACCTTCGGGCGGGCCGCCGCCCAGGCTTTGCGGACCTCTCCCGCCACCCGCGCCTTGACGACTCGACCGTAGCGCCAGACCCACGATGCCCTAATCTGCGCGTAAAGAGCATCCTTCCACGGCACGAACCAATTGAAGAGAGTCGCAAACCAGCCGATCTGCATCAGGGCCGGCTTCACCAGCAGAAAGATGCGAGCAATCAAAGCCGTCGACGCGATCTTGGCGCCGACGAACAGCAGAGTTGCCGACAGAAAATGCTCATTGGCGAGCAGCCAGAGCGCCACGAACTTCAGCGGCAGCAACAGCGACGTCGGCAGGACCAGTGCAACAAGCGCCGCATAGGGCGGCAGGCGTGCAAGCAATCGCTCGAATGCCGCGATTGGCGCAAACTCAGCCAGCCGGCCAAGCAGATTGGAAAGTGGCCGCCATCCCCACTCTTCAAAAAGGATGATCAGCGCCGCCGTTACATTGAGCGCCGCAATCAATGGTCCGCGCACGATACTCCACGCCGTCCGCAGAAGCTCACGAAGCGTCCAGATGGCGATAACCGTGCCGCGCCAGAGCGCGCCGAGAACCGTCTTAAGCGTTTGTCGAAATTGATCCGTACTCAATCGTTTCTCACCTGCTCACGTCCCGACTGCGAACGACGGGAGCGAATTCTAACATTCGCAGCTGAACCGGGGATAAGTGTTTCGTATCGCCCCCCCCCGAAGAAGGTGAACCGCAAGAGCGCGGCAAAACGGCGCTTGAGAAAGCAATGCCTCTATTCTATACGATTTGCGTAAACAAAAGGCCGGGGTGAGGAAACAAATGAACCAGACCCATCAAATTTTGATGGCGGTTGCCGTCGCCCTGGCTGCCGTCTCCACTTCGCATGCCGCGAACGCCGCCGAACACGTCATCGAAATGCGCAACAAAGACGATGCCGGCAATACCATGGTCTTCGTCCCAGGCTTCGTGAAGGCCGAAGTCGGCGACACCATCAAGTTCGTGCCGACCGACAAAGGTCACAACGCTCAGAGCGTGCCGAACATCTGGCCGGCAGACGTACCTGAAGTGAAAGGCGCGTTCAGCAGGGAAGTCGTTTTCAAAGCCGAAAAAGATGGCCTCTACGTTTTCAAATGCCTGCCCCATTTCGGCATGGGCATGGTGGCGCTCATCCAGGTCGGCAAGCCGACCAACCTTGACGCCGTGAAATCATTCGTCGCCACCGGCAAGGCAAAACAGCGTCTCGACGCCGAAGTCGCGAAGGTGACGCCGTAACGGAATCGAGTTGAGCCCGAGGTTTTCCTGGAAGGGCCGAAGGCTAAGCTCGTGCTAACCCCGAGATGGGTCTCCCGGCCCCAGATCTCGGGGTTAGCTTTTTCATTCGTGGCTAAACAATCATCAAACGCCATGCGACTTTCGCAGGCGTTGCGCTATGCTCCGCTTGGCAAAACGCAAGGATGATTGCCGATGGCCTATTTGCTTGAAGAAAAGCGGCACGATCTGGTTGCCCCGGGCAACCGCCACACCTACCTCGGCAACGGCGACGTCTTCGTCGGCCGGCCGCTCGCCATCCGTTTCGCAACCCGCGACGAAGCCGAAACGAAGCGCGCGAAACTTCCGAACCCCAACAACTGGATCATCGTCGAAGACTGATCGCTCACCCTTCCGTCATCCGGCGAAGGCCGGGATCCAGCCCAGCTTCGGTATCAAAGTTCCTATTCCTGCGCGGCGCGTTCCAGCAACGCGGCTTCATCAGAGCCCGAGCGAGGCGGCAGCTCGCCTGCCTCCTCCAGCGCATGCACGAGATCTTCCCGCGCTTTCTCCGCTTGCCGCTGACGCGCCCACAAGCTCGCATAAAGCCCATTCTTGGCGATCAGTTCGGCATGCGTGCCTTGCTCCGCGACGCGCCCCGCCTCGAATACCAAAATCATGTCGGCATGCACGATGGTCGATAGCCGATGCGCGATCACGACCGTCGTCCGATCTTTCGACACTCGGTCAAGCGCGTCCTGAATTTCCTTTTCCGTATGGCTGTCGAGCGCGCTCGTTGCTTCATCGAGCAACAGGATCGGCGGCGACTTCAAAATCGTGCGCGCAATCGCAACGCGCTGCTTCTCGCCGCCTGAGAGCTTCAGTCCACGCTCGCCGACCATCGTGTCGTAACCGTCGGGAAGCGTCCGCACGAAATCGTCGATCTGCGCCAGCTTTGCGGCAGCATAGACTTCGTCGTCCGTCGCATCGGCGCGACCGTACTTGATGTTGTAGAAAATCGTATCGTTGAACAGCACCGTATCCTGCGGCACGACGCCGATGACAGATCGCAGAGACGCTTGCGTGACGTCGCGCAAATCCTGCCCGTCGATCAGAATGCGACCACTCGTGACATCGTAAAATCGCAGCAAGAGCCGTCCGACCGTCGACTTGCCCGCACCCGAAGGCCCGACAATAGCGACCATCTTTCCCGCCGGCACTTCGAACGACACGTCTTTCAGAATAATGCGCTCAGGATCGTAGCCGAAGCGGACGTGATCGAACCGGATCGCTCCGCCCGAGACATCGAGCCGCTTCGCGCCCGGTCGATCCGCGACTTCGGGGTTCTGTTCCAACACCTCCATCATGCGTTCGATGTCGGTCAGACCCTGCTTGATCTCACGATAGACCATGCCCATGAAGTTCAGCGGCATGAAGAGCTGCAGCATCAGCAGGTTCACCATCGCGAAATGCCCGACGGTGTCTTTGCCCGCCACGACATCGTTCGCCGCCATCACGAGGCAGATCGTCAGCGCAATCGTGAAGATGACCGCCTGCCCCGAGTTCAAGACCGCGAGCGACGTATAGGTCTTGATGCTCGCCTTCTCGTAAGCGGCCATCGACTTATCGTAGCGCGACGCTTCCCGGCCCTCGGCGCCGAAGTATTTGACCGTCTCGTAATTCAGCAGACTGTCGATCGCCTTGGTGTTGGCGTCGGTGTCGCTTTCGTTCATCGCGCGCCGGATCGATAAGCGCCAGTCGGTCGCACGGATCGTGAACCAAAGATACGCCACGATCATGCCGACGATGGTTACGATGTAGCGCCAGTCGAACTCATAGGCGCACACCGCGATGATCATGAGAAACTCGACGATCGTCGGGATCAGCGTCATCAGCGCCATGCGGCTGATGTTCTCGATGCCTGTCCGCCCGCGTTCCAGAACGCGCGTCAGTCCACCGGTCTTGCGTTCGAGATGGAACCGCAGCGACAGCCGGTGCATGTGCTCGAACGTCGACAGCGCGAGCTTGCGCACCGCATGCATCGCCACGCGCGCAAACATGCCTTCGCGAATTTGAACCAGCAGCGACATGGCGATACGCGCAGCGCCGTAAAACAGCACGGCCAGCACCGGCGCGCCGACCAGCCACGGCAGCGTTTGGTTCGCCGCCACATGGCCGCCTGAGGCCGCGACCAAGGCATCCGTCACCCACTTCAAGGTGAACGGCACGCCGACCGTCACCGCCTTCGCGATAACGACGATGACGAACGACAACACCACGGTGCGCCGCAGATCCGGTCGGTCCTGCGGCCAAACATACGGCCACAAGGCCCTCAAAACCCGGGACGTCTCGGTGGACGGAATGAAACGCGCCAAAAGCCCGCTTCGGGGCGTCGCGCCGTGTTTAATCAAGGAAGGTTGCATTCGGTGTGAGATAAGGGCCGCCCGCTGGATTGTCCATCTTCCATTAACCGCAATGAGGAGAACACCATCATGCCCCGAAGCTCTTTAACCTCCTTCCGGCAATAAAGAGCTTTTTGGGCATTTCATGCAGCGCCTCGGCCTTCCCGCATCACTTTGGTGGTTTGTCATTACCGCCATAGCTTTCGCCCTTCAGGCCTTTCCCTTCACGGGAATTTTCCTGATGTTTGCGATGGCGCCCTTCTGGTCGGTGCTTACGATTAACGCCGGATTTTCTTCTCTCGCAATCCAAGCTCTGACCGGCCGCATCGACCGGCGCTGGCTGATCGCACCCGTCGCGTGGTTTACGGGATATGCCGCATTGGCGAGTTGGAGCCATGTCGCGGTCTGGCAGCTCACGACCACGTTTACACAAGCAAACGCAACTCAGCACATCGCGTTCGACGGCCATAATCAGACAGTCGTGTTTCCATCGCGCAGCTCAAACCTACAGAACGCCGCGTCGGAATTGATCGAGAACTATGACCTTCCGGTTGCATATCAGGAAAGGAGCAACGGAAAGGCTGAGAGCTACCTCTCCTATCGGCTTGCGCCGGAGGATGTCTGCAACAGTGTCCGCCATAACAAATCCTATGAAGATGCTGGGGTTCGGGCGTGGCCCATATATAATCGTCCGTTCGGCTCGCGGCGAGGCGCAGTCAACGGCGTTTGCACGCTCCTTATGCCGGAGGAACCGCAGTTCGAACCTGCCTTCGTCTCCGACCAGAGCAAAGACACAGGCGACTTCATTCTTCCCTATCGCCTCGTGACAACAACGGTCGAGGAAGGAAACCACCGCATCACGCTTTTTTCCGGCCGCGCAAATCCGCTCTCATGGTTGCCCATGCCAATAATTGGATGCTTCCTGCTCGACAGTCCGTCGAGTTGGAACTGTGTGTTTCAATTCTGGCGCTCCTCCGTTGAAATTCCGCGCCCGGACGGAACTTCGTCGGCGTCGGCATCCATTGTTGCGGCCGCTCTCGGCCTCAAATATGCACCGGCCGGTGAGCGAATAGATGCGATCAATGCCGCGAGCATGCCCGATGTCCGTAATGCGGTTAAGGATAGTATTCAGCGCGCGACGACAACAGTCGACAGCGTCATAGCCAACCCGGCCCAGCGCATCACGATATTCGACGTCCGCGGATTGGACGCGCGTCCCGACATCATCGCACCGCGTGCCGAAAAGATCGGGGAAGCGGTTCGCGGCGCGCTCGATGGAGGTTTTTATGAAACAGCAAATATTCTCGAAGATCTTCTCGCGATTCTTCCGTCAGACCAATTCGACCCTGTCGCCCGAACTCTTCTGGAAGACCTGAAACAGAGGCCCAAGGTCAACTACTATATGGCGTCCGAAATGTTTGTGGCCCGATTGGGCGATTTCGGCGTCGACGCAATTCCGGTCCTGCAACACCTCGCCTTCGAGGTCGATGCAGTTCGCCGCCGTGCGGCTCTCGTTGGGCTATGCCGGAGCGGACCGGTGGCCGCGCCTTTCGCCGACCGCATCAACCAAATACTTAGGACAACGCCAAGAGGCGATGATTCCCACGAACCCGCCTTCGTTGCATTACTCCGAATAGGACGCCGCGATCTGGCCTTGCGCGATCCTCACGCCGACTCCAACTATCACAGATCGAACTATGACAAGTGGCTCGCAACAGTCTCGCCGGTGAGCCCTGTAAGCGTGTGCGACACATTTTGGCTCTTTCCGCAAAATCGCAACACGAAAGGCTAATCCATCACCCCCGCTTTCGCGGCAGGTAAATGGTCTGGCAGGGATAGATCAGGTTCGGATCGCGGATCGTGCTGCGGTTCGCCCGATAAATGCGGATGTAATACATGCCGTTGCGATAATGGCGCAGCGCGATCCGCCACAGCGTGTCGCCGCGCGCGACAACGTACCGGCCCGGCGCAAACGCCTTGCGGCCAGCGTTCCGGCACTT
>JAFECH010000373.1 GCA_018242255.1 Pseudomonadota bacterium | reverse complement strand
TGGCCGACGCGGAAGCCAAAGCGCATTGCACAGCCGACACCGCAAAATGCGAGATGATCGGATTAAAGGTCGCGGCAGTGACCATGGAAAAAATGGTCCATGACGAGAAGCTGAGGCGCCTTTCGTTGGAGCAACAGCAAGCTTATTCCGTCAAGCCGGAGAACGAGGTCGGCAAAGCGACTGTCCAGGATTGCGTCGATCAAACGACGAACGGAATTACCTACCTCTATGTTCTGGCGCAGAGGGGATTGATGCGACACCACAGCATCTTTGAACCGGGTGCCACCTTCAACCATCACTACACGCGGATCAAGAGCGACCAAGGGCAAATTTATTCCTTCGATCTCTATCACCGCGGTGACTACGGCATTCCGCCATTTGTGGAATGCGAGAACTGCCATTAGCTGCAAGCGTTGAGCACGCGATCCGCCTTCACCGTCATCCCGGCAAAGTCCGGGCTCCAGCCAAACCTCGACACGCGAAATGATGATGCTCGTCTAGATGCCGACCCCCGTCGGCATGACGGAGGTAGCCATCCCCATCCCGGCACGAGCTTATGCCCCTGTTGTTCGTGAGAAGATGCGGGGAAGTATGCGGGAGGTTTCGAAAGCGGGGATAAGTTTTTTACGCGCGATGTAGAGTGAGGTTAAAGGCTGAGGCCGCTAAACGCGTCGGTGAGTGAGATGGGCGATCAAGAAATCAAGGCCGCGCTCGATAGGCACTGGGCCGCATCCGACGCCGGAGACGACGATGCCGAGGATGAGATCTATCACGACAACGTCGTGCTGGAGTATCCGCAGTCCGGCGAGCGCATTAGAGGACGGCTCGCCATCCGCACGACACGCGGACTGCTGCCTAACAAGCACTTCACCATCCGGCGCGTGATCGGAAGCGGTGGATCGTTGGACGACCGAGTACGTCATCAGTTATGACGGCAAACCATCCTACGTCGTCAGCATCATGGAATTTCGTGACGGCAAGGTCTTCCGCGAAACGCAGTACTTCGGTGATCCCTTCGCACCCTGGCCCGGCCGCGCGCAGTGGGTGGAGATGATGGAAGGCAGAGAATAGCGGAATACGGATCTGCTGTGGATGGCCACCTACGCGGCCATGACGTCAGCAGAGTTGGTTCTCATCTCCCCAACACCGTCATCCCGGCGCAGGCCGGGATCCAGCCAAGCCGAGACACGCAAGATAATGACGCTTGCCTGGGTGCCGACCGCCGTCGGCATGACGAGAAGTGCCTATCGTTGTTGAGAAGATGCGAGGAAGTATGCGGGAGGTTTCGAGAACGGAGTAAGTATTTTTTTAGCGATTTTGATCATCGACGTGCGATGCCGTTGGGGCGTTAGCGCTGTTAGCGCCCACGGTTGCCAAGCTTCCGATGAAGAATGAGGAAGTGACGCCTTAACTGCAGCTTTGGTGTTTCATCGTCTAAGACATTAGACGCACGTTTGGCATAAGAATAAAAGTTATCAGAGCCAAGGTGTGTGAAGTCTCGATAGAGCTTTCTCTTGTATACCAGCGTGCCGCCCTCATCGCTGGCTTTGCTTGCTGCGTGTCGCGTTGCGTAGCTCATACGTCGAAAGTACCTGGATAAGGTCCGACCTCGCAGAAGAATTCTTTTTCCATCGAAGGTGAATCCAAGATAGGTTATGGGGTGGTCGCAGAAAATTTCATCGCGCCGCCGTTCAAAAACGCTAACCTCCGTTTTTTCCTCGCTTAGTTTTATTTTGCCGCCGAGCTTCCCAATTTCTTTGCGCACAAACTGAAGCGCCCGCTTTTGAAAGCGCGGGGCACAAATGACCATAATGTCATCAGAATACCGTCGATAGCCCCCTCCAATTCGAGTTACATAAGCATGCATCGCTTCATCGAAGCCCAGCATGAACACATTGGAGAAAACTGCAGAAATTGGCGATCCCTGAGGAATTCCATATCGATCACCATTTGTCCTAACCAATCGTTCGAAGTCGCCGCCATCCCCGCGGACTTTTTTCCTGAAATCGCCTGCGGAGCATAATGGCCGCGGCGGATTCGCAGGATCTAAATTCAAACGCTCTTGAAGTTGCTCCGCATCTACCCATGCATACCTCGTCATCGCCCGATAAACGGAAAACCAAGCTGGGCTCAAACGAGCCGAGCCTAAGACGAGTGCAATATTATTTTTCAGCCGCAGGTGTTCGATGTTGTCGAAAAAAGAGCTGATGTCGAGACAAATGGCGACAGCTTTGCGGCGCCTAGAAATTTCCGAGAATGCAGCGCGAGCCATGTCGATATTGGATCCAATACCTCTCCGATATCCAATCACGCTTGCAGAGAATGACTTGCCAGAAATGTGCTTCTCATAAGCCGCTTGGAGGCTATGTGCGTAGTACGCAAATACATATCCATCGACATGCGAGCAGTATTTGATAGGTCTTGATTTGGTGTCAGCGATATTCTTGCCTTCGATCGTGCGAAACCGCCGCTTGCGGTCCTCGAAGCCCAAGAAAGGCCAGAAGGATCGCGAAGCGACCCAGACCTGATCCTCGACTTTTAGCTTCGCCGCGTCGAAATCCAAAGGCTGATCGAAGTGCGGGAAATATTTCCGCACGTACCAACCTTCACGGCGTTTCCGTTTCAACATGGCGAACCATCGCCCAAAGCAAGTCCGGGAGGGCGTGGGTTCGCGTCCACCTCAAAAAATCCCCCCCGGAACCAACTTATCTTCGCCCTTTCAGGCGTCGCAATTCACGCAATGCGCTACAATGATGAAGGATGTAACGCTAGTATGCTCATCAGCGTTCAGTTGTTTATGAAGCTAGTAAGCAACGTGTCCATCGTGCTGTTGGCCATAGTTGCCGTTGCACTTGACGGAGGTTACGCCTTCCCCGTCGGCCTATTCATCCGACGGCTCCGCCGATCTAGTGGAGCCTCAAGGCATATTCAAGATCTGCAGGCAATTTTCCGCACACAAATCTTCCGGACGCGATGCTCCTCGCATCGCGTCCGAAAGTTTATCAAGCCGCCGCTTTGATCGGCCAGCCGTTGATCGTCAGTGCGCCGTCGCGCACTGAGACCGTCACCGTGTCGCCGTCCTTCACTCCGCCCGCAAGGATCTGCTCGGCGAGCGGGTCCTGCACGTTGCGCTGGATGACGCGCTTCAAAGGCCGCGCGCCATACGCCGGATCGTAGCCACGGTTCGCGAGCCACGCCTTCGCCTGGTCATCAAGCTCGATCGTGATCTTGCGATCCGCCAACAGCTTCTGCAGACGCGATATCTGGATATCGACGATCTTCGTCATGTCCGCGCGCTGCAAGCGATGGAACAGGATGATGTCGTCGAGACGGTTCAGGAACTCCGGCCTGAAGCGAGCGCGAACTTCGGCCATGACTTCGTCGCGAACGGCTTCCGTTTCCTCGCCTTCCTTCTGCTCGACGAGGTACTGCGCGCCGATGTTCGACGTCAGCACGATCAGCGTGTTCTTGAAGTCGACCGTGCGGCCCTGGCCATCGGTCAGGCGACCGTCGTCCAAGACTTGCAGCAGGACGTTGAAGACATCCGGGTGCGCCTTCTCGATCTCATCGAACAGGATGATCTGATAAGGACGCCGCCGCACCGCTTCCGTCAGCACGCCGCCTTCCTCGTAGCCGACATAGCCCGGAGGCGCGCCGATGAGACGGGCAACCGAGTGCTTCTCCATGAACTCCGACATGTCGATGCGGATCAGCGCCGTGTCGTCGTCGAACAGATAGCCCGCGAGCGCCTTCGTCAGCTCGGTCTTGCCGACGCCGGTGGGGCCTAAGAACATGAAAGAGCCGATCGGCCGGTTCGGATCCTGCAGGCCGGCACGTGCGCGGCGAACGGCCGTCGAAACCGCGATGACCGCTTCCTTCTGACCGATGACGCGCTTGCCCAGCGCATCTTCCATCTTCAGAAGCTTGTCGCGTTCGCCCTCGAGCATCTTGTCGACCGGCACACCCGTCCAACGCGACACGACGGCCGCGATCTGATCCGGCGTGACGGCTTCCTCGACGAGAGCGCCCTTGCCTTCCTGGCTTTCGACGTCGGCGAGCTTCTTTTCAAGCTCGGGGATCTTGCCGTAGCGAAGCTCGCCGGCACGCGCGAGGTCGCCCCGGCGCTGCGCTTGCTCAAGTTCGTTGCGCAGACCGTCGAGCGTTTCCTTCAGCTTCTGGGCCGAACCGAGCTTTTGCTTCTCGGCCTGCCAGCGCGCCGTCATCGCCTCGGATTTCTCCTGCAGGTCGGCGATGGATTTCTCGAGCCGCGCGAGACGATCCTTCGACGCGGCGTCCGTTTCCTTTTTCAAGGCTTCGCGCTCGATCATCATCTGCATGAGATCGCGGTCAATGGCGTCAAGCTCTTCCGGCTTTGAATCGACTTGCATGCGCAGCCGCGACGCCGCCTCGTCGACAAGGTCGATGGCCTTGTCGGGCAGAAAGCGGTCGGTGATGTAACGGTTCGACAGGGTGGCAGCCGACACCAGCGCGCTATCGGTGATGCGCACGCCGTGATGCAGCTCGTACTTCTCTTTCAGCCCGCGCAGGATCGAGATCGTGTCTTCGACCGTCGGTTCGGTAACGAAGATCGGCTGGAAGCGGCGGGCGAGCGCGGCATCCTTCTCGATGTGCTTGCGGTATTCATCAAGCGTGGTCGCGCCGACGCAGTGAAGCTCGCCGCGCGCCAGCGCAGGCTTCAACAGGTTGCCCGCATCCATCGAGCCTTCGGTCTTGCCGGCGCCGACGATGGTGTGCAGCTCGTCGATGAACAGAATGATGTCGCCCTCGGCCTCGACCTCGGACAGCACGGCTTTCAAGCGCTCTTCGAACTCGCCGCGATACTTCGCGCCAGCGATCAGCGCGCCCATGTCGAGCGACAGCAGCTTCTTGTGCTTCAAGCTTTCGGGCACGTCGCCCTTGACGATGCGCAGCGCGAGTCCTTCCGCGATCGCCGTCTTGCCGACGCCCGGTTCGCCGATCAGCACGGGATTGTTCTTCGTGCGCCGCGACAGCACTTGGATAGTGCGGCGGATCTCTTCGTCGCGACCGATGACCGGATCGAGCTTGCCGGAGCCTGCCGCTTCCGTCAGGTCGCGGGCGTAGCGCTTCAGCGCGTCATACGCCTGCTCGGCGTTGGCGCTGTCGGCCGTGCGGCCCTTGCGGATGTCGTTGATGGCGGCGTTGATCTTGTCGGGTGTAACGCCTGCGTCGCGCAGGATCTTGCCCGCGTCCGTCGCGGTGTCGAGCGCCAGCGCCAAAAGCAGCCGCTCGGCGGTGACGAACTTGTCGCTCGCCTTGTCGGCGAGTTTCTCGACGGCGTCGAACACACGCGCGAGTTCCGACGAGACATAGACCTGCCCCGAGCCGCCGGTGACCTTCGGCTTCTTGGCGAGGTTCGCCTCGACCGCGCGCAATGCCGCGCGCGAGTCTCCGCCCGCCTTCTGGATCAGTCCGCTGGCTAAACCCTCGGGGTCATCGAGCAGAATTTTCAGAAGATGTTCCGGGGTGACCTGTTGATTGTTTTCGCGGAGTGCCAGCGATTGAGCCGATTGGATAAAGCCCTTGGCGCGGTCCGTGTAGCGTTCGAAATTCATGTCGCGTCCTCCAGCACATTCCTCACCGTCCTTAAGGCCCGGAAAGAATGCCATGCGAATTGATTTTTATCATCCGAGCGCGGCCAAAGACCCGATGGCCGGCATCCCCGCGCACCCGTACGATGCTTCGGATATAGGATCGGGCGCCGCCCGAAAAAGAGGCATCGCCGACAAAATCTGAGGGATATGCGCGACATGGCCACTTCCGGGACCGCTACGATCGAAGCCCTTTACCGCTATCCGGTTAAAGGTTTGACGCCGGAACCGCTCGAAAGCGTGGAATTGCGCCCGATGCAGACGCTGCCCTTCGACCGGGCCTACGCCATCGAGAACGGCCCCGGCCCCTTCGACCCGGCAAACCCCCAGCACCTCCAGAAAATCCACTTCGTCATGCTGATGCGGAACGAGGAGCTGGCGACCGTCCGTTCCTTATTCGACGACAGCACCGAGACCCTGATCATCTCGAAGGGCGGCACCGAAATCGCCCGCGGCGACCTGCGAACCGAAGCGGGCCGCGCCGCCATCGAGGACGCCATCACCCGCATCGTAACCTCCGGCCTGCGAGGCCGCCCCAAGGTTGTCGTCAGCCCAGGTCACAGCTTTTCCGACGTCGCGCCGAAGTGCGTCCACCTCGTTAACCGCCAGAGCCTGACGGCGCTGGAGGGCTTGATCGGCACCAAGATCGATGCACGACGTTTCCGCCCGAACCTCGTGCTTGACGGGTTGGAGCCCTGGCAGGAACTCGACCTCGTTGGTAAGAAGCTGCGCGCCGGCAGCATCACGCTCGAAATCTTCAAGCGTACCGAACGCTGCGCCGCGACCAACGTCGATCCCGAGACCGGCGCGCGCGATCTCAAGATCCCATCGTTCCTGTCGAAGATGCTTGGCCATACCGACTTTGGCGTCTACGCTCGCATCGTCGACGGCGGCCGGCTCCGCGTCGGCGACACCCTGGAGGTCGCCGATTGAGTGAAAGACGGCGCCACCGTTAGCTGCATTTCAGCCTGTGTGAGGGTTCGACGCGCTGCTCGATCATCCCGAACTCGAGCGCACAAGCCCGCGCGTGCGGCCAGCTCGCCGGAGGCGAGTCGCACGCTCCTCTCGGTGAAAAAAGAACGAACCAATGGGTCCGTTCCCGGCGGCCGGCTCTCGGAACGAGAGTCGCCGGGGACAAAATAAAAAGAGCCCCGAAATCGAGGCTCTTTCTTTTATTCGGTATCTTCATTTGCGGCTGGCGGCACGGCCGGAGCCTCGGCCGGTTCCTCGCGACGCGGCCGGCGTACCGGGCGGCGCAGAAAGGCGGGCTGCTCCTGCTGCTCAACCGCAGCGGCTGCTTGCGGTGCTGAACGTTCCGCACGTTCGGGACGCTCTGAACGCTCTGGCCGTTCGGGACGCTCCCGCTCAGCAGCCGGTGCCGGAGCCGGAGCCGACGTAATCGACGGCTGGAAACTGCCGCCATTTGCCGGTTCGCGCTCGGCGCTATTGCCGTTCGGAACTCCATTCGGACCTTGATAGCGATCGCGACGGCGGAAGCCGCCCTCGCCCTGATGCGAGTCTCCGTTGCCGTTGTGCTGCGGACGACGATCGTCGCGGAAACGACCCTCACCGCCCTGGCCGTTGCGCTGTTCGTAACGGTCCCCGCGATCACCGCGGTCACCGCGAAAATCCTGCCGGTCGCCACGATCGTGGCGATTATTGTTGAAACGCTCGTGGCGTGGCGGGCGATTGTCGTAACGGTTTTGATTGTTGTCGAAGTTGCGCTGCTGCTGTGGGAAAGGCGGCTGCACATCGGGCTGATTGCCCTGACCGACGACGGGCTGCTGCTGTCCGCCGCCGAAATCTTCGCCTTCCTCGTCGCCAAACTCTTCGCTGTCGGCGCCTTCGGGCCCGGCAAGAGAATGCGTCCGCGCGGCACCGTTCCCCATCGGGTCCATGCCGCCCTGCTGCGCCATCTGCTCGCGATATCCAAGAATGATGCGATTATAGTGCTCGGCGTGCTGCAGATAGTTCTCAGCCAGCACCGGATCACCCGACGACAGCGCATCCCGCGCGAGGCTGATGTACTTCTCCGCGATATGCGAAGGCGTACCGCGAATCTTAACGTCGGGCCCCGAGCTCTCGAAGCTGCGCATCAGAGGGTTTTGCGATTTGCGGTTATTATTGTTGTTGTTTCGTCCGCGACCGCGACGGTTCTGTTGACCTTGCCTCATGGGCTCCCGTTCATGCTTGTTGGTATTGCCATTGGCGCACGCCAATTTTGCGAGGCGACGCCCTGGATCCTCCGACCCAATTCAAAAAAGCTGTCTCTTAACGTCACCACAGTCCTATGGATCGTGCCCCATGGATCCAATCGAGATGGATCACACCAAGGATCGCAGCCCAAGCTCTCGCCCCCACGGCCTCGGGCAAAATCGCAGTCATCCCAATCATCACGCCTGCAATGGTACTAGAGCCGCCTCAAAGGAGCTTGCTCAGCACATATGCCGAGAGAGATAAGCCCGACACTCGCCAATCAAACGGACAGAGGGGTCCGTGAAAGTGTGTGCTGATGATCTGAGATGGGAAGGCCGGCTCGGTAACCGCTCTAGCGGTATCATTGGCCAAGCACATCCGATCAAACTCTTCAGCCCGGATATTACCCCGGAAACGTAATTCCGCAAATAGAAATGATCTCTTAGGTTAGAGATGTATCTCCAGCGCAACAGCGCGTGTGTGGCCACCTAAATCCTGACGCCGCCCAATGGGTTGAGCGCCGGATTCCGAGAAAATGCCTTCGACCTCTGCGGCTTGCGTCGCGCCGACTTCGAGAACCACGAGCGAAGGAGCATGCAATTCCATGATATTGCGGGCGATTTCGCGATAAACGCGGAGCCCGTCTACGCCGCCATCTAGAGCCTGCCCTGGATCGAAGTCCTTAACGTCCGGCTCCAGAGCCGCGATCTCTTCTGTGGATATATAGGGCGGGTTCGAAATCACAAGGTCGAACGGCCCAGAGACGCCATCGAGACCAGTTGTCGCAACAAACTGAATCCGGGCCGCGACGCCGAGCGCTTCCGCATTCCGACGCGCGACCGCCAGGGCGGCGGCGCTGATATCCGTCGCTAATCCCCGAGCATTCGGCAGCTCTGCAAGCAGCGTGACGATCAGAATGCCGGAGCCCGTCCCGATATCGGCGATCGTCAGCGGCGCTTCGGACAGCCCACGCGATCTGATGAGATCAAGCGCCAGATCGACGACGGCCTCCGTATCCGGACGCGGATCGAGAACGTCCGGCGTGACAATGAAATCTCGCCCGTAAAAAGCCCGGCGTCCGAGGATGCGCGAAACGGGTTCGTGTCCTATCCGCCGAGCCGCCGCTTCGCCGATACGACCGGCGGCGTCTCCGAGCGGTCGCCCCGAACGCGACAGCAACTGCGCGCCATCGAACCCTAGCAGCCCTTGCATCAGAAAGCGCGCATCCTGCTGCGGCGTATCGAGTCCGGCTTCGGTTAGTAGACGCGTCAACACACGAAGCGCCTCACCGAGGCTCATCTCAGGCCGGAAGCTGGACGCTGCCTCGTTACCGGCGCGCTGAGCCGGCATCGTCATGCCGCGCTCAGCTCGGCAAGCATCGTCGCCTGATGGTCGGTAATCAAGGCATTGATCAGCTCATCGAGCCCATTGCCGGCCATCACTTCATCGAGATTGTAGAGCGTCAGGTTGATACGGTGGTCCGTCACTCGGCCCTGCGGGAAGTTGTAAGTGCGGATACGCTGCGAGCGGTCGCCCGACCCGACCTGTGATTTACGCGCGTCGGAACGTTCGGTCGCCGCGCGCTCGCGTTCCAACTCGTAGATACGCGATTTCAGAACTGCCATCGCAAGACGCCGGTTCTGATGCTGCGATTTTTCCGCGGAAACGACGACGATTCCAGTCGGAATATGCGTCATGCGCACGGCGCTGTCCGTTTTGTTGACGTGCTGGCCGCCGGCGCCGCCAGCCCGCATCGTATCGATGCGGATGTCTTCGGGTCGGATGTCGACGTCGAGTTCCTCGGCCTCCGGAAGCACAGCTACCGTAGCAGCCGAGGTGTGAATACGGCCGCTCGCTTCCGTCGCCGGAACGCGCTGAACGCGGTGCACGCCGGATTCGAATTTCAAGCGCGCAAAAACCCCCGAGCCGGTGATCGATGCGATGATTTCCTTGTACCCGCCGAGATCGTTTTCGGACATCGAGATGATCTCGGTCTTCCACCCTTGGAGGTCGGCATAGCGCGTGTACATACGGAAAAGATCGGCTGCGAACAGCGCCGCTTCATCGCCGCCAGTCCCGGCCCGAACTTCTAAAATCGCGCTCTTCTCATCGGCGGCGTCCTTGGGAAGAAGCGCGATGCGCAGCTTCTGCTCAAGCTCGGTGATCCGCTCGGCAAGCGACGCCCGCTCGGCATAGGCGAGCTCCACCATTTCCTTATCGGCCGTCGCATCGTTGATCATCTGATCGAGATCGGCGCTCTCCGCCTCGGCCGTACGCAGCGCATCGATCTGCGCGACGACCGGGCCGAGTTCGGAAAATTCTTTCGAGAGCTTGACGAATTCCGCCTGTGGAACGCCGTGGTTCATCAGGTCCTGGATGGCCATATAGCGTTCGGATAGACGGTCGAGTTTATCGCGCGGCAGAGCTGACATTGAGTCCGATGTTTTTATGAATGGCGAGCCGCGAAAAAAGCGGCCGAAAGAGGTAGCGAGGGCGCACGGAGCGCATCGCCACGCCTCAGGCACGGGTATCTACTACGAACCGCTGCCGATCTGCAATTTGTCCGCCCGGCGCGTTTCCGGATCGTCGACTTCAATATAGCGCATGCCGTCCCGGATCGGGCCGTAGTGCTCCTGCATGTAGCCGCTGACCCATTGCACAGCCATGGAAAAAGGCTGCGAAATCGTCGCAAAAATCGACGAATGCATCAGGAGCAGCAACAGGGCTAGCGGCAGCGAAAGCGCATAGACGGCCCGCTGCGGACGCTCCCTGACCCGGTGCAGCGCCTCTTGTGGCAGACGGCGCGCCCCGCTCGCGATGGCCGACCCGGCCCGCAACAGATTGCGGCTCGAAACCGCTAACCCTGACCGGGCGATATCCGGCACCGGATCCGAAACGACGGCGGCCGGCTGCGGCCTCGGACGCGGCGGGAAGCCTCCGTGCTCGTTTAACGGCATCGAACCTTGCAGGGGAGAATATCCCTGAGGCGCTTCGTAGGGCCGTTGGTGATGATCGTACGGCTGAGGCAACGCATACTGCCGCGGCTGCACCGCCGGCTGTTGAAAATAGGGCTGCTGTTGAAAATACGACGTCGGCTCGCGGAAATGCTGCCCTGCCGGCGGCACCGGCACGGAATTCGTGGGGGGCGGCGCAGCACGGACGGAAAGCTGGGTAAACAGCGTTCCAATGGCGTTCAGTACCGACTTACCGTTGACGCCTGCCATCGACGTATAGGTCATGATGATCGCCGAGGTTTCCTGCCAATCCGGCAAATACTCGACCTGGCCCGTCTCCAGCGCTTCGACCACTTCCGGTCGAACCGCGAGATAATGAGCCGCTTGCGGCACTGTCAGCCGCAGCGCCTGCCGCAAATCGATAAAAAATCGCGCAATTAGCGCTCGGCTTTCCGCCTGAGCCTGCATCGACGCCGTCGGCACCAATGCTTCGAAACGGCTATGCCCCTGCCGCTCGTACTCATGACTTCCAACCGAAACGTTCCGCCCAACGCTTCGACGCATACCCTCACCCGGCAAAACGCGCCGGTCCCCGATGTTAAGGATATTGTTGGCTAAAAATCCTTGTTTGTCAAAGCCTACGTGCCTGGGCGGGGAAGCGCCGTTAACCGTCGAGCGCGACGTGCTCCGTTTCTGCGAACTGTTGCAAGGACATGCGCACGTCTTTCGCACCCTCTTTCAAAAGCTCGTCAACGAAGGCCGTCGTCTTCGCGGCGTCGAGCGACAGCACCATCGACTTGATCGGGCCGATCGAGGCGGGCGCCATTGACAGCGACCGGAACCCGAGGCCGATCAGCGTCAAGGCTTCGAGTGGGCTGCCGGCCATTTCCCCGCACAGTGTTACCGGCACATTGTGCTTGTTGGCGGCCGTAATGAGCGATTTCAGTGCCCGGAGCGGCGCAGGCGCCAACACATCGAAGCGGCTTGCCACTCGCGCATTGGTGCGATCGGCGGCAAACAGGAACTGCATCAGATCGTTCGAGCCGACCGATACGAAATCGACCCGCGATAAAAACGCGTCGAGTTCGAACAGCAGAGCCGGAACTTCGAACATCGCCCCGACGAGAATAATCTGCGGCAGGGGATGGCCGTGCTCCGTCAGAAAGGCTTTCTCGCGCTCGATCAGCGCCCGGATCGCGCCAAGCTCATACGTCGCGGAAACCATCGGGATCATCACCCGCAGCTCACGACCAGCCGCCGCTTTGAGCAGCGCCCGGATCTGTAGCCGGAACAATTCCGGCCGGTCGAGCGCCATGCGGATCGCGCGCCAACCCATCGACGGGTTTTCTTCCTTCGGCTGACGAAGATACGGAAGCACCTTGTCGCCACCGATATCGAGCGTGCGAAACACCACGGGTTTACCGCGGGCTTCGTTCATCACTGACTTGTAGAGCTGTGTCTGCCGGTCGAGACGCGGAAACGCCTCGGACAGCATGAACTGCAATTCCGTGCGGTAAAGCCCAATGCCATCGGCCCCGGCTTCATCAAGATGCGGCAGATCGACAAGCAGACCCGCATTCATCATCAGCGCGATTGGCACGCCGTCCTTGGTAATGGCCGGACGGTCGCGCAGCGACTGGTAGCGTTTCTGCCTGCGCGCCCGAAACCGCACTTTGTCGGAATAGGCCGAGATCAATTCGCCTGTGGGCCGCAAGTGCACTTCGCCCGTCACCGCATCGACGATGGCAGCATCACCTGCTGAAACGCGATCAACGATTCCCGCCGCCTGTCCGATCGCCGCAATGCCGAGCGCCTTCGCAACAACAGCGACATGGCTTTGGCTCGACCCGTCTTCGACGACGAGGCCCCTGAGCCTGCTACGATCGTAATCGAGGAGTTCCGCCGGTCCCATCGTCCGCGCAACGAGGATCGTATCGGGTGGCAGTCCTCCGTCGTCCTCCGAACTCTTGAGACGCCCCGCGAGTACACGCAGCAACCGGTCGGACAGATCGTCGAGATCGCGCTGGCGTTCGCGCCAATAGCTATCGTGCTGACGCAGCATGCGCATGCGCATGGCGTTCTGCACGCGTTCAACAGCTGCCTCTGCCGTCAGGCCGCCTTCGACGGCTTCGCGCAAACGCCGGTGCCAGCCCTTGTCGTGCGCAAACATGCGATAGGCTTCGAGCACGTCGCGATGCTCGCCGATGTTCGACAAATGCTCATGATCGAACATCTCATCGATGTTCGATTGCAGCTTTTCCACTGCGCGGGACAGCCGCTCCAATTCGAGCGCTGGATTTTCAGCCATCAATTGGGTGACGACGATGCGCGGCTCGTGAAGTACCACATGCCCGAGCGCGATGCCGTCCGACAATGGCTCGCCTTCGATGACGAGCGGTTGCGACCGCGACGCCTCGATGGCCGCAACGGTTCCCGCCACCGCACCAGAAACGAGGTTCTCGGCGATCACCATCGCAGTCGCCTGCATCACCTCGACGTCTTCGTCCGAATATTCGCGTGGCGTCCGGTTCTGAATAACAAGCACGCCAAGCACCTGCCCCGAGCGCGAGATCGGCACCGCAAGGAGCGAATGGTAGATTTCTTCGCCGGTTTCCGGCCGATAGGAAAACGCTGGGTGGCTCGATGCTTCCGGTTCATTGACGGTAACGCCAAGTTCCGCCGCGCGTCCAACGAGACCCTCACCCCGCTTCAGCCGCGTGGAATGCACCGCATCGGGATTGAGACCTTCGGTTGCGAAAAGTTCGAGCGAGCCGTCTTGCCGCTTCAGATAGATCGAGCAGACTTCCGCGACCATGACGCCCGAAATCTGTCGAACGATACGGTCGAGCTTGTCCTGGCCCTCGCCACCATCGGACATGATCTCGCGCAGATGGCGCATGATGACCCGCAGCGAGGTTTCGCTCGGTAAGGGTCTCGGATCGTCGCGCCGCACCATCTTGCCTTGCCCATTCGTCTCGCCGGCAGAAATTCCGGCAAATGCACATTAGTCATAAAGAGACGGGGCTGATAAGAGCGCCCGGTCTCTAGTCGTTGTCGAGCCCGTAGGCCGAGTGCAATGCCCGAACCGCCAGTTCGGCATAAGCCGCGTCGATCAGAACGCTGACTTTGATTTCGGACGTCGAAATCGCGTGAATGTTGATGCCCTTTTCCGACAGCGTCTGGAACATTTGCGCTGCGACGCCCGCATGGCTGCGCATGCCCACACCGATGACCGAAATCTTCACGACATCGGCGGAGCTTTTGACATCGACATGGCCAATGTGGGTCTTCGCGTTTTTCAAGACCTCAAGTGTCCGCGGCAGCTCAGCCGCCTGCACTGTAAACGTCATATCGGTATGCTTGCCGTCCGGCGTGATGTTTTGGACGATCATATCGACGTTGATGTTCGCATCTGCGAGCGGCCCGAAGATGCGCGCGGCGATGCCCGGTTTGTCGTCGACATTGAGAAGCGTGACTTTCGCTTCATCTTTCGCATAGGCGATGCCGCTAACGACCTGCTGTTCCACGATCTCATCCTCGTCGCATACGATGGTGCCGATATTCTCGATATTATCGGCTCTAAAGGGTTGCATGGCGTCCGGCGCTACGAAGCTCGACAGTACCCGAGTCTTGACCTTGTAGACCATTGCCAGCTCGACTGAACGCGTCTGCAGCACCTTCGAGCCGAGCGACGCCATCTCGAGCATCTCTTCATAGGAAATCTTCGCAAGCCGCTTCGCTTTGGAAACGATGCGCGGATCTGTCGTGTAAACGCCGTCGACGTCAGTGTAGATGTCGCATACGTCGGCTTCGAGCGCGACGGCAATCGCAACCGCGCTCGTATCGGAGCCGCCGCGACCCAGCGTTGCGATCCGGTTCTCGATCGGCTCAATTCCCTGGAAACCGGTCACGACGGCAATCTCGCCGCCCTCGATCCGCGATTTGATCTCGCCGCCGGGGATGTCGAGAATTCGCGCCGCACCATGCGCCACGTCGGTCTTTACCGGCACTTGCCAGCCCGTCCACGACCGCGCGCGCAGTCCCATCGCCTGCAGCGTGATGGCAAGAAGCCCAGCCGTCACCTGCTCGCCCGTTGCGACGACGGCGTCATATTCTCGGGCATCGTAAAGTGGTGACGCCTCTTTCACCCAGGCAACGAGCTGGTTCGTCACCCCAGCCATCGCGGACACGACGACCGCGACCTTGTTCCCGGCGTCGACCTCGCGCTTAACGTGGCGTGCGACGTTTTGGATGCGCTCGATGTTGGCGACCGACGTGCCGCCAAATTTCATGACTACGGTCGCCATTCTCGAAGCGCTTCCTATGCCTGTGCATGCCCGCCCGGTCCCTGGCAGGGGTCTGACGAGCATTAAGATTTGGATTGAGTCCGGCGCTTATTAGCGGCTCGCGAGCCCCCCGGCAACAACCGAAAATTGACCCATCAGGGACAATAGCTTGACAAGATGACCGCCGGGTTGACGTGTATGGCGGAAGACGGAGACGACAATGACCGCAACGCAGCAATCCGACGCCGGAAAACGGACCCTCGATCCCGAAGAGGTCGAGCGCTTTTCCCGCCTCGCCGCCGAATGGTGGAACCCTCGGGGCAAATTTCGCCCCTTGCACCAGATCGGTCCGCCGCGGCTGTCGTTCATCCGCGATAGTGCCGTCGAACGGTTCGGCCGCGACCCCAAGGCGCTCCGGCCACTGACCGGCTTGACGGCCGTCGATATCGGCTGCGGCGGCGGCCTCGTCTCAGAACCCCTGGCGCGCATGGGTGCAACCGTTACTGCCATCGATCCGTCGGAAAAGAACATCGCCATCGCGACGTCGCACTCTGAAGGCCAGGGCATCGCCATCGACTATCGCGCCGTGCGTGTCGAAGACCTCGTCGCCGAAGGCCGCACGTTCGACATCGTCGCCTGCCTAGAAGTTGTAGAGCACGTCCCGGACCCGGCGAAATTCATCGGCGAATGCGCAAGCCTCGTTGCTCCCGGTGGGCTCGCTGTCTTTTCGACACTTAATCGCACGTTCAAGGCTTGGGCGCTCGCGATCGTCGGCGCCGAATACGTGCTCGGCTGGCTGCCCCGCGGAACGCACCAGTGGGACCGCTTCATCACGCCGGACGAGTTGGCCGGATACGTCAAAGCAGCGGGCCTCGACGACGTCCGTTTCGAAGGCATCACGTACAATCCGTTGCAGGATGTTTGGTCACGCAATCCGGACACGGACGTGAACTATTTGATGTCGGCAAGGAAACCGAAGCCATCGTGACGGCGTTCGCCAGCTCGGCGGCGCATTGAGAGGGGGGAAAGTGCGATGTTTCCAATCGGGGACGATGACTCTCAGGTTCGCATTTCGCCCATCATTACGACAGCACTCATCGTCGCCAACGTGCTCTTCTTCCTGGTCGAGCTGAACGGCGGCAACGAGTTCATTCAGCGCTGGTCATTCATCCCGAGCCGCTTCGCCGCGGACCCGGCATCGAACTGGCCGACCATCTTCACCGCGATGTTCATGCACGGCGGCTGGATGCACCTGTTCGGCAACATGCTCTATCTGTACATCTTCGGCGACAACGTCGAAGAAAATTTCGGGCATGTGAAATATCTCGCGTTTTACCTGATCGCCGGTATCGCCGCGACTTTTGCGCAGTTCTATTTCAATCCGCACTCAAACATTCCCAACGTCGGCGCTTCGGGCGCGATCGCAGGCGTGCTCGGCGCCTACCTTCTGCTGTTCCCGCAAGCCCGGGTCGACGTGCTCGTCGCGCGTTCCGTCATGTCGATGCCGGCGCTGATTGTGATCGGCTTCTGGTTCGTGCTTCAACTCTTCAGCGGCGTCGGCTCGATTGCCCGTACTGACGAGACCGCCGATGCCGGCGGCGTCGCCTACATGGCGCATGTCGGCGGCTTCGTTGCCGGTCTCGCGATTGCGCTGCTGTTTAGAGGCCGCGGCGGACCGCCAAGAATTGCCTGAGAACAATTTCTCACTCTTCCTGTTCCCTGAAAGCAACGAGGGTCGGAACAGAGTTCCAACCCTCTAAAAACCGCATCGAGTTAACGCGCTCAAACGCCGCGCGCCATCCGCTGACGCATCGGCCGCAAAACAGCGAGCGCTAATACCGCCGCGAGAATGTTCATGCCGGCCGCCGTATAGAACACGGCATGCCAGTTGCCCGTCGCTTGCGTCAGCAAACTGGAAAACGGAACCAGCAGCGACGCGGTGCCTTTCGCGGTGTAGAGCAGGCCCGCATTCGTCGTCGCGAACTTCGAACCGAAGGTGTCGCCGCACGTCGCCGGGAACAGGCTGTAGATCTCACCCCATGCGAAAAACACGAGGCCCGTCAGCAGCACGAACAGGATTGGATCGTGCCCCATATGCGCCAGTGCCAGCAAACCGACGCCTTCAATCCCGAACGCGATGAACATCGTCGTTTCGCGGCCGATCTTGTCCGACACCCAGCCGAAGAATGGACGCGTGATTCCGTTGAGAACGCGGTCGAGCGAAAGCGCGAACGTCAGTGCCGGAAGCGTAATGCCGACAAGCGATACCGGAATATCGGCTACCTTGAAGTCCTTCGCGATCGGAGCGAGCTGCGCCGTCGCCATCAGGCCGCCCGCCGCCATCATCACGAACATCAAATACATGATCCAGAAGACGGGCGTCTTCAGCATCTCGGTCGGAGCGAATGAACGCTTTGCCGCAAGTAGCTCAACGCGCGCGCCGAACTGATCTTTCGACGGCGACCGCAACAGGAACGACACAAGGATGATGACGACGCCCTGCAGCAGACCGAAATAAAGAAATGCCGCTTCGTATCCCCGCGAGGTGATCACCATCGAGATTGGAATGATCGTGAGTGCCGAGCCCATGCCGAAGCCGGCAGCGGTCACACCCGCGGCAAGACCACGCCGATCCGGAAACCACTTCAGCGCATTGCCGACGCAGGTGCCATAGACGCATCCCGCGCCAATACCGCCGATGGCCTGCGCTATGTAGAGCATCGCCAGCGACGACGCCTGCGAGTTCAAAATCCACGACAGACCGATCATGATACCGCCGACCAGGACGAGCGGCCGCGGCCCGAGACGATCTTCAAGATAGCCTTCGAAGGGGATGAGCCACGTCTCGGTCAGGATGAAGATGGTGAACGCCCACTGGATCGCTGCCATTTCCCAACCGAACTTGGCAGCGATCGGATTGACGAAGAGCGTCCAACCATATTGCAGGTTGGCGATCATCGTCATGCACAGCACCCCTAGCGCGAGCTGCACCCACCGTCCCGTGGCCGGCGTCGCAATGCCAGAAGCCGGAGCGCGTGACTCCGTTCGAATAGTCATCCTTGGAGGTCCCCTCGGGCTTGTAATTCTTTTTCGTTTCGCACTAAAAGCGCTGCAAACATAAAACGTGAAAAATCACGTTCGACAAGTGCAGCATTAAAGCCAAGTGCCAACAAAGTTTTTTGCTGCGCCGCCACGCAGAAATCGAGGGACGAAGTTCGATGAAAATTTGCGTCGTCGGCGCAGGCGGAATCGGTGGCCTGCTCGCCGCACGGCTTGCGCAATCAGCCGAAGACGTAACCGTTATTGCTCGCGGTCCGCATTTAGCGGCGATCCGTGCCAATGGCCTCAAACTGATCGAAGAGGACGGCAACGAGAGCGTTTCTCGTATTGCCGCAACCGATAAGATCTCCGAGGTTTCCGAGCAAGACCTCGTCATTCTCGGCATGAAGGCACATCAGGTCGCAGCTGTCGTGCGCGATCTTCCCGCGATGTATGGTCGCGACACGGCCGTGCTCACCGCACAGAACGGCATTCCGTGGTGGTACTTCATGCGCGTTGGCGGTCCGCACGAGAACCGCCGTTTGGAAAGCGTCGATCCCGGCGGCGTCATCGCAGATCATCTGCCTGCGGATCGTGTCCTTGGCAGTGTGGTATATCCCGCCGCCGAAATAACCGAGCCTGGCGTGATTAAGCATATTGAAGGCAACCGGTTCTCCATCTCAGAAATCGATAATTCGAAAACCGAGCGCGTCACTCGCGTCTCGGAAGCTCTGCAGAAGGCGGGTTTCAAAGCCCCGGTCGTCTCCGACATTCGCGCCGAGATCTGGACGAAGCTCTGGGGCAACCTGAGCTTCAATCCGATCAGCGCACTGACGCACGCGACGTTGGAGGATATTTGCAAATATCAGCCGACGCGCGATGCCGCTGCACGCATGATGCGGGAAGCCCAGGCCGTCGGCGAAGCACTCGGCATTCGCTTCCGCATCCCGCTCGAAAAGCGCATCGCAGGCGCCGAAGCGGTCGGTCCCCACAAGACCTCGATGCTGCAGGATATCGAAGCCGGCCGCGCCATCGAAGCCGATGCGCTGATCGGCTCGGTCATCGAGTTGGGGCAGGTTGCAAACGTTCCGACGCCGCAGATCGAGACGGTCTACGCTTGCGTGAAATTGCTCGCCGCCACCCTGGCGCACGCGGGCGGACGATTGAAAGTTGAAAGGGCCTGAAGCCGCGGACGGCACGGGCACGGAGATATGAGAACGACGATGGCAACACCCACGACATTGCACGCGCTTCTGAATGCCGGAGACGCCCAAGCGCCGGCAATCCGGGCATCCGGCGTTGAGCCGCTGACCTATGCCGCCTTTCGCGACCTTGTGACGCGAACCATCGACCGCCTGAACGAGCTTGGCATCGGCCGCAGCGACCGCGTCGCGATCGTGCTGCCGAACGGCCCCGAAATGGCGACGTCGTTCGTCGCAACGGCGTCGGCAGCAACGGCTGCACCGCTCAACCCCTCTTACCGCCACGATGAGTTCGACTTCTACATGTCGGACATCAACACCAAGGCACTCATCGTCGAGGAAGGCAGCACGTCACCCGCTGTCGCCGTCGCGAAAGAGCGTGGCATCGTGCTCATCACACTAAAGCCCGACCCGGCAAGCGGCGCTGGAGCGTTCACGCTGTCGTCTGAGACGCCTGCCGAAAAGCCCGCGAAGACAGGACCGGCTCAAAGCGATGAGACCGCCCTGATCCTGCATACGTCGGGCACGACGTCGCGTCCGAAGATCGTGCCTCTGAGCCACAAGAACGTTGCAGCATCTGCCAGCAACATCGCAGCTGCTCTCAAGCTGTCGGCCGATGACCGTGCTCTGAACATCATGCCGCTGTTCCACATTCACGGGCTGATCGCCGGCGTGCTGGCGCCGCTGTCGCGCGGCGGCTCGATCTTCTGCACGACGGGCTTTAACCCGCTGAAGTTCTTCCACGCCATGGAAGAAGCGGCACCCACCTGGTACACCGGCGTGCCGACGATGCATCAGGCGATCCTCTCGCGCGCCAGCCACAACGCCGAGATCATTGCCCGCCATAAGCTGCGCTTCATCCGCTCGTCCTCGTCGTCGTTGCCGCCGCAGGTTCTGAGCGAACTCGAAGCGACATTCGGCGCGCCCGTGGTCGAAGCATACGGCATGACGGAAGCTTCGCATCAGATGGCGTCGAACCCCATCGGCGGTTTTCGCAAGCCCGGCACGGTCGGCTTGGCGGCCGGTCCTGAGGTCGCCATCATGGATACGGAAGGCAATCTCCTGGCTCCCGGCGAAGTCGGCGAGATCGTCATTCGCGGCGACAACGTTACGAGCGGCTACGAGAACAACGCCAAGGCCAATGGCGAAGCCTTCACCAATGGCTGGTTCCGCACCGGCGACCAAGGCACCATCGATGCCGACGGCTACATCACCATCACCGGGCGCCTGAAGGAGATCATCAATCGCGGCGGCGAGAAGGTTTCCCCGCGTGAGGTCGATGAAGTCCTGATGGACCATCCGGCGGTATTGCAGGTCGTGACCTTCGCGGTCCCTCATGACAAGCTTGGCGAGGACGTCGCCGCCGCTGTTGTACTGCGCGAGGGTCAAGAGGCGACGGAGCGCGAGCTTCGCGACTTCGCAAACGAGCACCTCGCCCATTACAAGGTGCCCCGCAAGATCCTGCTGCTGCCGGAGATCCCTAAGGGGGCAACGGGCAAGTTGCAACGCATCGGCCTGGCCCAGAAGCTGGGTCTCGCCTGAGGCGAGCCAGCGCAAAGACAAATAAAAAACGCCCGGCAGAACCGGGCGTTTTTTATTGTCCAAAGCGCTGAAGCGGTCGGTTTAGCGATCACCCGACTCGAGCTGGCGGCTCATTGCAAGCGCCATCAATGTGCAGACCGCGCCGGAAAGCAGATAGCCGCCTGCAGCCATCAGGCCGAACTGGCTTGACAGCCAAAGCGCCACGAACGGTGCGAACCCGGCGCCCACAAGCCACGCCAAGTCGGTCGTCAATGCCGAGCCGGTATAGCGGTAGATCTTGGCGAAGTTCGAGGCGACAGCGCCCGACGCCTGCCCGAACGACAGACCGAGCAGCGTAAAGCCCAGCACCATGAACACGATTTCGCCGACGTCGCCGCCGTTGAGAAGCTGCGGGGCAAAACCGCTGAACACGGCAATCACCGCCGCCGTGGCAGAGAGCAGGTTGCGACGGCCGACCCGGTCGGCCACGAAACCCGACGCCACGATAGCGAAAAGACCGACAATGGCACCGATGATTTCGATGATGAGAAAGCGCGACGGGCTCTGAGTGGTGAAGAGGAACACCCACGACAACGGGAACACCGTCACCATGTGGAACAGCGCGAAGCTCGCAAGCGGCGCAAAGGCACCGATGATGACGTGACGGCCTTCCTTCTGCAGCGTCTCGCCGATCGGCATCGGCTCGAGCTCCTGCTGCTCGAAGTGCTCGATGTATTCAGGCGTGTCGACCATGCGCAGACGTGCGAACAGAGCGACGACATTGATTGCGAAGGCAACAAAGAACGGGTAGCGCCAACCCCACTCGAGGAAATCTTCGCTCGACAGATTGGCCGCGAAATAAGCGAACAGCGCCGCGGCAACCATCAGGCCGAGCGGCGCACCAAGCTGCGGGATCATAGCGTACCAGCCGCGGCGGCTCTCCGGCGCGTTCATCGCCAGAAGAGACGGCAGACCGTCCCATTCGCCGCCGAGCGCTAAACCCTGACCGATGCGCAAGATCGCAAGCAGAAAGGCAGAAGCCAGACCGATCTGGTCGTAACCCGGCAAGAAGGCAATCGCGACTGTACAGGTTCCGAGCACGAACAGCGTGATCGTCAGTTTCACCGCACGACCGTAGTTGCGGTCGAGGGCCATGAACAGGACCGTACCGACCGGACGGGCGATAAATGCCAGCGCGAAGATCGCAAAGGAATACAGCGTTCCGGTCAGCGCATCGAGATGCGGAAAGACGAGCTTCGGAAAAACAATAACCGACGCGATGGCATAAACGAAAAAGTCGAAAAATTCCGAAGTCCGGCCAATGACGACGCCAATAGCGATTTCGCCTGGGCTGACGTCGCCGTGGCCGCCATCTGCAGATGCTGTGTTCCGCTCGAACGTGGCTGTGGCTCCACTCATCGGCCGCTCATGCTCCTTGAACCATGCTCTGGCTCTGCGCGCAAAAATATTCGCGAGCCACTCACGATAGCTTCTGTCCCGGGTTCCCGCGCGAGGGCATTAGGCAAATTGTCCAATGTGCCAATGACGCAGAACAAGGATTTTCGAAGCTTTGCCTTGATCCTCAGGGCTTTGCCAAGCCACTTCGGACATCCGGGAAGGCATTGATGTGCATTTTGGTGGTGAGCCGGGTTCAGGCTGATGCGCAGATCGGCCCTGGAGCGATCAAAGTCGAGCCCTCAAGAGTGGGAACTGCGAGGGGGCCTAACCGCACCGAAACGGCGGCCGGCCAGCCAGTGATGACGCGGATGCCGCACCTTGTGAAGCCAGAGGCGCAAGCGGGTAGCCCATGAAGGTTTGACTTCAATCAGGACGCGGCGCCGCTCGTGCAATGAATGCAAAAACACTATCTCTGCTCCGAAAATGCGGATGTGAGCATAGCTGCGCTTCATTAAACCGTGGTTTTCCGGATACCCGAAATTTTATGCATCTGACACGCCGACGCCGGACCGAAGTTGCATCGGCGACCTTAAAAAACGTCAACTGCGCTGAGCCGGCACTATTTGTTCGTATCGTTTTGCTTGGCAGCCGGCGGCTCCGGCGGGGGAAGCGCCTCATATCCGCCCACGCCGCCATCGCCCCCTTCACCGCCGTCCTTCACGTCGCGATGGTGCGCATTGCCCCGTTCGATCGGAACGACAGGAGCGGCCTCGTAGGCCTTCTCAGCCTTTTCCTGGATGCGAATGCTTTCAGGAACGGAATCGGCAAGCGCAACGCGCCCAGTTGCCGGACACGCCAATCCGGCAATCGTCAACAGCAAGCAACCGCGGCGAACTTTGCGATAACGCTGCATGCTATACTCCTGGGCCTTCAGAGGCCCCTTTCGACTTGAGACGAAAATAAGCACGTCAATTGCACTTTTTCACCCGAATTCCTCGACGGATCGGCCCATTTTATACGTTATTCGCATGACGATAGAAAATAAGTCGATGGTTTCAGCCTGATTTACCGTTCGTCAACCAGCGACTAAAGTCGCGCAGCTAGACCGCTGAGAAATCGGCTAAAGTTTCTTTCATTCTCGCATTAAATCTATTTCGAAATTGATCTGCTCAATGGCAACTCCCGATCCCTCCGACGAACGCCGCCCGCCATCAGCGAACTCGCCCGTCGTGCTGACGGTGCTCTGCGCTTTTCTGGTTGCGCTTGCGACTTGGACGATCTTTTTGATCCGCTAGAGCGTTGTCTCCAACAAGACCGCAACGCACCCATACCGCCTTCGAACTGCTTGCAGCCGGTCCAGGACATCCTATGTCTAAAGCAGGGCAGATGTGGTCTCGCGGCTAAACTTTAGGAGCGCCAAATGAAAACAATGATATTGGCTGCGGCTCTGGTTACGGGAAGCACTGTCCAGGCTTACGCGCAGCAAAAAGTCACTCCGGCACCGACGGGCGGCCCCGAATCGATCATTCGCACGCCATCCAGCAGCAACGGCAGCAGCAACGGGACGTCTGGAAATGTCGGCGTACCGAGATCTATGTATCCCCCGCGCGTGCAAGATTATAGCGATCCCGCCGCAAGCTATGGCCGCTTAGGAACGCCGTATCTTGGCAACGGCGTCAGCAACAATCGCCGCTAAGACAGATAGCGGATTGGCACGATAAAGATGTCTTGCAGACGCCCTTGGGCGTCTTGTCCACTTCGCAACACGCATCTGCTTTTCTAACTGATAGTCCACAGCGGACTGTTCGTGATTGCTTGGGGCTCTTGTCCTCCAGACATATGCGCCCGTCAGGCCGTTGTTGAAGAAGCTGAATTAAGCCAGCGACGCGTCCATTGTTTCAATTCGACGGCGAACGGCTCAACATAGGGCAAAGCGATCGGTTCGGCTTCTCGTCGAATTGCGTGTCGTGTCACGACGGAGTACCGAGGCGCAAATGATAATGACCGCGTCCGCGTTGAGCGCGTTTGAACTCGCCCGAATCCAATTCGCTTTCACCGTCTCCTTCCACATTATCTTTCCCGCCGTTACGATCGGCCTCGGAACCTACCTTGTGGTTCTCGAAGGGATGTGGCTGTGGACGAACGACACAGTCTACCGTGATCTCTATCATTTCTGGTCGAAGGTCTTCGCCATCAACTTCGGCATGGGCGTCGTCTCCGGCCTCGTGATGGCCTACGAGTTCGGCACCAACTGGAGTGGTTTCACATCTTTTGCAGGCGGCGTAACCGGCCCACTGCTGACGTATGAAGTGCTGACAGCCTTTTTCCTTGAAGCCGGTTTTCTTGGCGTCATGCTGTTCGGTTGGGACAAAGTTGGCCCCGGCCTGCACTTCTTCGCGACGATCATGGTGTCGCTCGGAACGTTGCTCTCAGCCAATTGGATTTTAGCGTCCAACAGCTGGATGCAGACGCCCGCAGGCTTCGAGGTCATCGACGGCCGTGTCGTTCCCGTCGATTGGTTGAAAGTGATTTTCAATCCGTCATTCCCATATCGCTTGGCGCATATGGTCGTTGCTTCGCAACTGGCCGTCGCCTTGTTCGTCGGTGCTTCCGCGGCGTGGCACCTTCTCAAGGGCCGCTCATCCCCTACGATCCGCACGATGTTCTCGATGGCGATGTGGCTGATCCTCGTCCTTGCACCAATCCAGATTTTCATCGGCGACCAGCACGGTCTAAACACTCTGAAGTACCAGCCCGCCAAGATTGCCGCCATCGAAGGCCACTGGCAGAACGAGCCGGGGAAAAGCGTCCCGCTCATTCTCTTCGGCTGGCCCGACATGAAGGCCGAGACGACGCGCTACGCGCTTGAAATCCCCGAACTCGGCTCGCTCGTGCTGACGCACAGTTTCAATGGTCACATTCCGGGTCTCAAGGAATTCCCGCCTCAGGACCGGCCGAACTCGACGATTGTCTTCTGGACGTTCCGCATCATGGTCGGGCTCGGCCTCCTCATGGTCGCGCTCGGCTTCTGGAGCCTGTGGCTGCGCTGGAAAGAGCGGCTTTATTCGTCGGACTATTTCCTGCGCTTCGCATTGCTGATGGGTCCGGCGGGTTTGCTCGCCATTTTAGCCGGCTGGTTCACGACGGAGATCGGCCGGCAGCCATGGGTCGTCTATGGCGTGCTTCGCACCCAAGATGCCGTTTCGAACCACTCGGTTCTGGCGTTATCGATCAGCCTCGTGGCGTTCGTCGTGGTCTATTTCGCGGTGTTCGGCACGGGTGTTGGCTACCTGCTGAATGTCGTCAAACAAGGCCCCGACGACGGCGGCGGACCACAACCCGATCCGGACAAAGATCCGCATCTGCGTCCCGCGCGCCCGCTATCGGCGGTGAGTGACAAAATCGACGAACCCAACCTTCCGGTCACCTGAGGAGACGAGAGCCATGGACTTCGGTATCGACCTCCCGCTTCTCTGGGCCGTGATCATCGGCTTCGGCCTGATGATGTACGTCATCATGGATGGCTTCGACCTCGGGATCGGCATTCTCTTTCCTTTCGTCCAAGACCGCACCGATCGCGATACGATGGTGAACACCGTCGCGCCGGTCTGGGACGGCAACGAGACGTGGCTGGTTCTCGGCGGTGCCGGTCTGCTCGCGGCTTTCCCGATTGCCTATTCCATCATTCTGTCGGCCATGTATTTGCCGATCATTGCCATGCTGCTCGGACTGATCCTTCGTGGCGTCGCGTTCGAGTTCCGTTTCAAGGCCGACGAGGCGCACAAGCCGGTCTGGGATAAGGCCTTCACCGGCGGGTCCTACATCGCGACCTTCTCACAAGGTGTCGTGCTTGGATCGTTCATCAATGGCTTTCAGATCGAAAATCACGTCTACGCCGGCGGTGCCTTCGATTGGCTGACGCCCTTCGCAATTTTTTCCGGTCTGGGTTTGATCGTCGCTTACGCACTGCTGGGCGCCACGTGGCTGATCCTGAAGACCGAAGGGGCTTTGCTCGAACGTATGCGCGAATTGGCAAAGCCGATTGTCTTGTCCTTGCTCGCGACCATTGCGATCGTCAGCATGTGGACGCCCCTCAGCCATCCAGAGATTGCAACGCGCTGGTTCTCGTTCCCCAACATCGTGTTTTTCTCGCCGGTGCCGATCCTGGTTGTCGTCGCAGCCGGCGCGTTGCTGTGGGCCATCGCACGCGACACGCACGCAACGCCGTTCTTGCTCGCGTTGGCCCTCATTTTTCTGGGCTACAGCGGGCTCATCATCAGCCTGTGGCCACACATCGTGCCACCGTCGATCTCGATTTGGGAAGCAGCCTCACCGCCTCAAAGTCTGGGCTTCACGCTGGTCGGCGCGTTATTCACGATCCCATTCATCCTCTTCTACACGGCGTGGGCCTACCACGTGTTCCGAGGCAAGGTGAAAGCGGGCGAGGGCTACCACTGATGCCCGGCGATCCCAAGATGAAGCCCCAGCCGATTGGGAAAAGCTCCTGGGCGCATCGCGTCGGCTGGCTCATTTTGATTTGGACGTCGAGTGTGCTGGCGCTCGGCGTCGCCGCGGGCCTGATGCGTCTTCTCATGACGCAGGCGGGCCTGACCGGCTGATATCGGCAGGCCGCGAACCGTTAGCCTTCCACAGCCGGCCCGGTCGCCGGATGCGCCAGATACGCGAAGTCAGTCGTAACCCGCTCGTAAATCCCGCGTTTAAAAGGCACGATCAGCTCGGGAAGAGTTTCGATCGGCGCCCAGCGCCACGTGTCGAATTCAGCTTTGGTTTCCGCCTTCGCGGCAATGTCGATATCGCTGTCCTCACCGAGGAAGCGCATTGCAAACCACTTCTGCCGCTGGCCGCGGTAACGCCCCTTGAGCGCGACACCGAGAAGTTGCGGCGGCAGTTCATACGTGAGCCATTCCGGATGTTCTGCGAGAACCTCGACTCGTGTGACGCCGGTCTCTTCACGAAGCTCCCGCAACGCGGCAAGGCGCGGCGCTTCAAATTTCTCGATTCCGCCCTGCGGCATCTGCCAGATATGCGTCTGCTCGTCTCCGGCCCATTTCGGACGGCGCCGGCCGACCCAGACGAGACCGTAGCGATTGAGCAGCATGATGCCAACACAAATCCGAAATGGCAGAGCGCCCGGCGATAAGTTCGCTGGTGTCGGCAACACTGTCATATCTTTGTCGCAACCTCCCGCCTTTTTTAGTTTGTTGATGCTGCGGCGTGATTCCTCAACTCTCCAGAAAAACTTAGCAGCTGTATGACATTAGACTGTCATATAAACAGAAAGCGACGACAAGCCGCTTTTTTGGTCAAATCTGAAGCGAAAATACAGCGTTATGGCGTATCCTTAGCCGCCGATCCGGCGCGCCAGAGGTGCAAATTCAGCGACAACCTCGCGATAGACGGCGCGCTTGAATGGAACAATGAGATCGAGAAGATCGTCGGCCCGAACCCACCGCCATTCGACAAATTCCGGTTCCAGCCCTTCGCCCGGCGTGATGTTGATTTCACTGTCAGAGCCCAGGAAGCGATAGGCGAACCACATCTGCTTCTGTCCGCGATAGCGCCCGCCCCATGCGACGCCGATCAGTTCAGGCGGCAAATCGTAAGTGACCCAGCGCGATAGCTCCCCGATCTGTTCGACGGAAACCATCGCCGTTTCTTCAAACAGCTCCCGCCGCGCCGCCTTGGCGGGCTCTTCGCCGGCATCAATGCCACCCTGCGGCATCTGCCACCAGGTTCCTCGCCCTTCTGCGTCCCCTGGAATGTCGGCGCGGCGGCCCACCCAAACGAGGCCCTCGGCGTTGATGACCATCTGCCCGACGCACGGCCGATAGGGCAGATCCTCGGGTTTAACGTTCGGTTTCACTGACTTACTCATGCGCGATTGCCTCGTGGCTGGTTCCGGGCCGCTCCACAGCACAAAGGGCGCCGTTTCCAGCGCCCTTCGAATGCCTTGAGTTCAGAAGTCTTCACCTTAGTTCGGCGTCACCTTCTTATCGTCGTCGGACGAGGGTGCGGCAGGCGCCTTCTTATCGTCGTCGGTCGACGACTTTGCAGCCGGCGTATCCGAAGGTGACGGCGTCGGCGTCGCGCTCGACGTCTCCGGTCCCTTCGCCTTGCCGTCGAGGAACGAAATTGCGTACTGCAACTGCGTATCCTTCGCCGCGTCCTTGTTCACGTATGAGGGCGAGCCCGACGGTTCTGCCAGATCGTCGTCTTTGGTCTGGTCCGGATTGTTCGGATTCTTCAGATGGCCGCGAAGACTAGCTTCACCGCGCGGCTTTTCTGCAGCGATTTTGTCCTTCAGATCGTCAGGAATAGCCTCGGCGACGTTGATATCCGGATCAATGCCCTTGGCCTGGATCGACCGGTTCGACGGCGTGTAGTAGCGCGCCGTCGTCAGACGGATCGCACCGTTGGCGCCAAGCGGGATGATCGTCTGCACCGAACCCTTGCCGAATGAACGCGTGCCGATGACCGTTGCACGCTTATGGTCCTGCAATGCGCCGGCGACGATTTCAGACGCCGAAGCCGAGCCGCCGTTAATCAGCACCACGATCTTCTTGCCGTCGCTGATATCGCCAGGACGAGCGTTGGCACGCTGCGTCTCTTCGTTGTTGCGGCCCTTGGTCAGCACGATTGCACCCTGCTCCAGGAAATCGTCAGACACCGCGATCGCCTGATCGAGAAGACCGCCCGGATTGTTGCGCAGGTCGATGATGTACCCCTTGATGTTCGGTCCGATCTCCTTGTCGAGCTTCTCGACAGCCTTCACGAGGTTGGCATGCGTCTGCTCGTTAAAGGTCGAGATCTTGATGTAGCCGACATCGCCTTCGACATGCGACTTGACCGGGTTGATGCGGATCACGTCGCGTACGACCTTGACGTCGAACGGCTCATCCTTGCCCTTGCGCACAATGGTCAGCGTAATCGGCGTATTGACCGGACCGCGCATCTTCTCGACCGCCTGCTCGAGCGTCAGGCCCGAGATCGCTTCGTTGTCGAGATGCGTAATAAGGTCGTTGGCCATCAAGCCGGCCTTCGAAGCAGGCGTATCGTCAATCGGCGAAACGACTTTGATAACGCCGTTCTCCATCGTCACTTCGATACCGAGACCACCGAACTCGCCGCGCGTCTGGACCTGCATATCCCGGAAGTTCTTCGGGCTCATATAAGAGGAGTGCGGATCGAGCGACGACAACATGCCGTTGATCGCCGCTTCGATGAGCTGCGTGTCATCGGGCTTGTCGACGTAATCGGAGCGAACGCGTTCAAGCACGTCGCCGAAAAGATCGAGCTGCTTATAGAGTTCGGAGTTCTGCGATGACGTCGCCGAATACGTCTGGGTGACATTGAGGAGCGTTGTCGCTCCGGCCAAACCCGTCATCAGCAGG
>JAFECH010000372.1 GCA_018242255.1 Pseudomonadota bacterium | reverse complement strand
CGCCGGCTCTCCGATGAGAGAGGCAAGGCCACGGCCCAGGCGGCTCTTCGGCACCATCGAGTTCATCTGCTTTTCAGTCCCCTGCTGATCGTTTGGTCTTTAAATCCGGTCGTTTCTTGTGCGCTTCAAGCGGCCTTGAAGCGCCTTTCGCGTTCCATGATCTCAGTCGCCAGGCGCATGTATGCTTGGCTTCCGGCACAGTCGTAGTCGTAGAGAAGGATCGGCTTGCCGTGAGAGGGGGCTTCGGCAATGCGCGTGTTGCGTGGGATGACCGTGTCGTAGACTTTCGAGCCGAAAAAGGCGCGGACGTTGGCCGCGACTTCGCGAGAGAGCGAGACGCGCTGGTCGTGCATCGTGAGCACGACACCTTGGATTTCAAGGCGCGGATTAAGCGTGGCGCGGATCTGCTCGATCGAATCCTTGAGCTGCGAAATACCTTCGAGTGCGTAGAACTCGCATTGGACCGGAACGATCACCGCGTCGGACGCCGACATGGCGTTGAGCGTCAGCAGGTTCAACGACGGCGGGCAGTCGATCAGCACGTAGGTGAAGTGCGTTTCGGGATCGCGCGAACGCTGCTGCCCGACCATCGCGGTGATGGCATCGCGCAGCTTGAATGCCTTGTTTGGATCGGCGGCCAGCATCGGCTCGATGCCGACGAGATCATTGTTGGCGGGAACCACGAACAGGTTCGGAACGGCTGTCTTCAGGACCGTGTCGAGGATCGCTACGCCGCTGGTCAGAATGTCGAACGAGGTCTGGAAGCGCTTTTCGATGTCGATGCCGAGGCCGGTGGAAGCGTTGCCCTGGGGATCGAGGTCGAGCACGAGCACGCGCTCACCCACGGCGGCGAGCGCCGTGCCGAGGTTGATCGCCGTCGTGGTCTTGCCGACGCCGCCTTTCTGGTTGGAAATGGCGACGACGCGCGGACCCACGTTTGCACTGCCCGCGCCTGATACGTAGCCGGCCACGGGTTATCCCTCCGTCCTGAGTTTCAACGCTTTAAGCAACACAACGCGGCCGTCCTCTTCCGTCATGCTTGGAATCAGCTCAAAGGCAAACTGCCAATCCTGAGCCGCCTTTTCGACTTCGGCCGCAACGTCACGGCCTTTCAGGAACATACCAAGCGTAGAAGACACGAAATACGGCGCCGCGATCTCAACCAGCTTGGACAGCGGTGCGAGCGCGCGCGCGGTGACGCAGTCGGCTACGCCTACCTTAGCGTGAGTCTCGGGATTTTCGATCCTCATGCACAGAATGTCCACAGCCACGCCAGTCTGACGGGCGACCTCGCGCAGGAAGGCTGCTTTTCGGCTGTCGCTCTCAACCAGGGTGTGGCGGGTTTGGGCGGTCTCGGAGGCTAAGATCGCCAGTACGAGCCCCGGAAATCCGGCGCCGGAGCCCAGATCGAGCCAAATCTTGGCGTCCGGCGGGCGCAGCGGCCAGAGCTGGGCGCTATCGGCGAAATGCCGGTGCCAGACGTCGTCCAGGGTGCTCGGCGCGACGAGGTTGATCGTCTTCTGCCACTTTTTCAGCAGCGTCTCGTAGGTTTCCAGCTTTTCACGGACGGCATTCGAGATGCCGAACCGGGCCTGGAACGCGGCCGGCGTATCGATGCGGGCTTCCGTGTGGGAGCGGGCCATCAGGCGGACTTACGGCCGGATTTTTCGCTTTTTGCTGCTTTGAGGCGGGCGAGCAGGGTCAAAAGCGCGGCCGGGGTCATGCCTTCGATGCGCCCGGCCTGGGCGATGGTCGCGGGGCGGTGACGGACGAGCTTCTGGCGGATCTCGGCCGACAAACTCGGCAGGGTGGCGTAATCGAAGTCGTCCGGAATGCGGACGGCTTCGTCGCGCTTCAGCTGGGCGACGTCCTCGTCCTGACGGCGGAGGTAAGCGGCGTAACGGGCGTCCACCTCGAGCTGGGCGGCGATTTTCGGCGCGATTTTGCCGATCTCGGGCCAGACGGCCTTCAGGCGGTCGAGCGAGATTTCAGGGAATGCGAGCAGATCGAAGGCCGAGCGCCGGCGCCCGTCGCGATTGACCGACAGGCCATGGCGCGCGGCTTCCGTCGGGGTGAGAGAGAGTTGGTTCAACAAGTCGAAGCCGTCTGTGAGGGACTTGGCCTTGGCTTCGTAGGCTCGCGCGCGCTCGGGGCCGACAACGCCGAGGCGGATGCCGTCCGGCGTCAGGCGCTGATCGGCGTTATCGGCGCGAAGTTTCAGGCGGAATTCGGCGCGCGATGTAAACATGCGATAGGGCTCGGATACCCCGCGGGTGATCAGGTCATCGACCATGACGCCGAGATAGCCGGACGTGCGCGAAATATTGAACGTTTCACGTGAATCCATTTCTGAAGAAACCGTTTCACGTGAATCTGTTGTATATGAATCTATGGTTAATCGCCCGGCGGTTCGCGCGGCGTTGATGCCGGCCAGAAGGCCCTGGGCGCCGGCTTCTTCATAGCCCGTCGTGCCGTTGATTTGGCCCGCCAGAAACAGGCCTGGCAGGCGCTTGACTTCGAGGCCCGAGGTCAGCTCGCGCGGATCGACGTAATCGTACTCGATCGCGTAGCCCGGCCGCTTGATGACGACGTTCGCGAGGCCCGGCATCGTTTTGAGGAACGCTTCCTGGACGTCGGCGGGCAGCGAAGTTGAGACGCCATTCGGATAGATCGTGTCGTCGTCGAGGCCTTCAGGTTCCAAGAAAATCTGGTGCGAGGACCGATCGGCGAAGCGCACGACTTTATCTTCGATCGAGGGGCAATAGCGCGGGCCAACACTCTCGATTTGGCCCGAATACATTGGCGAACGGGCGAGATTGGCGCGGATGATGTCGTGGGTTTCCGGCGTCGTATAGGTGATGCCACAGGCGATCTGCGGCGTCGAGATTGTCTCGGTCAGAAACGAGAAGGGCACCGGATCGTCGTCAGCCTTTTGCATTTCAAGGCCGGACCAATCGATGGATTTGCCGTCCAGCCGCGCCGGGGTGCCGGTTTTCAGGCGGCCAAGGTTCAGGCCAAGGGCGTAGAGGCGATCGGACAGCTTCAAAGCCGGGGCTTCGCCTGCGCGGCCGGCCGGGATTTTCTGCTCGCCCATGTGAATCAGGCCGTTCAGGAACGTGCCGGTCGTCAAGACGACAGCGCCGGAGCGGACCGGCCGACCCTCGGCGGTGATGACGCCTTCCACGCGGCCGTTTTCGACGATCACGTCCTCGACCCCGCCTTCGATCACATCGAGATTTGGAATCGCGGCGATTTCGGCCTGCATGGCCTGGCGATAGAGCTTGCGGTCCGCCTGGGTGCGCGGACCGTGGACGGCAGGCCCTTTCGACCGGTTCAGGAGGCGGAACTGGATGCCGGCAGCGTCGGCGACACGGCCCATGAGCCCGTCGAGGGCGTCGATTTCGCGGACCAAATGGCCCTTGCCGAGACCGCCGATGGCCGGATTGCAGGACATTTCGCCGATTGTCGCAAAGGCGTGCGTGACGAGGGCCGTCCGCGCGCCCATGCGCGACGCGGCCGCCGCAGCCTCGGTTCCGGCGTGTCCGCCGCCCACGACGATGACGTCATATTGGTTCATTGCCGCGGTCTACAGCATCCCGGGATCAGGCAAAAGGCGGTTCATCGCCCCGAATCTGGTGTTTGGGCGGGACGGAGAAAAATCCAGGCTTGCGAATCCAAAGAATCATTTCACGTGAAACTTTTTGGACTCACTTGCCGATACAGAAACGGCTGAAGATTTGGTCGAGAACGTCTTCGACGTCGACCCGGCCGGTGATCCGGCCCAGCGCGTGAGCGGCTCGGCGGACATCTTCTGCCCGGAGTTCGATCGCGTCGGGACTGCCGGTCAGGAAGGCGTTGACGCCGGCGAACGCGGTTTCTAGCGCCTCACGGTGGCGGGCCCTGGTAATTGCGGGGTCGGTTTGAGAGCCGACGGCTCCTTGCGCACGCTCTGAGATGGCCGCGATCAGGCGGTCGAGCCCGGCGCCGGTCTTCGCAGAGACGGCTACGTCGCCGAAATCGGGTTCGGTTTGCGACTCATGTGGAAGATCGATCTTGGAACGAATTACAAGGCTTGTTTCACGTGAAAAGCCAAGCGGTGGAATCGACTCGGCTTTTTCCGTCAGCCACAGGACAAGATCGGCGTCGCGGGCGGCGGCGAGACTGCGACGGATGCCTTCCTGCTCGACTTCGCTTGCGGCTTCGCGAATGCCGGCGGTGTCGGAGACGATGACCGGCAGACCGCCGAGATCGAGGCGGACTTCAATGACATCGCGCGTGGTTCCTGCTTCCGACGACACAATTGCAGCGTCGCGCCGAGCGAGCGCGTTCAACAGCGACGATTTTCCGGCATTCGGCGCGCCGAGCAGAGCAACGCGAAAGCCATCGCGCAGGATCTCGCCACGATGGCCATCGTCCAAATGCGCTGCGATCTCTTTCGCCAATGTTTCTGCTCGTTTTCGAGCCTCGGCGAACGACGAAGCGGAAACGTCTCCTTCGTCGGAAAAGTCGATAGCCGCTTCGGTGAGGGCGGCGATTTCGATCAAGCGGTCGCGCCAGCCATCGTAGAGTTTCGATAGCGCCCCGCCTGCCTGAGCGAGAGCCTGCCTGCGCTGGGCATCGGTTTCAGCATCGATGAGATCGGCGAGGCCTTCGACTTCGGCGAGGTCGAGCTTGCCGTTCTCGAAGGCGCGGCGGGCAAACTCACCCGGCTCCGCCAGGCGGCAGCCGGGAACGGCGGCGAGGGCCGAGAGGAGTGCTGCGACGACGGCGCGGCTGCCGTGGGCTTGGAACTCGACGACGTCTTCGCCTGTTTCCGACAAAGGCGCCGCGAACCAAATCACGACCGCGCGGTCAAGCGCTTCGCCTGTCTTGGGATGACGCACGGTCCGAAAGGCAGCGACGCGCGGCTTGGGCTTCGGCGCCACCATCTTCTCCAGCACACCCAGCGCGTCGGAGCCGGAAATGCGGATGACGGCGACGCCCGCACGACCCGGCGCGCTCGAGAGCGCGAAGATCGTCGTCGCATCGGTTGTTAAAGGGTTAGGGTACATGGGGTCTGAGGACATAAGCTTCGCGTACTCGCGGATGCCTTCCACCGCAACTCGGTCCCGCAATTCCTCCTAACGCCGATTGAACCCCGAATGTCTGAGAATCGCCTGAAGTTTGAAACCAGCCCCTATTTGCTCCAGCACCGGGACAATCCCGTGCACTGGTGGGCATGGGGTCCGGAAGCGCTGGCCGAAGCCAAGCGAACGGGAAAGCCGATTCTGCTCTCCGTGGGCTATGCGGCCTGCCATTGGTGCCACGTGATGGCGCACGAGAGTTTCGAAGATCCCGATACGGCGCGGGTGATGAACGACCTCTTCGTGAATATCAAAGTCGATCGCGAAGAACGCCCGGATATCGATGCGATCTACATGGGCGCGCTGCATCGCCTGGGTGAGCAAGGCGGCTGGCCGTTGACGATGTTTCTCGACAGCGAAGCGAAACCATTCTGGGGCGGCACCTACTTTCCACGTGAATCACGCTATGGGCGGCCGTCGTTCGTTACTGTTCTTCTGCGCATCGCGGAGGCTTACCAGAACCAGCCGGAGAATGTTGCCAAGAACACAGAAGCGTTGGTCGCGTCGCTGAAAGAGGAAGCCTCGACGAAAGATCGTGTCGAGGCGGGTCCTGATGTCCGCGATCTCGTCGCTCGGATTACGCGCGCCGTCGATCGCGTGCATGGCGGCATCAACGGCGCACCGAAGTTCCCGCAGTGGAGCATCTTCTGGCTGTTGTGGCGGGGCGCGATGCGCTTTGGCGACGAGGATGCAAAGCAGGCTGTCGTCGCAACGCTGCGCAACATCTGTCAGGGCGGTATCTACGATCATCTCGGCGGTGGCTTCGCGCGCTATTCGGTCGACGAGTATTGGCTCGTGCCGCACTTCGAAAAGATGCTCTACGACAATGCGCTGCTGATCGATCTCATGACGGAAGTCTGGCGCGAAACGCAGGAGCCTCTGTTCAAGATTCGCATCGCGGAAACAGTCGCGTGGCTGAAGCGCGAAATGATCGGAGAAGCAGGCGGTTTTGCAGCTTCACTCGACGCCGACAGCGAGGGAGAGGAAGGCAAATTCTACGTCTGGAGTGCGGAGGAGATCGCCGACGTTTTAGGTGCGGAAGACGCCGCATTCTTTGCCCGCATCTATGGCGTGACACCGCAAGGAAACTTCGAAGGTCACACCATCCTCAATCGTCTCGACCGCCAAGCGCTCTTATCTGACGAAGAAGAAGCGCGTCTCAGCGAGATGCGGGCGAAACTCCTGGAGCGGCGCGCGGTGCGCATTCGGCCAGGATGGGACGACAAGATCCTCGCGGATTGGAACGGCTTGATGATCGCGGCGCTGTCGCGCGCCGCCGTCATTTTCGAGCGGCCTGAATGGCTCGGAATGGCCGAAGCGGCTTTCACGTGTGTCGCGACGAAGCTCTCGGCCGGCGGCGACCGCCTCTTTCATTCCTATCGTGGCGGACTTGCGAAAGCGCCGGCAACAGCCTCGGATTACGCCAACATGATCTGGGCGGCGCTTCGCCTTTATGAGGCGACCTTATCGGATCGCTATCTGAGCCAAGCCCAGCGCTGGGCCAAGGTGCTCGACGCGCATTATTGGGATGGAGAGACCGGGGGCTACTTCACCGCGGCGGACGATACGAGCGATGTCGTCGTGCGGTTGAAGTCGGCGTCGGATGACGCGACGCCTAGCGCCAACGCGATCCAGCTTTCGAACCTCATCACGCTTGCCGCCGTGACCGGCGATGTTTCGTACGATGATAGAGCAGCGGAACTGTCGCGGGTGTTTTCGGGGCCAGTCGCACGTGCGCCGACGGGGCACTGCGGTCTGATCGCCGCCGGATTCGACCTCGGCCGGCTCGTTCAAGTTGCCGTGATCGGCAGCCGCAAGTCAGATCTGCGAAAGGCCTTGACCAGCATATCGGTGCCAGGAGCGGTGACGTTCGTTGCTGAGACCGGTTCCTTCCAGGAGGGGTCGGCTCTTGCACGCAAAATGAGCATAGACGGGAAATCAACGGCTTACGTTTGCGTGGGTCCGGTATGTGGACTGCCGGTTCAGGAGCCTCAGGAGCTACGAAAAGAAGTTCTGATCGCACGCAGCTAAACTATTGATCGACGTCAATTTTTACCGCGTTGAAAGGTCTCAGAGAGCAAACGCTTGGCTGTAGTATCTTCCCAGCGATATATCAGGGTGTCGAGAAAGGCAGCCCCTAATGAAAATTCTCAGAACGGCCGTACGTTACGGCTACATCCCTTTCATGATGCTCGGCCTGACTGGTTCCGCCTATTGGGTGGTTAGCCAGCTGGTCATCGCGGAAGGGAAGACGTGGGCGTATGCGTTGATCTTTCCGCTTCTTGTGGCCGCCTATGCAACTTCGTTGCTTGCCGAGAGGATCGCGCCATTCTTTCCCGAATGGAACGATAACGAAGCGCACGGCGACATGCTGGCGAACACTGGTCATATCGCTCTCTACGAATTGGGAGCGATCAACGGCGTTCTGCTGATCCCGGTGATCTGCTGGCTGTTCCCGTTCCAGGGCCTGTGGCCGACGGAATGGCCGATGTGGGGCCAGGTCTTGATCGCGTTCGTGGTTGCCGACTTCTCCTTCATGTTCATGCACTACCTCAGCCATCGCCTGCCGATGCTGTGGCGGCTGCATGCGGTGCATCACGGTGTCGGCCGGCTCTACGGCTACAACGGCGTGATCCGTCACCCTCTGCACCAAGCCATCGACATGATCGTCGGCAACATGCCGCTCGTCATCATCGGCATGCCGGCATCCGTCGCGGTCGTACTTGGCTTCGTGATTTCAGTGACGCTGATCGTTCAGCACTCTAACGTCGATGCCTATCTCGGTCCGCTGGAGAAGCATCTTGCGATCGGTCGTGCGCATCACATGCACCACGTCAATTGGGGTACCGAAGGCGATTGCAACTTCGGCATGCTCCTGACCATCTGGGATCGTTTGTTCGGGACCTATACCGAGAAGCTGTCGCGCGAAGTGACGTCGAAAGATATGGGCGTCGACGAGCTACCGAATTTCCCGAAGAGTCTTTGGGAGCAATTGATCCTGCCGTGGGTTTACGTGCCGGGCAAAGGCGAGCCGGAGCGCTACAAGCGGATGGCCGCAGAGGCCAAAGCAAAGACACCTGCACAGGAAGCGCGCGAGCAAGTGTTGCACGCTGCGGAATAGGCGTCTTCTTACCGGCGATGAGATGATCAAAAAGGCCGCTCATTTGGGCGGCTTTTTTATTTCACGTGAATCATTGTGGCGCTCGGAAAGCGAGATTTCGCGCGCCATCATTTGGCGATAGATCAACGTCAGTCAAAGCTCCGAAGATCGCATTCCTGGGAGCTATGATTTGGATCGTCGTGCCTTCATTCTCTCGACCGCAGCGCTGATCACGGGATCGTCCGCGCGCGGCGACGAAAATCAGTTTGGCGTCTTGGAAAGGCAATATGGCGGCCGGCTTGGTGTTGCGGTGCTCGATACGGCTACGGGTGCGCGCATGGCCTATCGTGCCGACGAACGCTTTCCGATGTGCAGTACGTTCAAGCTGCTGATCGTCGGAGCCATCCTGCACAACGTCGACAACGGCTCTGAACGGCTGGACCGACGGATCGCATTTCAGGCCGGTGATCTTTTGGACTACGCGCCGGTGACGAAAGCGCAGGTCGGAAAAGGCGGCATGAAGATGGGCGATCTTTGCGCAGCCGCGATCGAATACGGTGACAACACTGCCGCTAATCTCATTCTCAAAACCGTTGGCGGACCAGACGGCGCAACGCGCTATGTTCGTTCGGTGGGCGATAGCGCGACGCGCATCGATCGCTACGAGCCCGATGCCAACACGTGCATTCCAGGCGATCCGCGTGACACGACGACACCGGCCGCGATGCTCGCTGATCTCAAGGCGTTGGTGGTCCACGATGCGCTGTCTGCAAACTCGCGGACGCAGCTTCTGAGTTGGTTGAATAGCTGCAAGACGGCTGCGCGGCGGATTCCAGCTGGTCTGCCGGCGGGGTGGATCAGCGGCGATAAGACGGGAAGCGGCGCGAACGGGACCGCCAACGACGTCGCCATTATTCAGCGGCCGAACAAAGCGCCGCTGTTGGTCGCGGCCTATTCAACCGGGGTCGCAGCGGCGAAGCCCTCGGACCGCGATCCGTTGCTGGCGGATGTCGGGCGGATCCTTGCCCGCCAATTCGGCTCGGCGTGATGATGCCAAATATGAAAAAGGCCGCTCGATTGAAGCGGCCTTTTTCACGTGAATCCGTTGTATCTGCTTATGTATTCATCGACTGGAAGAACTCGCCGTTCGTCTTGGTCGAGCGCAGCTTGTCGATAAGGAACTCGATGCCGTCCATCGTGCCCATCGGATTGAGGATGCGGCGGAGCACGTAGACCTTCTTGAGCTGGTCCTTCGGAATGAGCAGGTCTTCCTTGCGGGTGCCGGAGCGGGCAACATCGATCGCGGGGAAGACGCGTTTGTCGGAGACCTTGCGGTCCAGAATGATTTCCGAGTTGCCGGTACCCTTGAACTCTTCGAAGATGACTTCGTCCATGCGCGAGCCGGTGTCAACGAGCGCCGTCGCGATGATGGTCAGGGAGCCGCCTTCTTCGATGTTGCGCGCTGCGCCGAAGAAGCGCTTCGGCCGCTGCAACGCATTCGAGTCGACGCCGCCGGTGAGCACCTTGCCGGATGACGGCACCACGGTGTTGTAGGCACGACCCAAGCGCGTGATCGAATCCAGAAGAATGATGACGTCCCTCTTATGCTCAACGAGACGTTTAGCCTTCTCGATGACCATTTCTGACACTTGGACGTGCCGTGAGGGCGGTTCGTCGAACGTCGAGGAGATGACCTCGCCTTTGACCGACCGCTGCATGTCGGTGACTTCTTCAGGCCGTTCGTCGATCAGAAGAACGATCAGATAGCATTCGGGATGATTGACGGAGATTGAGTGGGCGATGTTCTGCAACAAAACCGTCTTACCGGTTCTTGGCGGCGCCACGATCAATCCGCGCTGACCTTTGCCGATCGGCGCGACAATATCGATGACGCGGGGCGAGAGGTCCTTGATCGTCGGATCTTCGATTTCGAGCTTCAGCCACTTCGTTGGATAGAGCGGCGTCAGGTTGTCGAAATGGCTTTTGTGCTTCGCCTTCTCGGGATCTTCGAAGTTGATGTTCGAAACCTTGAGGAGGGCGAAGTAGCGCTCACCTTCTTTCGGTGAGCGGATCTGACCTTCGACGGTGTCGCCGGTGCGCAGTGCAAAGCGGCGGATCTGCGACGGCGAGACGTAGATGTCGTCGGGGCCGGGAAGGTAATTCGCTTCCGGCGAGCGCAAGAAGCCGAAGCCATCTTGCAGAACTTCGACGACGCCTGTCGCGGTAATTTCAGTCTCTTGGGTCGCGAGCTGCTTCAGCGTCGCGAACATCAATTCCTGCTTGCGCAGGGTCGAGGCATTCTCAACACCGGCCTCTTCGGCGAAGGTGACGAGTTCAGCGGGAGACTTCCGCTTCAAATCCTCGAGCTTCATTTGCTTCATTTGAAAAAGAACTCCACGGAGCGCCGCATTTAAGCGAAATCAGGTGGTGGGGTGGGGTGAATGAGCCTGGCATAACGGCGACGAGGCGGGCGCCCCGTCATAACCCAGCGAGCGTTGACGCATTTAAACGTCGAAACGTGCCGTCTGCCAAAATCCAATGAGGACGCAGCGTATATAGCAGATCGGCACCTACCTGGAAAGTGTCAAAACGGCTTTACAATCACAAGGATGACGATCCCGATCATCAGCACGGTCGGGATTTCGTTGACGATTCGCCAGTGCCGCGCGGGTTTCGTGTTCCGGTCTTCGCGGAAAGCGCGCGTGGCAGCTGAGAGGTAGCCATGCAACCCGGAAAGCGCAAGGACAAGAGTCAATTTTGCGTGGAACCAAGGGGCGGACCAGAAAGCGCCCTGCCATGCGAGCCATAATCCCAGTACCCACGCAACGATCATCGCGGGGTTGGCGATGAGTTTGAGAAGTCGTTCTTCCATCACCTTGAAAGTCTCAGACTGAGGCGAACCGACAGGTACGTCGGCGTGATAGACGAATAAACGCGGCAGGTAGAGCATGGCCGCCATCCACGCGATGATCGCAATGACGTGGAGCGCCTTGATCCAGAGATACGCAGCCGCGCCGAAAATCAGCATCATCGCGGCCGCAGCGATCACTGTGACGGCAAGTGCAATGCCCGCGCGGATGGCAACCGTTCGCCCGCTGGTCGTTTCCGCCATGACTTGCCTCACGAAGCTTTGCGCACACGCGCGACAAGACGGCCGACATTTTCAGGCGGGGTCTCTGGAACGATGCCGTGGCCGAGGTTGAAGACGAATGGCAACCCCGCCATCGCTTCACAAATCTCATCGATGCGCCGATCGAGAACATCCCCGCCGGCGACGAGCAGAAGCGGATCGAGATTGCCTTGCACGGCCTTGCCGGTTTTCGCGATTGTTTGCATGACGCTCAGCGGACAGGATGTGTCGCAGCTGACGCCATCGACGTTCGTGCCGTCGATATAGGTTTGCAGCAAAGCGGCGGCGCCGCGCGGAAAGCCGATGATCGGAACAGCGGGGAAGCGCTTGCGAATTGCGCTGACCATGCGGGCCGTTGGTGCCATGACCCAGCGCTCGAATTCGTTTTCGGCGAGACTTCCGGCCCAACTGTCGAAGATCTGGATTGCATTGGCGCCGGCTTCAAGTTGTCCGATCAGGTAGACGATCGAGGCTTCCGTCAAAATATCGATGAGCTGCGCAAAGCCTGCCGGATCGCGATAAGCCCAGCCGCGGGCCGCCGCTTGATCGGACGAGCCTTTGCCTTCGGCCATGTATGTCGCGACGGTCCACGGTGCCCCACAAAATCCGATCAAAGCTGTTTCGCGCGGCAACGCCTGGCTCAGCCGCTGGACCGTTTCGCAAACGAGCGCGAACTTGTCGTTGGTGTTCGATAGGGCGAGTCGGCCGAGTCCGGCAACGGATTTGATCGGGTCGAGGCGCGGGCCTTCGCCTTCGGCGAAGCGAACTGTTTGACCGAGCGCATCAGGCACGACGAGAATATCGGAAAACAGGATCGCGGCGTCGAAGCCGTAGCGCCGGATCGGCTGCAGCGTCACTTCGGCGGCGAGCTTGGGCGAGTAGCAGAGGTCGAGGAAGCTGCCGGCTTCGGTGCGAACCTGGCGATACTCGGGCAGATAGCGGCCCGCTTGGCGCATCAGCCAGAGGGGAGGGGGTGATACCGCTTTGCTCGCAAACGGTTGCAGGAAGCGTTTGTCGAGCAGTTCGGATTTCAGGTCGCGCACCTTCGTTCTTCCCTTCACTTCAAATCAGATAGATTTTCTTGAAGTTTATTTTTTAGACTCTTAGGGCCGGTAAGAGCGGGGATCAGATATCTGTCCACATGCCGTCCACAAAGTATCCAATGGCCGGACTGTGTAGCACGAGCCGTAGCGCTTGTGGGGCGGCCGACGCAATAGGGCTATAAGACCTCCATTAATCAATGACTTGGGTGCAATATGCGGCGCCAACTCAAATGGACATCCTGTTGAGAAGGCACAGAGGGGCGCTGGAGAGCGGCGTTGTTCCTTTGGACGGCCATTCGCTGAACAACATCTTTCCCTTTTGCCGAGATGTGGGTATCGCCGTGGGCGAGAGGATGGTTGTTCTCTCAACTGTGGTCCCGTCCACTGCGGCGGGGGATAACAGGGAAGTTTTGAACATGCTGTCCGGCGTCATTTTTGAGGGATCATCGTCATGACGCTGCCGAGCCTCTTTCACATGCATCTCGTTTCGGATTCGACCGGTGAAACACTGGTGGCGATCGCAAAAGCGGCGACGGTGCAATATCAAAACATCCGCGCCATCGAGCATGTGCATCCGCTGGTGCGGACGCAACGACAATTGAAACGTGTGCTCGCCGACATCGAGGAAGAGCCCGGCATCGTTCTCTATACGATCGTCAATACGGCGCTTGTTGCGGAACTCGAAGCGCATTGTCAGCGACTCAAGATTCCGTGCCTGGCGGTTTTGCAACCGATCATGAAAGTTTTCGAAAGCTATCTTGGCGCGCCGCAGACGCCGACCGTCGCGGGCCAGCATGTGCTCGACGCCGATTACTTTCGCCGAATCGATGCGATGAATTTCACCATGGCGCACGATGACGGTCGATTGCCCGACAATCTCGATGATGCCGATATCGTGCTGCTTGGCATCTCGCGAACGTCGAAGACGCCGACGTCACTTTATCTCGCACAGCGCGGCTACAAGACAACGAACTTGCCGTTGGTGCCACAAGTGCCTTTACCGGAGCAGCTGCTGCAGCCGCATACGGCATTTGTCGTTTGTCTGATCGCGAACGTCGATCGCATTGCGGACGTGCGTCGCAATCGCGCGATTCTCATGGCCGACCGAGATCTCGAAACGTACGTCGATCGCGATACGATTTCGGCGGAGATTGCTTATACGCGAAAGCTTGCCGCGCAGCATGGCTGGCCGATCATTGACGTGACAAGGCGTTCAATCGAGGAATCGGCCACGATGATTTTGAAACTTTTGCAGGACCGTAAGTCCGGTACGAAACCGGAGGTGGAACCGTCCAATGCCTGAATCAACGCGCCTCGTGCTCGCGTCTGGAAGCGCGGCGCGCAGAACATTGCTCGAAGCCGCCGGGTTGAGGTTCGACGTGGTTCCGGCACAAATTGACGAAGCGGCAATTCGCACGACCATTCTCGAAGAAACGATGGGCGCCGAAGCAAGCGATATCGCAAGTGTTCTGGCAGCCGAGAAAGCGCGGGCCGTGTCGGAACTGCATCCGGAGGCATTGGTGATCGGCGCCGATCAGGTGCTGGTACTTGGCGGTAAAGTTTTCTCCAAGGCCGAGACTATGCAGGAAGCGCGGGAACATTTGACGATGCTGCGCGGACGCACGCACGATCTCGTGTCTGCCGTTGCGCTCGCTCGCGATGGGCTTGTGCATTGGCAGACGCTGGCGGTCGCCGCAATGACGGTGCGCGATTTCTCCGACGAGTTTTTGGGAGCCTATCTCGAACGCATGGGTGAGAAGGCTTTGGCGAGTGTCGGTTGCTACGAACTCGAGGGCACCGGCGTGCAACTTTTCGAACGGATCGAAGGCGATTATTTCACGATCCTCGGCATTCCGCTGTTGCCGCTGCTGCAACGCTTGCGCGACGAAGAGATGATCACGGCATGAAGAAAGCGTGTGTCATAGGCTGGCCGATCGCGCAGTCGCGGTCACCGCTCATTCATGGCTATTGGTTGCGTCAGTATGAGATCGACGGCTTCTACACGAAGGAGGCCGTCGAGCCAAAAGATCTTCTAAAGTTTCTGGCCACGATGAAAGACCGCGGCTTCCTCGGGTGTAACGTCACCGTGCCACATAAGGAACGCGCGTTCGGATCGGCGGATATCAAAGATGCATCGGCGGTTGCGATCGGCGCTGCGAATACGCTTTGGTTCGAAGGCGAAGCGTTGGCGTGCACGAATACCGACACCTACGGGTTCATGGCCAATCTCGATCAATGCACGCCCGGTTGGCGCGACGTCGAGGGACCGGTTTTGGTCCTGGGCGCAGGCGGCTCGGCGCGGGCCGTGATCTACGGCTTATTGGACAGCGGACGGAGGGACATCCGAGTCTGCAATCGGACGGTCGATCGGGCTCAGGACATTGCGCGTCACTTCGGCGCAGGCGTATCGGCGTGGGCCTGGGATGTCCGAAATGATCACGTCGAGCAAGCATCTCTTATCGTTAATACGACGACTCTCGGCATGAATGGCGTTGGTGATCCCGAGATCGACTTCCAATCGGCAAAAAAGGACGCGGTTGTCACGGATCTTGTTTACGTCCCGTTGGAAACTCCGCTCTTAAGGTCCGCGCGCAAGCATGGATTAGTGGGGGTCGACGGTCTCGGCATGCTGCTCCATCAGGCTGTTCCCGGATTTGAGAAATGGTTCGGTGTCCGGCCTGAGGTTTCTTCCGAGCTTTATGCCCTCGTTGCCGACCATATTCGCGAGGGATAATGCTCGTCGTAGGACTGACCGGGTCGATCGGTATGGGTAAATCGACGGCTGCCGCGCGATTTCGTGCGCGCGGGATTGCCGTGTTCGATGCAGATGCGGAAGTGCATCGGCTTTACGCGGGATCGCTGGCTGACGAAGTTGAAAAAGCCTTTCCGGGATCGCTGACGAACGGTGCTGTCGATCGCGCCAAGCTCTCCGAGCATCTCATCGCCGCGCCGCATCGTTTCAAGGAACTCGAAGCCATCGTGCATCCGCGCGTGCATGAGGCTGAGCGGAAATTCCTCAATGCCGAATACGAACACGGTTCCGCGCTCGCCGTTCTCGAAGTTCCGCTGTTTCTCGAAGCCGGGCGCGACGAGCATGTCGATGCGATCATCGTCGTGACAGCTTCTCGTGAGGTTCAGCGCCAACGCGTGCTGGCGCGCGGGGGCATGACAGACGAGAAGTTCGAAGCCGTCGTAGCGCGCCAGCTTTCGGAAGCGGAAAAGCAGATCCGTGCCGATTTCGTTGTGGACACCAGCGGATCGGTCGAAAACTGCAACAGCCAAATCGACGTCGTCATCACTAAACTACCGGCCTTGAGCGCCACGGCCTACGAGCAGTTCTGGCGCGACTGATGCCGGGCTTGAAGGACCAGAATGCGCGAAATTGTTCTCGATACGGAAACAACGGGCCTCGATCCGAAAAAGGGTCATCGCCTGATTGAAGTCGGCGGCATCGAGATGATCAACCGTATCCCGACGGGGCGCGAGTTCCATCGTTTCATCAATCCGCTGCGTGACGTGCCGATGGACGCGCAGGAGATCCACGGCATCTCGACCGAGTTCCTGTTCGACAAACCGCTGTTCAAAGATGTGGTGCGCGATCTTCTGACGTTTTTGGGCGACGATGTTCTCGTCATTCACAACGCGCAATTCGACATCATGTTTCTCAATTACGAGCTCGGGCTTGTCGGCGAGAAGCCGCTCAGCTTCGATCGAGTGGTCGACACGCTCGCGATCGCACGGCGTCGCCATCCGGCCGGTCCAAATACGCTCGACGGCTTGTGCAAACGGTATTCCATCGACAATTCGGTGCGCACGAAGCACGGCGCGCTTGTCGACAGCCTATTGCTGGCGGAAGTCTACGTCGAACTGCTCGGCGAGCGGCAGGCAACGTTCGGCTTGCAGACGGTTGGTGCGAAGGCGAACGGCCAGCGGATCGGTGCCGGACGCGCTCTGGCGGCAGCGCGGCCCGAACCGCTACCGCCGCGGATCGGCGAAGCCGACACAGCCGCCCATCAGGCATTTATCGAGAAAATGAAGACGCCGCCGCTGTGGCTTAACTTCTGGAATAAAACGCCGGCGTGACGTCGATTAAGCGTCGGCGCGGCCGCTGGTTGCCTGCGCGCGCTGACGCTGGCGCTGAACGTAAAGACCACCGAAGTCGATCGGATCAAGAAGCAGCGGCGGGAAGCCACCTTCGCGGGTGATGTCGGCGACGAGACGGCGCAGGAACGGGAAGATCATCGCCGGGCCGGAAATCAGCAGGAACGGTTCAAGAGCGGCTTCCGGAATGCTGTCGATTTTCAGCAGTCCAGCGTAGACCGTTTCGAGCACATAGATGGTGCCGAGGTTGTTCGTGGCAGTTGCTTTGAATTCGATCGAGGTCTCGTAAAGATCACCCTTGACGCGCTGGGCGGCGACGTTGACCTCGACTTGAAGATTTGGCTGGTCGCCGGCACCGGAAATCAGCTTGTGCACGTTTGGATTCTCGAACGAGAGATCCTTGATGTATTGGTTGACGATCTTGGCCTGGATCGGAACCTGACCTTCAGCCGCAGCGCCGTTGGCATTGTTTTCGTTGTCGGCCATGGATCCCTCCCGCGGCGTCGCGATGCTCAAAAATTTTGATGCGGGTCGCTAGCACGTCGATCCGGCGGGCGCAATGTTACGAGCGAGACCGGCGCGGCTGGACGGATCGCCCGGGGCGCAAGGGACGTTCGCTGACGCGCTCATACTCGCCTTCGATCACGATACCGTCGGCATCGGCAGGCGGCACGTCCTCACGCGAGCGAAAGGTCTCGCGGCTGACTTCGGCCTGATAATGGAACAGCGTGACGAGCTTCAGCAGGCCAGTTTGGATGACGATGCGGCGGATCGGCGGCACGAGCAGGACGAGGCCAAAGCAATCGGAAATAAGACCGGGAAAGATTAAAAGCAGGCCGGCGAGGACCTGCAGGAAGCCATCGAAGAGCGGGGAGAAACCTTCCCGTTCGGATCCCAATCGCGATAGCGCGCGTTCGAAAACCGAGAGCCCGACGCGGCGGATGACGTAGGTACCGAGGATGCCGGTGCCAATAATGATCGCCGCGAGCCACCATATGCCGATGAGCTGCCCAACACGTATCAGCAGCCCGATTTCCAGCAACGGAAGGGCTGCGAACGCGAGGATCAGGGCGATTTTCAAGGGTTGAGACATATGCTCTTACCTAACGAACGCGACACCTTAGCGCGGTTGCATGTCAGCGGCCACTCACCTTCCCGACGCGGGGGTGGGCGTTTCAACACTATTTGCGTTGCCCGTGGCGCTTACCATGAGGCATCGTCACATTCGGAGGCCGTAACATGGACGGCAGACGCGGCAACCTTAAGGTGCTATAGCTGCCATCTTCAAAACGTCCGTCCGCAGCCTTAGATAGGTGCTAGGGTTGCAGCAATTGATCCGGGTGCCCACCGGCATCTTTGTTCTTGTCCCCCCACCGGAGCGCTGACCTTTAGAATGTACGGCCAATTTGATCTCATAACGCTGATTGCTCTTGTCGTCGCGGTTGCTGCGATCATCAAGCTCAGGAGCGTCCTTGGCCATCGCACCGATGAGGACGAGCAGCGCGTCGAGCGGCTGAAGGCGCGTGAGCGCGAAGCGGCACAGCGTCCGGCAACTGAGACGGCGTCTGCCGATGTTATTGCAATGCCGCGCCGCGACCGCGAGCCTCTCCCGCCTGCTCCAGTGCCGGAAGTGTCGGGGCCGAGCGCCGAGGCGAAAATCCGCGCCTACCCGGTGCAGGATCCCGCCATCACGGCAGGCTTACTCGATATTGTGAAGCTCGATCCATCACTTGATCCCGAGACGTTCGTAGCCGGCGCCGGGCGGGCCTACGAAATGATCGTCTCGGCTTTCGCGGAAGGCGATCGCCGGGCTTTAAAGGACCTTCTGAGCAAGGAGGTCTACGATGGATTTACCACCGCTATCGCCGATCGCGAGGCGCGTGGGGAAACGATCGAGCAGCAGTTCGTCGGCATCAGGAAAGCGGAAATCGTCGAGGCCGAGGTCAAGAACGGCGTCGCTTCGTTGACGGTACGATTCATGAGCGAACTGATATCGGCAACGCGCGACAAGGCCGGACAGGTCATCGCGGGCGATCCTCAGAAGATCAGAGATGTCACGGACATCTGGACGTTCAGCCGCGATGTGTCGACAGCCAAAGCGCGGAGCAACCCGAATTGGCGGCTTGTGGCGACGCAGGCGCCAAATTAAGCCATGGTTAAGCGGTCCGTGTTCTTCTGACCGGCGGTGTACACCGCGCACAGATTAATACGAGGCCGTTGAGGACTGCGTGGGTCGGGCACCGGGGGGCGCCTTGTGACCGAGTGTGCGTATCACCCAAGATTTTTGATGGTCAGCCGTCTTGCGATGCTGACCGTGGCAGTGTTTTTATCCCATAATCTTGGACTTGATCGGCAGCCTGCGCAGGCTGAATCCTTGTCGACACCATCTCAAACCCATGCTTCGCCCTCGATGACGCCGAGTGCCGTTACGTTCGAGCCTATGGCGTTCAGCGATCTTCCTGGCTGGGCGGCCGACGATCATTTGGCGGCGTGGAAGGCTTTTTTAGCCTCCTGCAGGCCCATCCTGAGGGCGGGCGCCCGTCCCGCTAAACCGGGAAGCGCCGGACAGCCGCAGGCTCTTCTCGACATCTGTTCCTCGGCGCTCGAGTTGGCAAAGGCGAAAGCGATCCGCACACGCAGCGAAGCGCGGCAGTTCTTCGAAACAAATTTTCAGCCGCATCGCATTACAGGTGGCGACAGCGAAGGCTTGCTGACGGGGTACTACGAGCCGGTCATCAAAGGGTCGCGGACGCCGACCGCGACCTACAAAATTCCGATCTATAGGCGTCCGCCCGATCTCGTGAACCTGGTGGCGGAAAGCGAGCGCGGAGCGAAGTCGGGGTCTTTCACGCATCAGCGGAAAACCGAAACGGGTCTTGAGCCGCATCTGACGCGGGCTGAGATCGAGCAGGGCGGCCTCGCGGGGCATGGGCTCGAACTCATGTATCTCAAGGATCAGGTCGACGTCTTTTTCATGCAGGTCCAGGGGTCGGGGCGCATCCAACTGCCGAACGGCGAAAAAGTGCGCGTGACCTATGACGGCAAAAACGGCTATCCCTATACGTCCATCGGCAAGTCGCTGATCGCCGATGGTCAGATGACGGCAGACGAGATGTCGCTCAAATCGCTGAAGAGCTATCTTCGGGCAGACAAAGACCGCGCCAAACCCGTGATGTGGAAGAACCAGTCTTACGTCTTCTTCAAAGAGCTTTCAGGCAATGAGGCGAAGGCGCCGATGGGTGTCATGAGCATTCCGCTGCAGACTGGACGGAGCCTTGCCGTTGATACGACGTACTATCCGATCGGAATGCCGGTGTATGTCGATGCGCCGCGGATCACGCACGCGACGACGTCGGGCGTTTTCCGCCGCTTGATGGTTGCGCACGATGTCGGCTCGGCGATCAAGGGCACCGAGCGCGGCGACATCTATTTCGGTTCGGGGGCTGAGGCCGGGCGGCGCGCCGGCGTCACGAAGCAGCCCGGTCACCTTTATGCGCTGCTGCCTAACGAAACAGACAATGACTTTGGCGTTACGGCGGTTCCGGATCCGAAGACCGCGAGCATGGAGCCGTGAAGAAGCGGCAAGAACCCGGCGCCAAAAAAGGCGGATCGACCGGCGATGACGATCACGAGGTCTGGCACTATGCGGCGGCGACGATCGAGCCGCTGAAGCGCGCCAAAGGCCGTTTTCATCCAGCGAGCGAAGCCGTCAAACAAGGGCACGTCAAACCGAAAGCCCTAGCGCGCGCCGAGCGGGGAGCAGGCAAGCCCCGAGCGGACGTTGCGGCGGTTGAAGCGCCCGTCGTCAAAGCGACTCGAAAGACATCGCCGGAGCTGGCGCTTTTCGATCGCAACAGCGTGCGGAAAATTCGCGGCGGTCGTCTCGACATCGAAGCACGCGTCGATCTGCATGGCATGCGCCAGCATGAAGCGCATGCGGCTTTGCGCCGATTTTTGATGAGCTGTCAGGCGCGGGGACTGCGCTATGTTCTCATCATCACCGGCAAGGGCAAACCGATTGGATCGCAGCTCGCACACATTGGCGAGGCCGATCGCGAGCGCGGCGTGTTGAAGCGTAATGTGCCGCGCTGGCTCGAAGAACCGGATTTGCGTGCGATTGTCGTCAGCTTCACGACGGCTGCCATCCAGCACGGCGGCGAGGGTGCGATTTACGTGCACTTGCGTGCGCGGCATCGCACTTGAAAACTTAGAAGCAGGTTTCCTGCAGCTTCTGAAGCGCTTGTCCTACGCCGCTCAAGGAGTAGGTGTCGGTCACGGTCGCGCCGCTTGCGGGGGTGGCTGCGACAGTCATGGTGCTGCCCTTACGCATGGCTTCAACGAGCTTCAGCTCACGCGTCGAATCCGACACGTAAACGCGGTCGCCGGAACCGAAAAGACGAAAGCCCGTGGGGCTGACTGTTGCCATGCCGGGCGCGTTTTTCTTGATGCGGAAACCCATGCGGAAGCTGACTTCGGCGCGAATGCCGTCCTTCGGCCACGCAGAAATGTAGGCCCGAGGCGATTGGCGACTGGCGCTTGCCGATTGGCTCGAGGTCGGCTCGCTGGTGATGAAACAGAAAAGATGCGGATCAGCGGTATCGGTCATCAGCGACCAGGCGCCGTAGGTGTTCACGCGTGTCATTTGCTGCTCGGCGGCGAATGTCCGGCCGGGTGCGGCGGCAAACAGCAGCAGAATGATCAAGGCTTTCCCGACATTCGGCATTCAAGGCCCCCCCTCGCCGATCGGCCGATCGGCAAACCGTGCCAGCGATTTGATGCGGTCATACATCACGATCGCGCCGGCCATCGCAACATTGACGCAAAAGGCTGTCGGGATCTTGACGACATAATCACAGCGTTCGATCAGCGGTTCGGAAAGCGAGCCAAGCTCGGGTCCGAGCACATAGGCCGCGCGCAGCGGGTGGCGGAAGCTCGGAAGGTCAATCGCGTCGTCAAGAAGCTCGATACCGACAAGCTTGCAGCCGCCGGGTAGCGCCATCTCGTCGAGCGACGACCAATTGTAATGGGGCAAATGCAACTGACTTTTGGACGTGTCGGCGTAGGCTTCGGCCGCTTTGTAGGTCGCGCCGACGGTAAACGTGAAGCTTGCTCCGAACGCGTGGGCGGAGCGCATCAGGTTGCCGAGATTGAGCGACTTCGACATGCGTTCGGCGCCGATGGCGAAATAGCCTTTCGGATGCGGCGGCCATGTGGTCGCTTTTCTTGACATTAGGTTCCGCTCGTGTGTGTCAAAGAGATGTGGAGCGCGAGGGACGTCACATATGAAGGCAGCTCTTTGCAAGAGCCTTGATGGGCCAAATGGTCTCGTTATCGAGACGCTGGGAGAGCCTGTGCCCGGCGACGGTAAGGCGATCGTCCGGGTTGCGGCAGTCGGTCTCAACTTCGCCGATACGTTGATTACGCGCGGCAAATATCAATTCAAACCGGATTTACCGTTCTCGCCGGGGGCCGAGATCGCGGGCGTGGTCGAGAGTGTGGGGGCAAACGACCTCGGGATTCACGTGGAACAGCAGGTGATGGCCTACGTCAACTGGGGTGGTGCGTCGGAAAAGATCGCGGTCGACGTCGGAAAGCTGGTGCCTATTCCAGACGGTGTGCCGGTGACGGTCGCGGCCGGCCTATCCGTGACCTACGGCACGGCTATTCACGGGCTTGCGGATCGCGGTCAGCTCAAGGCCGGAGAAACGGTCGTCGTCACTGGCGCGGCGGGTGGCGCTGGCCAGGCGGCCGTCGAAATCGCGAAACTGATGGGCGCGCGCGTGATCGCGGTCGTGTCGTCGGACGATAAGGCGCAAATCGCCAAGTCAGCCGGAGCCGATGAGGTGGTCCTGTTTCCGGGATCTGATCTCAAGACCGAGGTTCGTAATCTTACCGGCGGTCGTGGCGCGGACGTTGTTTACGATTGCATCGGCGGCGACGCATCCGAGCCGCTCGTGCGTGCGCTGGCTTGGGAAGGACGGTTTCTGGTTGTCGGGTTTGCGGCGGGCGAAATTCCAAAAATTCCGATCAACCTGTTGCTCCTGAGGGGCGCTGAGATGGCCGGCGTTTTCTGGGGCGAAGCGGTGACGCGCAATCCGGCCGGGCATCGCGCCAACATGCTTCGCGTCTTGGATTGGGTGCGTGAGGGTCGACTTAAGCCGCGCATTCAGGCGACATACCCGCTCGATGAAATCGTATCGGCGCTGGGTGTGCTCGACCGGCGCGAGGCAACGGGGAAGATCGTGTTGACGATGGGCTGACGTGGTCTCTTGCTACCAACTGACATCGCCTTCACCCTCATCCGCAAGAAACCCCATGCCGCGCATCGGGAAGCGCTCTTCGATGCCGTAAGGTCCGCCGCCGACGCTTGGGCGCGATGACATCAGCAATGTCTGGGCAACGAAAAACGGCTCGGAACGATAGCCGCCGTAGCGCGACAAATAGCGAGCGATCGCATCGACATTCGAATGCTTCAGCCGGGCGAGCGTGACATGCGGTTTGAAGGCGCGCGTGTCCGGGGGCAGGCCGGCATTGCGGGCTGCTTTCTCGTGCGCGCGGGCTAGGTCTTCGAGTTCGGGTTTGACTTCGACGCCCGCCCAGATTGAATGCGGATCGTCACCACCGAAGACGCCAAGACCGGACAAGCGCAGCTCGAAGCCGTCGGGTTCGATGCGGGAGAGATTGTCGGCGAACTCGCGGGCTTCGACGTTGCCGATGTCGCCGGCAAAGCGAAGCGTGATGTGGTAGCTCTCGGGTTTGATCCAACGAGCGCCGGGCAGCGGCATACGCAACCGATGCAGCTCCTCGCAAATATCGTTGGGTAGCTCGATGGCCGTGAACAAGCGGGGCATTTCGTGATGTCCTTGCTCGTATGCGGGGCTTAAGGCGCGGCCCCTTTTGCTGTCGTCTCATTTTGCTCGACGCGGGCGATGAGCGCTTCGACATCAGGCAGAATACGCTTCACGATTTCGGCGACGCCTTTGGCCGTCGGATGCAGGCCGTCGGGTTGCGTGAAAGAGGGGTCCAGCGCGACGCCTTCGAGGAAGAACGAATAAAGCGGAACATCGTATTTCTTCGCGAGATCCGGAAAAATCGCATCGAACTTTTTGGCGTAATCGTCGCCCCAGTTGTTGGGCGCTTTCATACCGGTGAGCAGAACGGGAATGCCCTTGGCTTTGAGATCGGCGAGCATCTTGTCGAGATTTTCGCGCGGGACCTTTGGATCGATGCCGCGCAGCGCATCGTTGGCGCCAAGCTCCATGATCACTGCGTCGGGTTTAGGATCGAGCGCCCAGTCAAGGCGTTCCAGGCCGCCCGACGTCGTGTCGCCCGAAACGCCCGCATTCGTTACGATGACCTTGTGTCCCTTGGCTTGAAGCGCCATCTGAAGCTGGGCCGGGAAGGAGTCGCTGGCTTTGACGCCATATCCGGCAGTCAGACTGTCGCCGAAGGCGACGATCGTCAGCGGGCGCGACGAAACGGCAGTTGCGGAGGTTGTGAGCGGAGCCATCATCCCGGCGCAGATCATCACGCGAAAGGCGATCTTCGTAATCCAGCCAGAAACCCGGCCAGAAATCCGAGTTGGGGCGCAGGAAGCTTTAGCGTTCATTTTTCGGCCCCACACATCACACATTTCATGAGCTGACGTAGAGGCTCAATGTGTGCGGCACAAGACCGATACGACACACATTAGTTTCGACAAGGCAGGGCATCTTAGCTTGAGCGATCCGATCATCAAACTCGACAACGTGCATTTGACCTTAACAAGTCGCGCCGGGCCGGTACATATCCTGCGTGGCGTGTCGCTTGCGATACCGCGCGGACAATCGGCAGCGATCGTCGGGCCATCGGGGTCGGGCAAGACCTCGCTGCTGATGACGATGGCGGGGCTCGAACGGGCGACGAGCGGGCGGATTACCGTCGCGGGACGTGAACTCGGGTCACTATCGGAAGATAATCTGGCTGTTCTACGCGGTGCCGAGATGGGCATCGTGTTCCAATCATTCCATCTCGTGCCGACGATGACGGCGCTGGAAAACGTCGCGCTGCCGATGGAGCTTGCGGGCGAAACGAGGGCCTTCGAGACGGCGCGCGATCTCCTGGCGGAAGTGGGCTTGATTGCCCGTGTCGATCATTTCCCGGCTGAGCTTTCGGGTGGCGAACAGCAGCGCGTCGCGATTGCGCGGGCGCTGAGCCGGTCGCCGGACATTCTGTTCGCGGACGAGCCGACGGGTAATCTCGACGGGCGGACGGGCAATCAGATCATCGAGCTTTTGTTCGGTTTGCGAGAGCGACGCGGCGCGACGCTCGTCATCGTTACGCACGACAACAAGCTTGCCGCGCTGACCGATCGCGTGATCCGCATGTCGGACGGCGCAATCGCTGCCGACGAGCGGACGGAACCTGCCATGCGCGCGGTGTCGTCGTGACAGCATTGTCGAATTTGGACGGCGTGGGTCAGCCGAAGCGCGCGGGCATTCTCACCATCGTTCGTCTTGGTTTGCGCGAAATTCGCAACGGGTTCGACGGTTTTCGCATTTTCATCGCCTGCCTCGCGCTGGGCGTGATGGTGATCGCGGCCGTCGGCGCGTTGGCCGATGCGTTACGCGCGGGGCTCGCGAAACAGGGCGAGGCGATCCTTGGCGGCGACGTTGTGTTCGCGCGAATGCATATTCGCGGCGCGCCCGAGGATCAGCAATTGTTTGGCAGTCTCGGGCGGGTGAGCGAAACGGCGACGATGCGAACGATGGCGCGTCGCGTTGACGGTTCGGATCAGGCTCTGGCGGAGCTTAAAGGCGTCGATGGCGCTTATCCGCTCGCCGGCACAGTGACGCTGAAAAGCAACGGCACATTTGCGGATGCCCTTTCCGGCCAGGGTGCCGTCGCCGACGCCATGCTGCTCGATCGGCTCGGTCTCAAGATCGGCGACAAGATGCGCATCGGCGAGGAAGATGTCGTCATCAAGGGCATTCTCGATAACGAGCCGGATGCCATTGTCGACCGGATGACGTACGGGCCGCGCGTGTTCGTATCGCTTGCGACGCTGGAAAAGACCGATCTCATCAAGCCCGGAACGCTCATTCGCTGGCGCTATGCGATCAAGTTGCCGACGGGTACGCCAAGCGACCGCGCAGCGCTTTCGAACTTGCGGAAATCGGTTGCCGAGAGGCTTCCGGCGGGCGGGTACACCAGCAATGATCGTTATGATCCGTCCCCGCAAATCAGCCGCGCTCTCGACCGTTTGCGGCAGTTTTTGATTTTGATCGGGCTGGCATCGCTTCTGGTCGGCGGCGTCGGCATTGCGAACGCGGTTTCGACGTTCATCGACAAGCGCATGAAGGTAATCGCGACGCTGCGGAGCATCGGCGCGTCGGGTTCGCAGATCATGGGCATATTTCTGGTGCAACTCGTCATCATGAGCGCTGTCGGCATTGCCATCGGGTTGGCGCTCGGCGTCGCGGTGCCGTTGATCATCGATGAGTTCTACGGCGATCTTCTTCCGGTCCGTATCAATGTCGAAGTCTCGCCGACCAGTCTGGGGCTTGCGGCGCTCTACGGTGCTCTCGTCGCCCTGTTGTTTGCGCTTTGGCCGTTGGGACGGGCGGAAAACGTACCGGCGACGGTCCTCTTTCGCGACAGCATCAATGGGTCCGGCGGCCGGCCGCGGTTGTCGCTGATCGTGCTGATGGCGGTGCTTGGCGCGACATTGGTCGCCATCGCGGTACTGACATCGGAGCCGCGGTCGATTGCGCTCTATGTGCTGGCCGGGCTCGTCGTCATGCTGGCGGTGTTTGGCTGGCTCGGCGGGTTTCTGGCGCGGATGGCGCGGCGCCTGCCGCGTCCGTCCCGGCCGGAACTGGGGTTGGCATTGCGCAACATCGGTTCGCCCGACGGGCTGACGCGGTCGGTCGTGCTGTCGCTCGGGACCGGGCTTTCGCTGCTTGTCGTGGTGGCGCTGGCGAACGCGTCATTGGTCGCCGATCTGCAGGGCCGCTTGCCCGAGGAAGCGCCGGATTATTTCCTGCTCGACATTCCGCCCGGCGATTTGAACGGCTTGAAAGCGCGCATCGGGCAGGACGCGCCGGGAACCTCGCTGGTTGAAGCGCCGATGTTGCGCGGCCGGATCGTCGCGATCAAAGGGACGCCGGTGGAGGATCTTAAATTTCGCTCCGACACGCAGTGGGTGCTGAATGGCGACCGTGGCCTGAGCTATTCCGACAGCGTTCCGGAAGGTTCGACAATCACGGCCGGCTCCTGGTGGGCGAAGGACTACTCGGGGCCGCCGCTGGTTTCGTTCGAGGGCGAGATCGCCAAGAAGCTCGGCCTCGGGCTCGGCGACAGCGTGACGATCAATGTGCTCGGGCGGAATATCACCGCGAAGGTCGCAAGCCTGCGTGAAGTGAAGTGGGAGAGCATTGCGCTCAACTTCATCATGGTGTTTTCGCCGAACACGCTGCGGGCCGCGCCGCATAATCTGTTGGCGACGGTGCGGCTGCCGCCGGGAACGCCTGCGAATGTCGAAACCGGGATGGTGCGCGATATCGGCCGGTCCTATCCGTCGGTCAGCGCAATCCGCGTTCGCGACGCCATCGACCAATTCAGCAAGATCTTCGCCAAGGTGATGGTGGCCGTGCAAGTTGCAGGTAGCGTGACGCTGACGGCGGGCGCGCTGGTGCTGGCTGGGGCGCTGGTGACGGCGCAGCGGCGGCGCATCCTCGAAGCGGTGATCCTGAAGACGATCGGGGCGCGGCGACGGCAGATCCTGACGGCGCATGCCTGGGAATATGCCTTACTCGCCGTGATCGCGGCTGTCGTGGCCATCCTGCTGGGCAGCGCCATTGCCTGGGTTGCCGTTACGCGCGTCATGGAATTGGACTATGTCTTTTCGCCAAATGCTGTTTTCGTGACCTTGGGCGTGGCTGCGGCTATGATCGCGGTGTTCGGTGGGATCGGAACCTGGACTATTCTTAAGGCCCCGGCCGTAAGTTACCTGCGTTCAGAATAAAAGCATTCTGCTTTTGGTTTCCGGACCTTGAAAGGCTTTGAGGTCAGGATCATATTTCACGCAGAACCGGCGGTTTGCCGGATAACACGAGGATTCGAGGACCATGGCTGAAGTTTTTTCGCGACCAAATAGCCCGTACGGCAGCGCGCGGACATCTGGCGCGATCGACGAGGGGCTGCGCTCGTTCATGCTCGGCACCTACAACTACATGGCGCTCGGCGTAGCCGGAACGGCTGCTATCGTCATGCTTCTGATGGCCAACCCGCAGGTTATGGCTTCGATTGCGCTCGGCCCCATGAAGTGGGTGCTGTTTGCAGTGGTCATGGGTCTCGGCTGGTTCGCTCCCCGCCTGTTCTTCGGCGGTAGCACGGCAATGGCGCATGGCGCCTACTGGCTCTACTGCGCGGCTTGGGGTGCGCTGATCGCTCCGATGGTCTCGCTTTACGTTTCGACCGGCATGGCTGGCCTTGTTGGTCAGGCGTTCTTCATCGCGGCTGCTATGTTCGCGGTCACGAGCCTCATCGGCTACACGACGAAGAAGGACATGACCGGCTGGAGCGGGTTCCTGTCGATGGCCTCGATCGGCCTGATCGTCGTCATGCTCGGCAGCTACTTCTTCATCACCGATCCCGGCACCAGCAAGACGGTGAGCATGGGCATCTCGGCGGTCGTCGTGCTGCTTTTCTCGGTCGTCACGGCTTTTGAGACGCAGGCGATCAAGTCGATGTACATCGAGAACGCCCAGTACGGCGGCGAAGAGCAGCTGAAGCGGTCGTCGATCTTCGGCGCTTTCATGCTCTACGGCTCGTTCATCACGCTCTTCATCCACATCCTGAACCTGTTGGGATTGGCGAACCGCAACTAAGAGCGATAAACTGAAATGAGAAAGGCCCCGATCTTCGGGGCCTTTTTTGTTGGCGCTCTTTGTTTGCCGCTTCCGACTCTCGTTCCGAGAGCCGGCCGGAAGCGGCGGAGGTGTTCAGGATCTTACGACGTCGGGGCGGTCTTCGAGGATGCTGAGAACGCGCTTCAGGTCATGCCCGCGCTTCAAGATCAGGCCACCCGCAGCGATGACGCTGTAGGCGCCCTGCTTGCGGGCCAAACGCATATCTTTCTCAATGCGGTACAGCGCGTATTCGCTGGCCTTGCGATAGACGGAGAAGACGGCCTTGTCGCGCAGCAGGTCGATGGCGTAATCGCGCCAATCGCCGGACGCGACCTTGCGGCCGTAGAGATCCAAAATGGCGGTGAGCTCGTAACGATCGAATGTAGTTCTTCGGCCTGGCTCCGAATTCTGATCGGGCGATCCAGGCGTGCCCGCTGAGCGCGGGCGGAAAACTATCGGGTCGGTTGTCTCGCTCAAACGGCGCCGTCCAATCGTTGATGGCGAAGGATCGCGCTAACGGAGAGCGAATGCAAGAGTCACGTCAAAAAACTTGCCGTTGCTCGGCCGAATGAACGAGATGAACGAATTTGGGGACAAAGCACGGAAATACCCTGACCCTGACAAAATCGCGACTCAGGCGCGGCCCCAATCCGCCGTATTAAAACGCGATAGAGATAACCGTTGCCTTTGGGTCAGATTTCAAAGGACCGGCTCTGGATTTATAGCCCCCCAGCCCCCCGGGGCCATAGTTTCGAGATCAGATTCTCAGGCAACCCCCTTCTTCCGTTTTGGTCCCCGTCCAAAACGTACCCCTCTCCCTCGACGTCGTGTTGGCAGGGCCGGTGCAACTGCATCGGCCCTGTCGGCGTCGCTGCATTGCAAGGGTTTCATTTGAGCACAAATAGCCTTCCGTGCGTATATAAAGAGCTACAGAGTGGGGGAAATTCGGATATTCGATCTCAAATGATAGCAAAACGTAAGGCGGCATCGAAGCCGCGCCCAAAAGTAACCGCCAATCCTTTCATGACGAAATGGAATGGCGAATTTGCCATGCCGCCGTTCGAGAAAATCGAAGCGCGCCATTTCAAACCGGCGCTCGAAGCAGCATTTCGCGAACACAAAGCAGAAATCGAAAAAATCGCGCGTAATCCGGCGAAGCCGACGTTTGCCAATACAATCGTCGCGCTCGAAAAGAGCGGCTGGCAATTGTCGCGCGTTGCGTCGGTGTTCTGGAATCTCGAAGGATCTGATTCGACGCCGGAACTGCAGGAAGTCGCCCGCGATATGGCGCCCCGTTTCGCGGCGCACGAAACGCAGATCCTGCTCGATAAGCGTCTGTTCAAGCGCGTCGACGATCTCTACGAGCGCCGCGATGCGTTAAAGCTCAACGACGAAGATCTGCGCGTGCTCGAACGGCATCATTTGGAATTCGTGCGTGCGGGCGCACGGCTGTCGTCGGCCGACAAATCGCGCGTCAAGGAGATCAACGCGCGCCTGGCGACACTCGTTACGCAATTTATGCAGAACGTCTTGAAGGACGAGCAATCCTGGCAGCTGGTGCTCGATGGCGAGAACGATCTTGCGGGATTGCCTGAGACCTTCACGGAAAGCGCGAGCCGGGCGGCAGCTGATGCGGGTCTGCCGGGCAAGGCGATCGTGACGCTGGCGCGGTCGAGCGTCGAAGGGTTTCTGACCTATTCCGCCCGCCGCGATTTGCGCGAGCAGGCGTTCAACGCCTGGATCAGCCGCGGCGCGCGCGACGGCGACACCGACAACCGGCAGATCGTTGCCGAAGCGGTCGCTTTGCGCGGTGAATATGCGCGGCTGATGGGCTTCAAGTCATATGCCGAATTCAGCTTGCAGGACACGATGGCGAAGACACCCGTCGCCGTCGATGAGCTTCTTCGCGCCGTATGGGCCAAGGCCGTTGTGCGGGCCAAGGGCGAACGCGATTTGCTGGCGGCCGAAGCGCAGAACTCGGGCGACAATTCCGAAATCATGCCGTGGGACTGGCGCTACTATTCAGAAAGGGTGCGCAAGGCGAAGTACGATTTCGACGAGTCGAAGCTGCAGCCCTATCTCGAACTCGACCAAATGATCCGCGCCGCGTTCGATACGGCGACGAAGCTCTTCGGATTGAAGTTCAAAGAGCGCAAGGATCTGCCGCGCTATCACCCCGAGGTGCGCGTGTGGGAGGTGCTCGACAAGAAGGGGCAGCACGTCGGCATCTTCATGGGCGACTATTTTGCTCGCGCAACGAAGCGTTCGGGCGCGTGGATGTCGGCGTTCCGGTCGCAGCACAAGCTCGGCAAGGGCCAGACGCCGATCATCATCAACGTCTTGAACTTTACCAAGGGCGGCGACGACACGCCTCCGCTGTTGTCCTTCGACGACGCTCGCACGCTGTTCCACGAGTTCGGGCATGGACTGCATGGGCTGTTGTCGAACGTCACCTATCCGTCGATCTCAGGGACGTCGGTGTCGCGTGATTTCGTCGAGCTGCCGTCGCAGCTTTACGAGCATTGGCTGTCAACGGCCGACGTGCTCGAAAAGCATGCGCTGCACTACAAGACCGGCAAGCCGATGCCGAAGTCGCTGCGCCAGCGGCTGACGGCGGCGCGCAATTTCAACCAAGGATTTGCGACAATCGAATATACGTCGTCGGCGCTCGTCGATATGGCGCTCTATTCGGCCGACATCTCAGAAATCGGCGATATCGAGGGGTTCGAGCGCGATGCGCTCAACGGTATCGACATGCCGAAAGAGATTGTGATGCGGCATCGCCTGCCGCACTTCATGCACATCATGTCAGGGTATGCGGCGGGCTATTACAGCTATCTCTGGTCGGAAGTCATGGACGCGGATGCGTTTGCGGCGTTCGAGGAGGCTGGCAACGTGTTTCATCCGGCGACGGCGCGGAAGCTGCACGAGTTCATCTACTCGGCGGGCAACCGGCGCGATCCGCACGAAGCTTACGTCGCGTTTCGCGGCCGGCCGCCGAAGATCGACGGCTTGCTGAAGAAACGCGGGTTGGCGGCTTAAATGTTTGCCCCGGCGACTCCCCTTCGGGGAGCCGGCCGCCGGGGCGGGATTGTGTCGGCCGGAACGCGCCGGGGTATCTACCAAAGCCCCGCCATCGTCGCGCCGATGATGGGGCCGCTGCGGCCTTCCTGTACGAGCACGACGACCTTCTGCACGTCGGCCTGCATCATGGCGGCGCGCGGCAGCTGCACCTGCATCGGCTGGCCTTTCCAGATGCCGACGGGAATGAGCTCGTGGACGACGTTGGTGTAGGTCAGCGTCTGGCCGGCGTTCTCGCCGGCTTTGATCGGCACCGAACCCGACATCTGCACGACGCCGAGCCAGATCGTCGCCTCGCGCGGGGTGTGGCCCGGTGTATCGGCGCCGAGGGCGAAGTTCATGGTGTTGCGTTCCTGCCAGAAGCGAACCGGAACCTGGCGCGGGCCGGCGGTCTTCGACGTTTCGTCGATAGCTTGCTCGATCGCGCCTTTAGACGAGCCGTTGACGGGGATCATGCCGTTGACGACCGCCTGCGGGGTGTAGATCTGGCCGTCGCCACGGGCGCGGGCATAATTGCGTTGCCGCTCGGTGTTGCGTGGCGAGGCGAAGGTGTCTTTCCAGCCGAGATAGTTCCAGTAGTCGACGGGCAGCGACAGCGCGATGATCGACGGGTCGTCGGCGAGGGTTTTCAGCACTTCGTCGGCGGGCGGGCAGGACGAGCATCCCTGGCTCGTGAAGAGTTCGACGACGGCTTTGACAGGTTTGTCGGATTGCCGGTCGACGGGGACTTCTTGCGCTGAAGCGGGCAGGGCGCTGGCGCAGACGACGAGGGTCGCTAGCAGGAATTCGCGAAAACGCATCAATCGTTAAGCCTCACAGACACTTCGGCCGCCGCCAGGTTCATCTTTAGCGCCCACAAACGTCAGGCCAAAGTGAAAGGCGCGAAAGCCTTGTCACGATGGGGTGAGCGTTAAGGAATTCGCTGGCGGGAGGTGGAGTGTTACGTTCGATTACATTTCCGAAGTGAGTAGCTGATCTCCGCGAGTATTCCGAGGACAACCGATCCTAAGAACGCAGGAATGCCGCCTTGAAAGAGCAAGTTCGTCGTTATCTCATTCCCGCCGTGAAAGCTTTGAAAGACCATCAGGGCACCAAGGACAGCGCCAATTGCTGCGGTTGCGAAGCCCAAATATGTAAAGATCATATTTCAGTTTCCTCTAGGAAAACTGAAAGATGACAAATCGAGATAAGCTTCGCCACCAAAACTCTGAGTGTTTTTTGCGATGCAATGACAGGATTTCGCTGGAGTGAGCGAGAGCATTCCTCGCGTGTCCTAGGGGACAATGTGCCGATCCATTGAAACTGTCATCCCGGCCGGAGCGTAGCGGAGAGCCGGGACCTAGGGCACATTTCGACCGTGCGTTCTAGGTCCCGGGTCTCGCAAAAGGGCTCGCCCAGGGTGACAAGTTGAGGCTTAAGCCGCCAAGTTGCGCAGCACGTAGTGCAGGATGCCGCCGTTCTTGAAGTACTCGATCTCGTCGAGGGTATCGATCCGGCAGAGCACCGGCACGGGCAGCGTCGAGCCGTCGGCGCGGGTGATGGTGATCGTCACGACCTCGCGCGGCTTGACGCTGGCGAGACCGGGAATGGTCACGCGCTCGTCGCCCTTGAGGCCCAGCGATTCCCACGAGGCGCCTTCGGTGAAGACGAACGGAGCCACACCCATGCCGACCAAGTTCGAACGATGGATGCGCTCGAACGACTGTGCGATGACGGCGCGGACGCCGAGCAGGTTCGTGCCTTTGGCCGCCCAGTCGCGTGAGGAGCCGTTGCCGTATTCAACGCCGGCGAACACGACGAGCGGCACGCCTTCGGCTTCGTACTGCATGGCGGCATCGTAGATCGGCATTTCCTTGCCCGACGGATAATGGATCGTCAGGCCGCCTTCCTTCACGTTGCCGTTGGCGTCTTTCACCATGTGGTTCTTGATGCGGATGTTGGCGAAGGTGCCGCGCATCATCACTTCATGGTTGCCGCGGCGGGTGCCGTACTGGTTGAAGTCAACCGGCTGCACGCCGTGGTCGAGCAGATACTTGCCGGCCGGGCTCGCGGTTTTGATCGAGCCGGCGGGCGAGATGTGGTCGGTCGTGATTTTATCGCCGAAGAGGCCCAGGATGCGGGCGTTGACGATGTCGCCGATGGGCTTGGCTTCGCGGGCGATTGACTGGAAGTAGGGCGGGTTCTGGACATATGTCGAAGAGCCGTTCCAGCCGTAGGTGAGGCCGCCGCTCGTCGCGATGCCCTGCCAGTTGGTGTCGCCCTTGAAGACATCGGCGTAGCGCGACATGAACATGGCGCGCGTGATGTTTTCAGCGATGAACTGCTGGATTTCCTGAGTCGTCGGCCAGATGTCCTTCAGGAAGACGGGCTTGCCGTCCTTGCCTTCGCCGAGAGGTTCTTTGGTCAGATCCTTCTGCACCGAGCCTGCAAGTGCGTAGGCGACGACGAGCGGGGGCGACGCCAGATAGTTCGCCTGCACGTCGGGGCTGACGCGGCCTTCGAAGTTGCGGTTGCCGGACAGCACGGCGGCGGCGACGATGCCGTTGCCATTGATGGCTTTCGAAATCTCAGGCGCCAACGGGCCGGAGTTTCCGATGCAGGTGGTGCAGCCGAAGCCGACGAGATTGAAGCCGATCTGGTCGAGGTAGGGCTGCAGGCCGGCATCCGCGAGATAAGCGGCGACGACCTGCGATCCCGGCGCGAGCGATGTTTTCACCCACGGCTTGCTCGTCAGCCCGGCATTCACCGCGTTGCGGGCGAGAAGGCCAGCGGCGATCAGGACGCTCGGGTTCGACGTGTTCGTGCAGCTCGTGATCGCGGCGATGACGACGTCGCCGTGGCCGATGTCGAAGTCTTTGCCTTCGACGGGCGCGCGCTTCGAAAGCTCATCCGGCTTTTTGTATTCGCCGGCGAGCGCGGTTTCGAAACCGCTCTTGATGTCGGTCAGCGCGATGCGGCCTTCGGGACGCTTCGGGCCCGCCATCGACGGGACGACATCGCCGAGATCGAGTTCGAGAGTGTCGGTGAAGACCGGATCGGCCGAGCCCGACTCGCGATAGAGGCCCTGCGCCTTGGCGTAGGCTTCGACAAGCGCGATGCGGTGCGCGTCGCGGCCCGACATCGTCAGGTAGTTGACCGTTTCCTTGTCGACCGGGAAGAAGCCGCACGTTGCGCCGTATTCCGGCGCCATGTTGGCGATCGTCGCGCGGTCGGCGAGCGTCATTGAGTCGAGGCCGGGGCCGAAGAATTCGACGAATTTGCCGACGACGCCCTTCTTGCGCAGCATCTGCGTGACGGTGAGCACGAGGTCGGTCGCGGTGACGCCTTCCTTGAGCTTGCCGGTGAGGCGGAAGCCGATGACCTCAGGAATGAGCATCGACTGCGGCTGGCCGAGCATCGCTGCTTCGGCCTCGATGCCGCCGACGCCCCAGCCGAGAACGGCCAAGCCGTTGACCATCGTCGTGTGGCTGTCGGTGCCGACGAGGGTATCAGGATAGGCAACGGTCGCGCCGTCGGCCATCTCGTTGGTCCAGACCGTCTGGGCGAGATATTCGAGGTTGACCTGGTGGCAGATGCCGGTGCCGGGCGGGACGACGCGGAAGTTCTGGAACGCGCCCTGGCCCCATTTCAGGAAGTTATAGCGCTCGCCGTTGCGCGAATATTCGAGCGCGACATTGTCGGCCAAGGCTTTCGGCGTGCCGAACTCATCGACGATGACAGAGTGGTCGATGACAAGATCGACCGGCACGAGCGGATTGATTTTCGTCGGGTCGCCACCGAGCTTCGTCATGCCGTCGCGCATGGCGGCAAGATCGACTACGGCAGGAACGCCGGTGAAGTCCTGCATCAGGACGCGCGCCGGGCGGAAGCCGATTTCCTTCTCGGTTTTGCCTTTGTTATCGAGCCATTCGGCCATGGCCACGATGTCGGCCTTGGTGACCGAGCGGTTATCCTCGTGGCGAAGGAGATTTTCGAGGAGAACCTTCATGGAATAGGGAAGGCGCGAGATGCCTTTCAGGCCGTTCGCCTCGGCATCTGGCAGGGAATAATATACGTAAGACTTGCCCTCGACAGTGAGGGTTTTCTTGCATTTGAAGCTGTCGTCG
>JAFECH010000371.1 GCA_018242255.1 Pseudomonadota bacterium | reverse complement strand
TGCATTGGTCGGCGAGCGCCTTGAGGATCGGCACGGTCACTGACTTCAGCGGGCCGTCATCGAATGTCAGGACGACTTCGCCATCGTTGAGAAGTTGCTTTGCGCCGGCCTTATCACCGCCGACGTCAACGCCGCCCGTGGTGTCGATTTCGACAATGCGGGACACGCCAAGCTTTGAGGTGTCGCTGGCGCAAGCGTCAGCTTTTACCGCGGCGCCAGGTTCGATTTCGGCCGACAGCGGATCGTGCGCTGCAAGAGCCATCAGCGACGCAACAGCCAGGATATAGACGGAAACGTACCGCATCTCTCTCGCTTCGTTCAGGGAGCCGAAGCGGACTTTTATGGGCGTGAATATGAATGATCAAGCAACGGCGATTATCTGTTGCCGATCCTCGTCCCGCTGTTACTGAAGTGCCGCTTTCTGACTGTTTTTCTTACGGTTTCGTAAACGGAAATATGAACGAATGCTGACAAACGCGTAGTTGCGTATGAACTCCCGGTCGAAACCACGACAGCGACCGCTGACAACTTCAGCGCTTTCGGTCATAGAGCAATCCTCGCAAGATCAGGAGGTGGATCGATCGATGGTCAGTGTCAGGCCGGTGGTGGCGAGCGACGAGGATGCGTGGCTCAAGCTGTTTCGGGATTATATCGAGTTTTACAATGCTAGCGTGCCGAACGAGATCGTTGCACTGACGTGGTGCCGTCTTCTTAATCAGGAAGACAACATGATGGCGCTGGCTGCCGTTGACGATGCCGGAAGCCTTCTTGGCATCGCGACGCTCGTGTTCCACCGCTCGACGTGGGCGTCGAACTGGTACTGCTATCTTGAGGATTTATTCGTCGCTCCGGAAGCGCGTGGTCTAGGCGTCGGCCGGGCACTGATCGAAGCGGTTTACGCGGAAGCGGATCGTCGCGGCGCCGGCAGGACCTATTGGGCGACGCAGGATCATAACGCGACGGCGCGCAAACTTTACGATCGCATTGGGACGCTAACGGAATTCGTTCAGTACAGGCGCTGAGCAGGGGTTGCCGGTCGCAAGCCACATCCGCTCCGAAGCGGGTGAATTGCCGCCCTAGACCAAGCTATTGATGTGATCGAAAAGCTCGACGGCCTGCGGATAGGCGCCGAGGATTTGGGACATTTCGCCGGACAACTCGCGAAGACGGGTCTTTTGCGAAATCGTCGGCGTTCCGGCGCGCATCAGAAGTTCGAGTTCTGACAAGCGCTGCTCCAAGTGCTGCGTGCCGGACTGGCGCGCATAGAAGCGGTGCATTTCGACGATGGCCGGCAAGACGCCGCTATAGTCGATGAAGTTCTCGGTCGGTGCCGTGTTTGCCGGAGCGGCGCCATTCATTGCTCCCGACAACGTCGGCTGGACGCGTTGTTGGGGGTGGGGGCGTGACGGTGGTACAGTTTCAGCTGGGTTTTGCCGCGGCCTGCCGCCTGCCGTCGCTGGACCGCGGTCGGGCGCACCGATGTTGGCCGGGCGGCCGGATGCGCTGCTGTGCTGGGGAGCATGATCAGGAGCGGGAAGAGCGGCTGGCTGCGTCGCACCCCCGAGATTCTCAATGTGTCCGCGGTCGAAGTTGACGTTGAACGTCATCGTCTCGTCGCCGCGGTTGATTTTGTCGGTGAGAATCGTGCGGACTTCTTCGAGGATCGTTCGGTCCGGCGCGGAAAAGCGAGATAGCACACCGTCCGTCGATGAGATCAGAAGGTAATGCGTCTTATCATCGGGACGTAGCGCTAGCCCGGCGAAGACGACGGCCAGAAAACCGAGCAAGACTGTGCCGCCGTTGGGAGCCAGCGGGCCCCACGTGAAGTCCGGCCGCATCGAACCCAACGCCATCAGCACGAACAGAAGCGTCAACAGCCAATAAATCGCGGTCGGCCGGTGCGCGACATGCGTGCCCGTACTGACCGTCGCAATATTGGCTATGGCGATCGTGCGCGTCGGCGTCGATAGCACGCGGCGATCAATGCGAAGCGAGCCGAACGTTTTGGTCGCGGCTGCGCTTTCTCGAATACGTCCCGTAAACACCATCGAAAACCTGCTCATGGGACTACGTTAATAGTCCGAGCAGAAACATAGTCGATGCGGCAAGGAAACAGAAGCCTTGCACAGATGTCACATACCCATTCAGCTGGCAGGAACATCAAGTTTTCTGGTGAGATCTTCGAATTCTCTACGCAACTCGTCGCTTTTGAAGATTTGCTCGAAGCTTGGCGCCTCGAGTTTCTGGATCGCTTCGAAGGATGTCGAGCTTTCACGAATCAAATTGCGAAGTTGGACGCTCGCTTCGACCGTCTCGTAGGTGTTGTCCGCGATCTTCAAATCGTGCGTCGCTTTGAGACGAGCACCGGCGATTTGCTCACGCTGTTGCTGGAGATAGCGGCGATAGGCCTTTGCGGCCTCATCTGCGACTTGCTGGCTGTCGCGATTCGATTGCAACGCGCGTGCCTGGTCGGGTCGATTGTCGGCCTTGAGTAGGTCGGACGTGCGCTTCCGGGCGGCGGCGATGTCGGCTATGATGGCGTCCAGCTTCGGCAGGTACTGTGTGTCGATCTTGGCGATGGTCGCATCCTGAGCCTGAACCAGCATCGCGAAGAGGGCCGCATGCATCGCAAAGTAGCGGCGCGCAGCTTCCATGTTATCGCCCGTGGTGCCGATCAGCTTGGCGAGTTGTCCGTCGATCAGCTTGGCGGCATTGAACACCGCGACGAGGTGGACGAGATCGCCTGAAAGCACGCTATCGAGAAGCAGATCGACCTGCTCTGGTGACAGTTCCACGCCTGCTGCTTTCAACGCTGCTGCGATTTCTGCCTTTGCGCTTTTGATTTCGGTGCGGTTCGCGTCGATCCGTTTGTTGTTTTCTGTGATCTGATCCTGAAGCGACGAGACCGTGTCGGTCAGGATGCCAGGGAAGTTCGCTTCTTTCGGCGCGAGGAGCTGCTTTTCCTTGAGCTGTACATTCGCGTCTTCAAGCTCGCGGATATTGTGGCGGAGGAGTTCAACGCGCTTCTGCATCTCAACGACCGGTGCGTTCGTCACGATGCCGAGCGCGGCGTCGAGCAGGCCGCGGACCTTGGTGTTGCGGTCCTCGCGGGTTTCCTTCCAGAACGGAGGAATGATGTAGTCATCACGGCTTGGCAGTTTGTCGGCTCCGGCGCGCGTGTCGGCTGCGTCGCGCAGGACGTTATCGATTGCGGCCATTAGTGATTTGGCCTGCTCGTATTGCGGGTCGCCATCGCGCGGGTCTGATGCTGCGGCCTTGGCGGCTTCTTCGGCGGGACTAGGTTTGGATGGCTTCTTGGTCGGATCGAGGGCATTCGCTGCACCCTCGGCGGCGGTCTTGCCTTCTACGGATTTCAGCCAATCGGCAATAGCGTCACGCTTGGCCGCTTGCGCATGAGCGCCGCTGGAAAATCCAAGCAGAACAACGAGTGCAAGATACCCGGCCGATTTCACAACGAAACTGGGCCTCCGCTCAACAGACCTAGGAGCCTCCGGCGCGACAATGGCGATGAAAATTCCGGCAAATCAATGGTGCCGGGGTGTGTGGTTGATGCAATCTATGCCGACTACGGGTTATTGCGAGGTTAGCGGGCGGCCGCGGCTCGGATTAGGCGGCGAAAATCTTCGTCGATGCTGCGGGCATCATCAAGGACGAGCATCTCAGCGAACGGCGGCGCGCTTTTGTTTATTGCTTCCGCCGGCTTGCTGCGATTGCCTCCGGCCACTCCGAAATTGGCGTACAGCCGCAACTTTCTCGGCGAGGGATGAAGCGCGGCGTAGGGCTGCGGCGCCGACATCGTAACCAGCGGTCCGACGGTGGTAAACTCGGTCGCCGGGACGGCGCGTCCTATTTCGCGGAGAATGTGCTCGGCGAGCGGGCGTAGTCCCTTGGCTTCAAGCAGCAGCGATTGAACGTCGGCAACGGTTGCCTTGGCGGGTTGAGCCGGCGGGCGGAGCATTGGCGCGCGGGAGGGGGGCTCGTCGGTCTGCTTGGTGGACAGATCGACGCCGTAAATCAGGCGACCGCCGTTATGATGGATGCGTTCGAGCCAGGACGCCCACGCGAATTGAAATCCTTGCAGGCGAAGCCAGTCGATGATGTCGTTGCGCTCGGTGTGTCCGCTCTGGGCGATTGCTGTCATCCAGCCGGCAAGATCGCGGCCGGTGTCTTCGGCGAGATTGGCGACGAATTCGCGTTCTTTTTCGGCGTAAGCGGAAACCATGGCGATCTGATATCAGATCCAGCGGCGCGAGCGAGCTTTGTAAGCCAGATATTCCTCGCCGAAGACCGCTTCCAGGTGCCGCTCCTCCGGAAGGATCTGCAGAATTGTGACAAGAAGCCCAAAAAGGAGTGCCGTCGCTACGAACCAGACCGATTTGGTGATTTCAGCCCCGTAAAGAAGAAGCAGAGCTTCGCCAAGGTAAATTGGGTTGCGAAAGCGGATGAACGGGCCTGACGTCACGAGTTTGGTCGACGCTCTGTGCGGCAGATAGGTTGTCCGATGCCGGGCTAGTGTCGCAAACCCCGAGACGATCAATAGCAGGCCAAACAAGCCAAACGCGACGCCTACCCAGTGACCCGCCGCATCGTCGAGGCCCGGCCAGGGCAAAGGTGCGAATACCGTAAGCAGCCAAGCGGTTGCAATGGCGAGTGCGAACAGCACCGGCGGCCAGGGAAATCGCGTCGCGGGTTCTATGGCTAGGGAGTTAGGCGTATCGTCGATCATTGGGCGACTCTATCGCCAAATGGCGTCGCGGTCAGCTCCGTCGCTCAGGGCTTTGCCTTTGCCTTTTTCGGTGCCGGAATCGTCGGCGCCGGTATGTCGTCGATATCGCGTTTGTTGAGTTCGGCGTCCAGGTCGTAGCTCTTGCAGCCCAACGTGACCAGGCGCTGATTATACTGATGGAGCGTGCTGAGTTCGGATTGATATTCGCCGTTCGGATCGACGCCGTGCGAGCCGTTGCCGAATGTCGCCGCAAAACCCGATTGAATGCCGCGTGCCAGGATGGATGCCTGCTTGCGATCTCCGAACCCGCGCATCTCCATGATCTTGACCTGTATGCGCCCAGTCAGCTGCTTGCAGTTCAGCTTATCTTCGGGTGCGTCCGGCTTTTTTTTCTTGGCGTCGGCGGCGGACGGCATGGCGATGGCCAAGGCAATGAGGAGGGGGGAAATAAAAGTTCGCATCGTGCCTCGCAGGGGTTTCGTGAAAGTCATATCATTTCCTGGGCAGGCTCAAGGCAAACCTCGGGTACTCGGCAATGGGCGGCATTGACGGGGGCCGAGACGTCGTGTTGCTTCGCGGGCGAAGTTGGGGGTGTGGCCATCCATTGCTGGGCGGGGCATTGAAATGTTGGATCTTCGAAAATGGGTTGTGCTCATCGCCGCTGTTCTTGGAGGGCAATCGGCTATCGCCCAGGAGGAATTTCCGACGCATTTCGCCTGTGATTTCAACCAGGGTTACGCTTGGACGTATGAAGCCGGAAAATACAAGGCCGCTCCGCCCGCCGATCTCGCGTTCGAAATTGCAAATATCGATCTCGAACATCAGACGGCGTCGCTCGTTCTTGATGGCAAGTCCGCAAAAGGACTGAAAGTCGTGCGTGCGATCAACGCCAACCATTTCATCGAGGTCGTGAACGAGGGGTTCCTGAACCTCACGACGATCTATGATCTGGATCCCGCGACGGGCAAATATCCGGCCATACATTCACGGCATTTCGGGCTCTTCGGACAGCCCGTATTTGCACAGTATGCTGGGGAATGTGTTCCCAAGCCCTGAGCCGTGTGGATAGCTCGGTTGCTCTCGCTGGTGCTCTCAGGCAAAAGGCTCGCCATGACATTGAACCTCGTCAAGCTGTGTGTCGGCGTGTCGACGATCGAAGATCTTGCGGTCTGGCAGAGAGAGCACCGGCTGCGTAAGAGTAAGGACGGTGTCGATTGCGCCTATCACCGGACGTTTCAGACGCCGAAGCGGCAGGCCGAGCTCCTCGACGGCGGTTCGATCTTTTGGGTCATCCGCGGCGTCATCATGGTGCGCCAGAAGCTCGTTGGCTTCGAAGAAGGTACGAAGGAGGACGGATCGGCGTGCTGCACGTTGATGTTCGACCGGACACTCGTGCCAGTACGGCCAACGCCGCGGCGCGCGTTTCAAGGTTGGCGATATCTCGATGCTTCCGACGCCCCGCCTGATCTTCGCAAAGGCAAGACGGATCAGATTGCGGCCATGCCTGCCGAAATGCGCAAGAAGCTTGCCGATCTCGGATTGATTTGAACGCGGAACTTATTTGAGCGATCCATGTCCCGTCCTTCGTTTACGCCGACAATAGAAGCTCTGCCGAAACTCGTGCCCTTCGTCGGGCCGGAAGCGATGGAGCGGGCGCGCGGACGTCCGTTCAAAGCGCGTCTGGGCGCAAATGAGAGCATCTTCGGGCCGTCGCCAAAGGCTGTTGGGGTAATGCGGGAGGCAGCGGCAGGCAACTGGATGTACGCCGATCCCGAAAACTACGAATTGCGCGCTGCTTTCGCAGCATTTCACGGCATTCCGATCGACTCCATCGTCGTTGGCGAGGGTATTGACGGGCTGCTGGGGCTGACGTGCGCGCTGTTCCTGACGCCCGGTAGCAACGTCGTTACGACGGATGGCGCATATCCCACGTTCAACTTCCACGTCAAAGCGCATGGCGGAAACGTACACGCTCTTCCGATGCGCGATTTCCGCGAAGATATCCCGCGCTTGATTGAGACGGCGGCGGAGATCGCGGCGCCGCTGATTTATGTGTCCAATCCCAATAGTCCGATGGGGACATGGTGGACGGCTGATCAGATCGATGCCTTTATCAAGGAGTTGCCCCCGCAGACCCTGCTCGTTCTCGACGAAGCCTATTGCGATACCGCGCCGCTCGGCACCGTTCCTGCCATCGATGTTTCCAATTCGCAGGTCGTGCGTTATCGAACATTTTCCAAGGCTTACGGACTCGCAGGGGCTCGGATCGGTTATGCCGTCGGCGAGCGCAGCACGATCGAAGCGTTCGACAAAGTGCGCAATCACTATGGGATCAATCGCGTCGGGCAGCTGGGTGCAAGGGCGGCGCTGCTGGATCAGGATTATCTCAGGACGGCGGTCTCGCAGATTGCGGCGGCCCGAGAGCGGATCGCCGCGATTGCCATTGAGAACGGGTTAAGGCCGCTGACGTCTGCCGCCAGCTTCGTCGCCGTAGACTGCGGGGCAGATGGTGCGTTTGCGACGCGCATCTTGAATGGGCTTCTGGAGCGGGACGTCTTCGTTCGCAAACCCGTCGCGAAGGGGCTCGATCAGTTCATCCGCGTTTCGTGCGGGCGAGACGAAGATCTCGATATTTTTGCGGGTGCTCTCGCTGATGTGCTTGCGAGGGTGCACGCGTAGCGTTTCGCGCTGCTCTCAATCCTGGTGCACCGTGGGCGACGGTGTGCGTTGTTTTGCGACCTGCGCTTCAATGCCGAATATCAAATTGGATATTGCCGCATCGAACACGTCGTCGTCTTTCAAACGCGCGAATACCGGCAGCAGTTTTTTCGTCAAGGGCAAACCGCTTTGCTCTTCGACTTCGCGCAGTGCCTCGGGGCTTGGCTTTTGCAAAAGGCCTCCGATCTCGCCAGCGCAAATGCCGAGAATTGCGGCGTAGGTAGCGAAGCTTAGGGCCGGAATTTCAGCTTCAGGCACGCCGGCATCGAGCAGCGTCTGACAGCATTCCTCGGCCAATTGCAGATCGATCGGCCCACTCGTCCAAAATCTCAAAAGCAGCGGGAACGCGTTTGGATATTGTCGCGCAAGCTTGCGATAGGATTTTGCCGTTTCGACGAAGCGCGTTTGCCATGGCAGCTGTCGCTCCGGCGCTTCGATGCTGCCTTGAAGGCGGTCGGCGACGGCTCTTTCGAGACCTTCCTTGGAGCCGAAATGGTAGCTCAGGGTCGCGACGTCGCAACCTACCGCGCGGGCGGCACAGCGAAGGCTGAAGCCTTCAAGCCCAGTTCGTTCAATTTCTAAAAGCGCAGCTTGGACTAGATCGGCTGCGATGAGCCCTCTTTGCCCACGGGTGTGCTTTGTTTTCATCACTGTTGAAATTGTCCCTTGCAGCGGTCGAAGTCAAGCGCTATTCCAACAGTGTTGAAATGATGAGGGACCCATGGTGGCGGCAATCGAACGCGAATTCAATGAGCGCGAAAGGGTTCTCAGTCTTGCTGCGGTTATCTCGACGTCGTTCGGCGTGGGGATTTCTTTCGGTATCGGCTTTCCGCTGACCGCACTAACATTTGAAGACTGGCATCAACCGAAATGGATCATCGGATTAGCCGGTGCCGCGCCTGCTATTGCAGTATTCATCGCTTTGCCGCTGCTTTCGCGATTGATGACGAAAGTCGGTGCGGTGAGAGCGATCGCAAGTGGTTGCGTCATCGGTTCGATCGGGTTTTTAGCGCTCTATATGTTTCCGTCTCCGCTGGCGTGGATCGGCATTCGACTGCTGATGAGCGCGGGGTTCGCGTTGCCGTGGTTAGCGGGCGAAACTTGGATCAACGCGGTCGCCCGGGAAGATATGCGCGGGCGCGTGATCGCCGTCTATGCGATTGCCTTCTTCTCGGGCTATGCCGTCGGGCCGCTGTTGCTGCGCGGGCTTGGTATATCGGGCTTCGAGCCGTTTGCGGCAGCCGCAGCGATAACCATGCTTTCGGGATTGCCCATCGTGCTTGGCCGGCGCCTAGCACCGCCGCTGCATCATGATGGCACCCAAAGCTTTGTTTGGGCGATGCAGCTCGCTCCTGTGGCGATGGTCGCCGCATTTATGGGTGGTTTCGCCGAGATCACCAATCTTTCGCTTATTCCGAATGTCGCGTTGGCGGCCGGCTGGTCGCAAGACGGCGCGCTCGGACTTTTGACGGTGATGACAATCGGCGGAATTCTACTTCAATATCCGTTGGGGTGGCTGTCCGATAAGATGCATCGGGTCGGTCTTGTCGTCTGCACCGGTTTTCTTTTCATTTTGTTTTCTCTGATGCTGCCATGGGCGCTCGGAGATAGAGTCGCGGCGTTCGTCGTGATGTTCCTCATCGGTGGGATGATCCTGGGCTTTTATGCGCTGGGCCTTGCAATCGTCGGCGAGCGGATTGGCGCCTCGGATCTCGCGGCGGTCAACGCGGCCTATATTGTGATGTATCAAGCAGGCGCACTTGTCGGGCCAATCGTTTCCGGTATCGCCATGACGGAAAAGCCTGTCCACGGCTTCGTCGCTACCGTCGTCGGTCTCACAATTGTCTCGGGAACGCTCGTCGCGGTCTTTGATCGCTGGGAGCAGCGGAGGGCGCGACGCTTATCCCGCAGCGACCATGGTTAATTGTTTGTTTGCGTCCTGACGTTAGTCTCGCTCAAGCTTCGAAATCGTGCATTTTTAGCGAGATTGCCCATGTTCGTGCGATCCGTACTGTCGTTCTTTTCCGTGCTTGCATTCGGCGTCATGGCCGCGGCGGCGTTTTTCGCGTTGACGCCATGGTTGTCTGCTCACGTTCCCGATAGCGTGCGTTCGCTAACCGAAGGCCTGCAATTTGGGTCGTTGGCCGTCGGTCTGGGGCTCGGATTGACGCTCGGCGCGGTCGGCCGGTTTAACTGGTCCGATATTCCGCGCCGGATTGTGACGTGGTTTTTGATCCGCGAGCAGAAGTTCTTTTATTACGCGCTGATCGCAGTCTGCGCCGGTGTGCTGATTTTTTACTGATCTCAAAATGCAAAAAGGCGGCCCGATGGACCGCCTCTTCACGCATTGAATGCTGCTCGGATCAGACCGAGTAGTACATGTCGAATTCGACCGGATGCGGCGTCATCTCGTAGCGCATATTCTCTTCCATGCGCAGCGCGATGTAGGCGTCGATCATGTCATCATTCATGACGCCGCCTGCCTTCAGGAACTCGCGGTCCTTGTCGAGGCTGTCGAGTGCTTCGCGGAGCGAAGCCGCAACAGTCGGGATCTTAGCCAGTTCGGCCGGCGGGAGATCGTAGAGGTTCTTGTCCATGGCAGGACCCGGATCGATCTTGTTCTGGATACCGTCGAGGCCGGCCATCAACATCGCCGTGAACGCGAAGTAGGGATTGGCGCCCGGATCTGGGAACCGGATTTCGATACGCTTTGCCTTGGGGCTCGAAACGTGCGGAATGCGGCACGAAGCCGAGCGGTTACGCGCGGAATAGGCGAGCAGCACAGGCGCCTCAAAGCCCGGCACCAAGCGCTTGTACGAATTGGTCAGCGGGTTGGTGAAAGCGTTGATCGCCTTGGCGTGTTTCAAGATACCGCCAATGTAGTGCAGGCAAATCTGCGAGAGGTCGGCGTATTTATCGCCGGCGAACATCGGCTGGCCACCCTTCCAGATGGACTGGTGGACGTGCATGCCCGAGCCATTGTCGCCGAAGACCGGCTTCGGCATGAACGTCGCCGTTTTGCCGTAGGCCTGGGAGACGTTGTGCACGACATACTTATAGATCTGCATGTGGTCGGCCATCGTGATCATCGGGCCGAACTTCACGCCGAGTTCGTGCTGGGCAGCAGCAACTTCATGGTGGTGCTTTTCGACGGTGACGCCCATTTCCGACAGAACCGAGAGCATCTCGGAACGAATGTCCTGTGCGCTGTCGATCGGCGGAACCGGGAAATAACCGCCCTTCACGCGTGGACGGTGGCCGAGGTTGCCGGATTCAACGACCGCGCCTGAGTTCGATGGCAACTCGCTCGAGTCGATCTGATAGCCCATCGAATACATGTCGGTGGTGAACCGTACGTCGTCGAAGATGAAGAACTCGGCTTCCGGTCCGAAATAGACTTTGTCACCGATGCCGAGCGACATCATGTAGGCCTCGGCCTTCTTGGCGATCGAACGCGGGTCGCGCTCGTAGGGCTGGCCGGTCGAGGGTTCGAGAACGTCACAGAAGATTGCGACGGTGGTCTGAGCGAAGAACGGATCGACGTGCGCGGTTGCCGGGTCCGGCATCAGCGTCATGTCGGAGGCTTCGATCGATTTCCACCCTGCGATCGAAGACCCGTCGAAGGCGTAGCCGTCAGAAAAAACGCCTTCGTCGACGCAGCTGACGTCGGCGGTGACGTGCTGCATCTTGCCCTTGGTGTCCGTGAATCGAAAATCCACGAACTTCGCTTCCTTGTCCTTGATGAATTTCAGGACGTCATTTGCATTTTTCATAGACACTCCCATGCCTAGGCATTCCGTTGAAGTTCACGCGTGCCAAGTGGTTTAGCCGGTTGAGGCCGGTTCAAGCGTGACAGTCTTTTTTTATAGTTCGTTTATCGATCAAATGGCATCGCGACCGGATTCGCCGGTGCGGATGCGAATAGCGTCTTCGATGGACGAGATAAAGATCTTGCCGTCACCGATCCGACCGGTCTTTGCGGCCTTTTGAATGGACTCGATGGCCTTTTCCAGCATGTCGTCGCTCAAAACGACTTCGATCTTCACTTTTGGCAGGAAGTCGACCACGTATTCGGCCCCGCGATACAGTTCGGTGTGACCCTTCTGCCGTCCGAATCCCTTCGCCTCGATGACTGTGATGCCTTGCAAGCCGATTTCTTGTAGCGCTTCTTTTACTTCATCGAGCTTGAAGGGCTTTATAATCGCTTCAATCTTTTTCATTTTCGCCCCTTAGATCTTGGACAGCATGTCGGTCGTACTCCACGCCTGCCCAGCGGCCCGAAGGCTAGCAGAGGCCGTGCCACGTGCGACGTTTGCAAGAAACATTACGTATGTCATTGGCTTAGCGTGTCGTGATGGCTTCTTAGATGGTTGGCGGGGGTTTAGTAAGCCTTAAATGAGTGCCGACTGCACATTTTTTGTGCTGTTTTTCTCGGTGAAGGTGAATGCCTTTTAGGCGCTGAATTTCCAGGCAATCGCCGGAATTTGAGCAGAGCAGGGGTCCAGGTAGCGGAAATGAATGAATTGCTGACGGCGGCGGAGGCGGGACGAGCCGATCGTCTGGCGGCAGAGGTTGGTGTCGCCACGATAAATCTCATGGAGCGTGCGGGGCAGGCGGTGGCCGAAGCGGCGCTTGGAATGGTTTGGGGACCTGATCGGCGTGTGGCGGTGCTCTGCGGTCCGGGAAACAATGGCGGCGACGGGTTCGTCGCGGCCCGGCATCTGCGCGACAAAGGTTGGGACGTCAGGCTTTTTCTGCTCGGGGACAGAGCTGCACTCAAAGGCGATGCCGCCGAGATGGCCCGGCGCTGGCCGCTCGTCGTTCGTCCTGCGACGCCGGATGCTCTGCAAAGCATGCATCTGGTCATCGACGCCCTGTTCGGCGCCGGGCTGTCGCGCCCGCTCGCCGGGGAGGCGGCGGACCTTGTCCGCGCCGTCAATGCTAGCGGCCTGCCTGTCCTCTCGGTCGACGTGCCGAGTGGGCTTGATGGGACGAGCGGTGAGGTTCGCGGCGTCGCCATCGCGGCACGCCGGACGGTGACGTTCTTCCGCAAGAAGCCGGGACATGTGCTGATGCCGGGGCGGCAGCTCTGCGGAGAGGTGATCGTCGCGGATATCGGAATTCCCGAGGGAGTTCTGGAAACGCTGAAGCCGAAGCTGCACGAGAATAGCTCGTCGCTTTGGGTCGATCATTTCAACTGGCCGAAGGATGGCGGCCACAAGTATGACCGTGGACATGCGGTCGTCGTCTCAGGACCTGCGCTGCAAACGGGAGCGGCGCGTCTTGGCGCTCGTGCGGCGCTGCGCGTCGGCGCCGGGCTCGTCACGCTCGTGGGCAACGCCGCGGCAACGGCGATTATTGCGACGCAGATCACGTCGATCATGGTGCGATCCGTTTCAGGTGCGACGGCGCTTGCGGAATTTCTTCGCGATACCCGACGCAACGCCGTGCTGATCGGTCCTGGTGCATCTGTTGGGTCGGACACGGCCGACGACGTTTTGGCCGTGCTTCGATCGTCGGCCTCGGTCGTACTCGATGCGGATGCGCTGACCTCATTCTCCGACACCAGAGATAAGCCTCGCGGCGAAGCCGGAATGGGCTTTCTTGTACGGAACAGCGATAATCCGCACGGGCGCGAGATGTTGTTTGCGGCTATCAAGAACCGAACGGCGCCTGTCGTGATTACGCCGCACGATGGTGAATTCAAACGTCTGTTCGGAGACCTTCCTGGTTCGAAGATCGATCGCGCCTGCGAGGCTGCGAAGCTCTCAGGTGCGTTCGTCATTCTAAAAGGCACCGATACCGTTATCGCCGCGCCAGACGGGCGTGCCACTGTCAATTCCAACGCGCCGCCCTGGCTTGCCACGGCCGGGTCGGGGGATGTCCTTGGCGGCCTCGTAACGGGACTTCTGGCGCAGCACATGCCGCCTTTCGAAGCCGCCTGCGCTGCCGTCTGGCTGCACGGCGAGGCAGCCAACGCGTTCGGCATCGGTTTGATCGCCGAGGATTTGCCTGACCTTCTGCCGAACGTGTTGCAGCGATTATTTGCGGAGCGCAGCTGATCGGCGGCGTCAGCCGCTGGAACTCATCGCGGTTCGTCCGGCCTGTTTCAACTGATCGTCGGCATGCAGAAACGCCTCGACTTCTGGCGTTGCAGGCGGACTGACCTCTGAGACACCGAGGAGCGACATCAGCCGGGAGATTTCCACGAACTTCTTTTCGTTGCGGTCGTAAAGACCGCCTTTGAAAAGGGCGCGTGTCGCTGTCTGCCCGTCGCGCGGGCCTCCGACGATTACGAACGTCTGTTCCATCACGACGAGCGTGGCATCCCAGCACAGTAGCCGCGTTTCGAGGCGGAATTTTTGGAACGGCCGCAGCTCGCGTTGAAAGCGAATCGTGATTGCGCTGGCGATCGGGGTCCAATGATGGCGTAACACCAGCCGCCAGAGACCGGACCGGACAAGTACGTCGAGGCGACCGAGGTCCATCAGCGTCAAATACCGGCCGTTATTCATGTGGATCGATGGATCGAGATCGTGCGGCCAGACGCGGAACGATAATCTTGATGGTTCGCCAGGCAGCGCGAGGGGGCCACGGCTGCGCGCCGTCATAAGGACCCATATCAGTCTGAACCAAAGGTTCATGCGCCGGTTTCCGAAACGTAAGCAATGAGACCTAAGCAGCCTTTACCTATACGTCAACTGTGCGGTCTGCCGCGATGTCATTTGGCGATTGCCCGTCGCCAGGCCACAATGGCACGATACGGCCTGTACGATTATGAATCGCGAATCTGACGAACCAATGAGGGTTTGGCTCGGCGCATGAAAAGCTTTCAGGCGTGTTTGATGGGGTTGTTCCTGGCTTCGCCTCTGGCGGCGGCGTCGGCGCTCGCGGCCGATGACATTCCTGCGCCTTCGCCTGTCGAGGAAGGTGCCACGTTGCTTATTCGGGGTGACGCGGAGAAGGCCGTTGCAACTTATACTGCAGCGCTGAAGGACACGGGCCTGCCCAACGACCGGCGGGCGACTATTCTGAACGATCGCGCCGTCGCCAACGTTCGGCTTGGAGAAACCAAGGCTGCGCTTGAGGATTACAATCGCGCTGTCGAGCTATTTCCCGAGTATCCGGTCGCTTACAACAACAGAGGCAATCTCCTCCTGGCACTCGGCCAGTTGAAAGAGGCGATGAAGGATTTCGATCGCGCTCTGCTTTTGGCGCCGAGTTTCGCAGCTGCCTATTCGAATCGCGCCAACACCAAGATGAAACTTGGTGAGCCGGCCGCCGCGCTGGCGGATTTTACCAAGGCTATCGAGCTGATGCCGGCGAGCGCGCCGCCGCTATCGGGACGCGGGCTTGCCTATCTCGCCGAGGGAAAGCCGCACGCCGCGATTCGCGATTTCTCGCGGGCCGTAAGTGCTGATGCGCGTTTTGCGTCGGCCTATCGCAATCGAGCAGAAGCTCGCATGGCCGTGGCGCAGCGCGACGATGCGATCGAAGATCTTTCCCGCGCTATCGCCTTCGATGCCAATAACGGCGAGCTTTATGTCGTTCGCGGATACGCCTACCTGATCAGCGGCAACACGGCCTCGGCTATCAAGGATTTCTCGCGTGCCATCGAGCTAGATCCCAAGTCGAGCGCGGGATACGAAGGTCGTGGCCTCGCCAACGGGGTGGCGGAAGCATTCGATGACGCCAATTCCGATCTCAATCGCGCGATCGAACTTGATCCGCGTTCGCCGGTGGCGTTCGCCTTCCGGGCTTACATCTATAAGCAGAATGGGCAACCGGATATCGGTGCCAAGGACGTCGAGACGGCGATCAAGCTCGATCCCAATTCGCCCGAAGCGTTATGGGCGCGCGGCGAAATCGAAGAAGCCAACGGCCAGGCCGATACAGCTATTACGGATTTGCGCCACGCCCTGCGGCTTCGGCCGAGCTGGCAGTTTGCGTCCGACGCGCTGCAACGACTCGGGGCGGCGCCGGACGATGTCGATGACAAGCCGGTGCCGTCGCTCGATATAGACAAGTGGCATGTCGTGCTACACGGCAAAGACTATTTCGCGATCAGCGACGACTATCCGCAAATTCGCGTGCCGTTGGAGATGACAGGCGAGGGGTTGCCGAAGCTGTTGTCATGGGAAGTGCAAAAGCCCCCCTATGCGGGTTATGGCATACTGCGTTTTTCTGGCGGCAAGGTTCGAGGCAAAAACGGTCCGGAAGAGACAGAGCTTGCCGCGGTCATTTATATCGGCGGCGGCAAGGTTTTGGCGATCGAGCCGCATAGGCAGGGTACGCGCGTTGCGTCGTGGACTTGGGATGGCGATCGACTGCGGATTGCAAGCGTGGATGGCGTCACAGACGAATATCAACTTCATCCGGTGAATGTCGCGGTCGTCGGCAATCGCGATCAGACGTATTCTGATGCGCGGGCGGAGCGACAGCAGCGACGCAAGCCGAAGTCTTTCTTCCAACTGCTTTTCGGATTCTGATAGTCAGCGCGTCGCAGCAACGGACGCGCAAGCGGGATGCTGCCGATGTCCGAGAGCGCAACGATCGTCTGGTTTCGCAACGATCTCCGGCTTCACGATCATCCGGCGTTGATCGCTGCGGTCAAGCGAGGCGGACCAATCATTCCGCTGTTCATTCTCGATGATGCTGTCGCAGGGCGCTGGAAAGCGGGTGGCGCATCGCGGTGGTGGCTGGCGAAAAGCTTGGAAGCTTTCGATCACGAAATCGCTCAGCGTGGCGCGCGCCTGATTTTGCGCCGCGGCGATACAGGTCACGTCCTGAAACGTCTCGTTACAGAGAGCGAGGCAACGGCGATCTATGTTACGCGCGGTTATGAGCCTTGGGCCGTGGCCTTGGAGGAAAAGCTCCATAAATCGTTTGAGGGCTCGGGGGTAACTTTCAAACGCTTTGGCGGCCGTCTGTTGAGAGAACCGGAAGAGTTGCGCACATCGTCTGGTGCTGCGTATCAGGTCTTTACGCCGTTCTGGCGCGCATTCAGGAAAGAGTTTTCAGTGCCGAAAGCACTGGTGCCACCACGTCGTCTAGGACCGGTGCCGGATGCGATTGCGTCGGACGATATTTCCGATTGGAACCTCACACCGACGAAGCCGGATTGGTCGGGAGGTTTAGCGGAGGCGTGGCTACCCGGCGAGCAGTCTGCGCGGACGCGTCTCAAAAAATTCGTGGACGATGGTCTTGCAAATTACTCCCACGGACGCGATCGGCTCGATGTGGAGGGCACATCGCGACTTTCGCCACATCTCGCGTTCGGTGAAATCTCTCCGGCGGCGTGCTGGCGCGCAGCATTAGAGGTATCGCATCAAAAACGCGGCAGCGACGGTGCCGTTGAAACGTTTCTGAAAGAGCTTGCCTGGCGCGAGTTCAGTCACGCGCTGCTCTTGCAATTTCCCCGAATGCCGGAAGAACCGTTGCGCGATGAGTTCGCAGCGTTCGCATGGTCGAAGTCGTCGGGAAACCTCAAGGCGTGGCAGCGTGGTTTAACAGGCTATCCGGTTGTCGATGCCGGAATGCGCGAACTCTGGACCACCGGATATATGCACAACCGTGCCCGCATGATCGTGGCGTCTTTTTTGACGAAGCACCTGCAGATACCGTGGACGGCCGGGGAGGCCTGGTTTTGGGACACGCTCGTTGACGCGGATCTCGCGAACAATGCAGCGAATTGGCAATGGGTCGCCGGGTGCGGGGCAGATGCCGCGCCATATTTCCGGATTTTCAATCCTGTCCTGCAGGGTGAGAAATTTGATGCCGATGGCGACTATGTTCGCCGCTGGGTTTCGGAGCTTCGGGGCTTGCAATCTGCCGATATTCACAAGCCGTGGGAGGCTGACGCGACGACGCTGAAACGCGCCGGCGTTATCCTGGGAAGAAATTACCCGTTTCCTATTGTCGATCATAAAGAGGCAAGGGCTCGTGCACTGGCGGCTTACGAACGAGTGAAATCAAGCAAGCGATGAGTTGAAAATACGAGTAGAATTCCGACATTGAACACTGTTGCGCATGAATTCTTGAAGAGATGCTTTGCAAATGCGTGATTTTGAAATGCTCACGACGAACCTCGAAACTGTTTCGTAAGCTAGATCAGCCACAGTGCTGCAATTGGGGGCGATTTATTGGTAATTCCCATTAACGTTGCGGTGTTTTCGCCGTACTATATGGGCAAGAAGCGTATTGCGTAGGGAGCTAAGATGTTGCGTAGAATAATGTTAGCGGCAATTTTGTTTGCCGCTCCGTCGGTTGTGGCTGTGGCCGCACCGAGCGAAGCTCCGGCGAACGGAGCATCTGTAACCACTGAGACCCAGTCGGGCACGACGACATACTTTGGTAAGGCCAAAGAAGAGTCTGCGCCTGTCGAAGCGAAAAAAGAGCCAGTCGCCAAACCGCGGCCGCTTCCACCGACACTAACGGCGTCTATTGATCTTTCCCGGCAGACTATGAGCGTTTCGGTCAACGGAGAGCCACGATATCGCTGGCGTATCTCGTCTGGAACGCAGCAATATGCGACGCCGACGGGCAACTTCTACCCGCAGTGGACGTCGCGCATGTGGTACTCAAAGAAATACGACAATGCGCCGATGCCGAACGCTGTTTTCATTAACGGTGGCGTGGCCGTACACGGCACATATCATATGGCCGCGCTTGGACGTCCTGCATCGCACGGATGCATTCGCTTGGCGCCGTCGAATGCCAAAATTTTCTACGACCTCGTTCAACGCCACGGAATGATGCGCACGCGCGTGAGCGTGCATGGCCGGCCAAATTGGGGCAACAGTGCTGTTGCGCGTCGGGACTCTCGTGACGACGACACATACGCGAGCAACAACGGCGGATCTTTCTGGGGCAACATTTTTGGCGGCCCTCCGTCTGACAAAGCGAACGGCAAGAAGACGCGCTACGTCTATATCGATGGCGTACGCACGAAGGTCTATCGTTCGAAGAACGGCAAGTATTATTACAAGAGGTCACAAGGGCAGAAGAAATATTCAGGCTATGCCTATGATGCCAACTGATACGCCAAGCCTCGCTTGAATTAAAAAAGGCCCGCGATTTGCGGGCCTTTTTGCTGTTGGCAATCAGAACGGGTTCCATGTTGGTTGCTCGGTGAACCGAAGGTAGCCGATGTTTGCGCCCAAACGCATACCCACGCCTGAACGAATGGGCGCCATAATAACGGGGCCGCCTTTTAGCAAAGTCACTCCAACGCCGCCGACAAAATACGCCGATCCGTCGATGCCGGTGAAATTCCGATAGATATCGCTCGGCTTGTCCATTCGGTAGATGAGGAAAAGCGTACGCGAGCCGGAGGCGCCTAGATCGGTGCCAACCGAAGGACCGTGCCAATAGACCTCTCGCGTTCCGGGCTCTGAACGCATGAACAAGGTGCCTTTGCCAAAGCGAAGACCTGCGAGAAACGCGCCACCGCCTTCCACGCCGAGGACGTAGGCCGTCGGTCGGCCTGACTGTCTGAAAGCATGTTCGATAACGGCCGCGAGGTTCGTTGAAATGGATCCGAAGAAGCCGCGCGTGACATCGCGGATTTCTTCGATCGAATAGCCTTCCTCTTCCGGCGGCGGCAGATCTGGAATCGGCGCCGGCTCTCGCATTGCAACGGCGGGCGGAGACGTGGCGTCGTCAGGTTTCGTGCGCGTGGCCCAGCCTTGTGATGTGCTCGGCTTGGCTTTGACGGCTGGCTTCTTCGTCGTCGCAACGTTAGGCGCCGACGGTTTCTTTTCGGCGGAAGTCGCTGGAGGGGTCGCGGGAGCGGGGGCGGCGGGCAGGGCTGTTGCAGTTGGCGGAGCGTTGCGCTTCGCCGCTGCGATCTTCTCGTCGAGACGCTTCAGCATGTAGTCTGACTTCGCCTTGATAACGGTATTGAGCTCCGCCGCGGCCATTTTCAGCTCTTCAAGCTTGGCGCAGTCCGGTTCTTCGCCGTCGGGTATGCGGCCGAGAGAATCGACGGTGAGTAGAAGTTGGCTGCTCTTTTTGTCGAACTCTTCGAGCTTTGGGTCATCGATAGCGTTGAGAGCCTGATTCTCGTCGTCAGTTTCCGGCAACTGCAACGCCTGCTGATAGCGCTTGAGGCGCTCCTGCAGCTTTGGCTGCACTTCGAGCGTTAGCGTTCGAAGGCTGGCGCCCGACTGATCGACTGCCGCCGCAAAATCATTTGCCGTACACGTCGCGGCCAGGGCGCTTGGCGCATTCGTGAGAAGCACTGCCATCACGGCAAGGAATGCAAGCATCGATCGCATGGCTTTGCAGCTCCATTGTGAGTCGCCAGGGCCGGGCGATCGTCGGTCTGTGCGCAAACGAGCAGAAGCCTTTGCTACGGTCGCGATGCGGATTTTGCGGCAATGCGCGCCATGAAGCGAGCGGTGTCAACGATAATCCGGGTGTGTGTCCCCGATCCTATCCGATCAACTCCATCGGTAGCCGAAACGTCGAATGTGATTTTTCGGCCATCGACAGATTTGACGGTTGCGGTCGCGATTACTGTCAGTCCGATTGGGGTCGGCGACGTGTGCGCCACATCAAGATGCACGCCAAGGCTTTCGTGATCTTGCGGCATGAAGCCTTCGAGGCAATCGACGGCCGCCGCTTCGACTGCGGCGATCAGCATTGGGCTCGCGAATACAGGCACATTCCCGCTGCCGACACGCGTGGCGAGGCGCTCGTCGGTTACAAGCATGGTTGCCGTGCCGCTTAGTCCGGCGCGCAACTGCGAAAGGTCGGCCATCCGTTACGCTCCTTTTCGTCTGAGACGGCCATTAAGGGGCGTTGCTCGAATGATCAATAGGATTGGTGATGCTCGTAAACAGGCCAAGCATTAACCAGTTTTCCGGAAGTCATTGCCCAACGCTGCAGGAGTTTGTCTAGCTGATTATGACGACCTGTTCCGTCAATTTATTCAGGCGATATTCAGGATGGCTGCGTGCTGCTTCGCTTTCGTTCGTTCATGATCGCATTTTCCATTGTGCTCGCCCTTGCGCCGTTTTCGGGAATTGCGGCGGCAGCGCTTTTGGCTTCGGCGCTCGGCTGCGAGATCAACGATGCTGCCATGGAGCCGTGCGCCGCACATGGCATGGACTTCGGTCCGTTACTCACCGATCTGTTGCTAACCGCGAGCCTCGGGCAGGTTGCGTTTCTGATCCTGACGGCAGCGCTGATCCTCTGGGGCGTGATCGAAGCCTTTGCGCTGCTGGTGCGGTCGTGGCAGCGGGATCGCGATGCGGTTGGTTAGCCGCTAGGGGCGATTGATTTCGAACAGGCCAGGCAAGGCCGATCCGGATGGGCCGATTTCTGAGATTGCAGCCGCGCAGCTTTCATCGATTACCAGTTTGCATTGGTTCGACGGGTCGTCTTGAGAGCAGTGCTTGGCGCGCATCCATGCGTCGTAAATCTTCTTTTCCTGGGCGTTGAAGACGTCGAGTTCAGCGCCGCTGTAAACGGATGGCAGAACGGCCGCCTTGTCTGTCATTTTGCCGCCGGCGCAGGTTTCGGACGCGCCTCGGGCCTGGGCATAGCGGGAACCGATGTCGTATGGCGTCAGGTTGGTGGCGGCGATGGCTGCGCGGGTGGTCGTCAGAAGATCCTTGGGCGGATCGGCCGCTGTGGCGGTGTTGGAGTTGGCCAGAACTGCTGCCAAGACCAGCGGAAGCAACCTGGACAGGCTTTTCGGCCGCCTCAAGCCCATCGGGGTCCTCCTGAGTCAATTTGATTGCGCAGGCAACCTATCGTCGAATTACGCCGGGTGCAGATGGTGCCGGACCGGGCCCGCGCGGCCGACGATGGGTAAGATTGCCGTAAACGCATATACTTTTTTGTAAGTCGAAACGATTTGCATTTCAGCAAATCCTTCAACCTCATATACCCTGTCTGCGCAATTGGCGATCGAAGGCGCTAGTCTGTCTTTGAGCTTGCCGGCTGGCGGCGGTATCATTCCTGTTATGGCTTGAAGCTTGCCCGTGCGCCATCCCCTAGGAGAGAGACATCATATGACCTCACGCATCCCTTTATACGCCGCTGCGTTTGCCGCTCTTGCTGTCATCGGCGCCGGCCCGAGCTTCGCTCTTTCGACCAAAGAATGCAGCGTGAAATATCAGGCTGCAAAGTCCGCCGGCACGCTGAATGGCGAGACGTGGGCCGATTTCCGCAAGAAGGAATGCGCTGGGGCTGCAGCTGCGACGGAAGAGAAGCCGGCTGCGAAGGTTGAGACGGCGAAAGCCGCTTCCGGCGCCGTCTTCCCGAAAATGGTCGACACGAAGTACGCCAAGGAAAGCGCCGGGCGGGCTCGGATGCACACCTGCCTCGATCAATACAAGGCCAATAAGGCAACTGGCGGCAATGGCGGCCTCAAGTGGATTCAAAAGGGCGGCGGGTACTACAGCCAGTGTAATGCCGCTCTGAAGAAGTAAAATCGGCATCCAGGACCAGACATGACAACGGCGAGATTTTCATCTCGCCGTTTTTCATTTCGGAGAACGTGTCCGCCAGTCTCAGCGCTTCATTTCACGCTCGCGCTGCCAGGACAGAAACAGCACTGTCACCAGTGACGTCAGCAGCATAGTGCCGAGAATGGCAGGCTGGCGCATGAACGACTGCCACACGTTGAAGCCTTCGATCCATCCACCGCGGTTTGTCAGGACGTTATTGAGGACGAGAACCACGAACGCGACGAGCGACGTCAAAGCGGTGGCGATGACGGCTTCGACCAGCCGCTTGGTCAGCCGAGGTACGGATATGGAATTGCGGCCAATGGCGAGTTGTGTCCGGTCCGACATGGTTTGCTCCCGTATTGCTTAAAGGCGAAGGGGGGCACGGCGATCGCCACGGAGCCCCGGATTTATTCTCCCTTTCTATCAGATTCGCATCGGCAACGTGGCAGGGGCGAGGCGCATGGCCATTGTTCGCCATAGCAGCACTTGTCAATGAAGCGAGCTTTTCCCGGCCACTGCGAATGGGGCCACCGGCATGGTGGGTATTGGCGCGGTGGGGGCTGAGGCAGGGCCTGCTTGGCAGGGAGCCCTGTCGTGGCGGCTATTATCCGTATTATGACGACCATTATTACAATGAATACTACTATTCGGATTATCTTTACCGCGACTGCAGCCGCAGGTATCGCGCCCACACCTGTTCGAGTTATTGATACGACAGGCCGTTGTGCCCAAATGATTTTAACGGGTCGGCGGTGTTCGCTGCCGACCGCAGGAGCATGTAGAAGTCACATGAAACCGATTGTGCGTGCTGCTCTTATCGCTCTGTCGCCGTTGGCATTCGTCGCGACCGAAGCGAAGGCGCAGTCGATCTTCGATGTAGAGCATGCGCGCGCGATGTACCGCGCCGGCGTTGCCAGCCGATACGACATGGAGCAGTTGAGGCGCTACGGTGCCCCGAGCGGCTTTTATCCGCAGTACGGGCCGCCGCCTCCGCGTAGGATCGATCTTCGACGACTGTGGTGGCGAGACCGGTATCGCGATCGCTATTACGACTGAGCCACGCTCTTGAAGGGCGGCCGCAGTTGGCCGATATATGCGGCATGGATAAAAAATCGATGCCGGCAGACGAGGCCGAGTGGCGGAAACTCCTAACGCCAGAGCAGTACCGGATCTTGCGCGAGAAGGGCACCGAACCACCCTTTACCGGCGAGCACCTGCATTCCGAGATCGACGGCACGTTCACCTGCGCGGCTTGCGGCAATCCGCTGTTTTCTTCCGATGCCAAGTTCGATTCCGGTTCAGGCTGGCCATCCTTCGACGAGGCACTGCCTGGCGCTGTCGAATATCATAGCGACACGTCTCACGGCATGGTGCGAACCGAGATCACGTGTGCGCGGTGCGGTTCGCACCTCGGCCACGTTTTCGACGATGGCCCGACGGACAGCGGCAAGCGATATTGCATCAATTCAGTCTGCCTCAATGTCGATGATGAGGCGGGCAAAACTGAAGGCAAGTAGCGGGTTTCCACCAAACGGCTCGGGTGCCGGGCCGTTGTGTCAGGACTTGCCAGCGGGTGTCACGCGCTTCTGAAATGCCATCGCGGCAGCAGGGGCTCGTATCTTTCCTTCATGAATGAAATAGACGAAGACGTCGCGTGGCACCTTGGGAGCTTTGTCTTTTGGCGCCATGACCGGCAAGTCGTCGGGCGTGCCGCCATCGGCCCATATTCTCGCGCGTTCCGCCCATTGAGCGAGAGCTTTCGGCTTGTACGCAGTGGGCACCGAGTCTTGGCCTGTCTGCAGGCGGGCATAAACAAAGTCAGTCGTGACGTCGGCAATTGCTGGATAGGTCGCGTGATCGGCAAAGACGATGCCGGCCGCGTGCTCGCGGGCCAGCGCTACGAACGATGGCGTACAAAATGAGGGATGCCGCACTTCGACAGCGTGCTTCAAAGGACGCTTGCCGACCTTCCTTGGCAAAAGTTCGAGAAAAGCGCCGAAGTCGCTTTCATCGAATTTTTTCGTCGGGGCGAATTGCCAAAGCAGCGGCCCGAGTTTGTCTCCAAGTTCAGCGACGCCGGAATCGATGAAACGAGTGATCGAATCTCCGGCTTCCGCCAGCACGCGCCGATTGGTGGCATAGCGCGGTCCCTTCAGTGTGAAAACGAAGTCTGGCGGGGTTTCTTTGGCCCAGTTTGCGAACGTCGAGGGTTTTTGCGTCCGATAGTATGTGCCGTTCACTTCGATCGTGGCGAGATGCCGGCTGGCGTATTCGAGTTCTTTCGCTTGCGCCAAGCCGTCGGGATAGAATACGCCGCGCCATGGCTCGAATGTCCAGCCTCCGATGCCGGCCCGGATCGTGCCGCTGCGGGCCGTTTCGGCTTTGCGTGCCATGGCGGACCTTCCATATATCGAGGACAGAATCGCCGTGTTCAGCGAATCGCCATAATTGTGGGCAAGTTCTTGTTTTTCCCGCGACCTCGGGGCGCATGCACGGATAATCGCGGGCACGGCATCTCGGCGTTTTTTCGCCGATCATTTATCATTGGTGACAGCGCTTGGGGCAAGCGTTGTAATCTTGCGCCGTTGGGATCAGCATTAGGCACATGACTGCCGAGAACGTGGGGCAAACGGCCGGTCTTTCCATTGCGGGATTCGTACCTTGGGGTGCGGGCGCGTCGAAGCGTGAGCGCAATTTTTATATCGCGCTGGCGGTTGCGCTCCTTCTTCACGCTTCGTTTTTGATCAGCGCAGTTCGTAGCGGTGACGCTAAGCGCCTTGGCGCGGAAAATGGAGCCGACGATGCAATCAGCGTGTCGTTGGTAACGGAACAAGATCTCAAGAGCCGGGCGACGGTTGCTGACGAGGTCTCGCCGCCGCCGGGACCGATTGCGCCGACGCAACAGGAGCAGAAAGCAAAGCCGGTGCCTCAGCAGTCGCCGGAGAAACAACAGCCTCCGACGCCGCCTCAGCCTGAGCAGGCGAAGCAAGAGCCGCAGCCACCCGAGCCGCAGCAGCCTCCGCCGGAGCCGCAGGCTCAGGACACGCCGCAGCCGCAGGATACGCCGCAACCGGACGTGCCGCAGGATTCCGATCCGGCTAAGCCGGATCAGGTTGCCAAACAGGACGATACGAGCCCGGACAGCCAACCGCCGGATCTCTTCTCGCTCGACGATCAAGATCCGTCGAAACTACAAAGCGCGAACGAGCCCAAACCGAAACCGCAGCCGAAAGAAGATACAAAGCGGGCAAACAAGAAGCCGAGCACGAGCAAAGCAGCCAAAAAGTCTTCGTCAAAGACGCAGAAGAAAGTAGCGGCGCTCGATTTGTCGACGCAGGCGCTCGCTCCAAGTTTTAGCGGTGGTGGTGGTGCGGCAGCATTTCAGCGCCCACCGGGGATCACGCGCTCCGGCCTCAACGATGCTTTCGCGAGGGCGGTGATCAGGGCGTTACAGCAAACGATGCCCCAGCTATCGAATACCCTCGGGCGCGTGACCGTGCGAATTTTTCTGTCCGACAGCGGCAACGTGATCTTTGTCAAAATGCTCGCTGGATCCAAAGACCCGTCGCTCAATCAGGATGTCGTCTTTGCCGCCAAGCAGACGAGCTATCCCATTCCCCCGGCTGGCTCGAATGAGGCCGATCGCACCTTCATCGTGACTTACATCTACGATTGACGCCGCCTAATTCGATCGTTCAACCTCGCCCTGCTTCGCGATAATCGGCAGAATTTGCCCGCCGCTTCAACATTGGCGGGAAATCAAGCGGGTATCGTCCCGGCGAGCAGTTGTTCGGCGTGCGTGGCCGACGAAATAACAAGTCCGACAAGTGTTAGGATGAGGAGAGCTAAAAGGAAGGTTACGTCTGTCTTCTCGCTCATGATCGCTCCAACAGGTTGTTGCGACGGCAGACAAACTGCCAATCGTGCGTTCCTGGGCGATCCCGAAAAGTTTCTTATGACGTTGCCATGAGGCTAAGTTCGACTCAGGCTCTGCCACAATAGCCAAAGTGAAGCAGCGTCACTGACACTGTGTAGGAGTGGCCGTGGCGCTGCAGTGCTTCTGTTCGAAAGTATTGTGTGGGAGGGAACGGATCTTACTGCTGTTGTACGGCCCCTGAAGCGCTGTTCGTGCCTCCGAGCTTCATTGGCGCATATTCCGGTGATTCTCGGCGGCATGCTCCGAGTGCAAGCGCGGCAATGCATATTCCAAGCGCGACGACTTTCATGATGATCTCCCGTGGTCGAGTGCAATTGTTTGGATACGCATGTGAATGATGCAGCAACGCGGGAAACGTCCGGCTTGTTCCGTATTGGGACAGAGGTGCTGATGGCCTAACCACCGTGACCCGTTGAGAGCCCCGTTGAGCGCCGCAATTTGAAATGGGCACATCTTAATCTTCGCCTAAGCATGCTTTCTAATTTAATTCGCATTCTCTCTAAGTACGGTTTTGCGCATAAAGGCGAGGTCGAGCGTGGATGCTCGCCTTCAGGTAACAAACTGATTTATATCGCATATTTCAAATGCTTTGGACAGCCGCGGCTCTCGCGGCAATCATAGGAAACACAGCCTTTTTTTCCGGTCGAGAATAATTGCTTTCATCTTCACGCGCTCTGTGTACCCCGCATTAAGGAGGTCGATAGTAGCGTCCCGACCTAGCCACCGTTCATGATGAGCGGGGAATAATGCTTGTGATGGAACGAGTGACGGGCGAATCTATTCCGGCCGGCGTCGAACGCTCGACGCTGGAAAAGGCCATTGCGTCGGGCTTTCCGCTGTTGAAATTTCCTCGGCAGCTCGAAGCAGCCTTTGAACAAGAAGTCGCAGATCAGCGGTGCCGACAGCTCATACTTGGCGGGTTGTTCGGAATCTTGCTGTACGATCTGTTTCTCATTCCAGACTGGCTGATTGCGCCGCAGACTTTTTCGACGGCAGTTTGGCTGCGTCTGGGTATCGTGACGCCGATCGCCTTGCTTATGATCGCGTCGCTCTATCTCAATCCGCCGGTTGTGATCCGCGAATTCCTGGTTGCGGCCGGTGGAGTTGCGCTTGGAGCGGGCAGCATTTTTTGTCTCATGTTTGTTGGCGATGCCGGTCCGATCAGCGTCCAACATCAATCGCTCATCCTCATCATTCTTTTCATAACGATGGTGCAGCGGGTGCGATTCTGGTGGGCCGTGGCGGCGTGTCTGGCTTGTTTTGCAATGCACGCGGTGGAACTGTCCGTAATGCCCGCGTACACGTCCGAGTTCCAGGTTTCGGCCAATACCGTATTTGGATGCGCTGTCATTCTGACGCTTTTCGCCTCTTACGTGCTGGAGCGCGAAACGAGGATGAATTATTTGCTGTCACTTAGAGGCCGCTTGCAGCGCCGGGATCTGGACGCCAAGAGCCGCCGGGACGCGCTCACTGGGCTCCGCAACAGGCTTTCTCTCGACGAAGCGATCGAGGTTTGCGAGAGCGCGGACCGTCTCGACGATGAGCTGGCGGTCATTCTACTCGATATCGATCATTTCAAATCGTTCAACGACACTGCAGGTCATCAGGCGGGCGACGTCTGCCTGAAGCGCGTTGCTGGGATCGTGCAGAGCGAGTTGCGCGATTATTCCGACGATGTCTTCCGCTTCGGGGGTGAAGAGTTTCTCGTCCTTTTGCATGATGTCGATCTGGGCAGGGCGATCAGAATTTCGGAACGGATTCGAAAAGCGGTGGAGGATGCATCGATCCCGCATCCGGCGCTTGACCTCGGCGAGGTCGTAACCGTCAGTATGGGTGTCGCGTCGGTGGTCCTGAGTCGGGACGTTCGCGTGGGGCAGGTGATTGCGGCGGCAGATACGGCGCTTTATTCGGCAAAGCGAAATGGCCGGAACCAGGTGGCCCCGAGAATGGGAGTTGCCGACTTCCTCGCGCAGCCGGAGCGCAGGGCATCTGTTCACTGAAGTCTTCAGCAAGAGTATTTCGAATGCGCACGAAATGTGTTTCGTGCTCATGCTGGATCAGCTTCCTGGTATGCAAGTCAGGCACGAGTTTCGTGCGACATCTCTCTTGCCGTGTTGCGTTTGTGTTTGTTGCTCTTGACCGGGGAACAACGTCGCTGCATTTGCGTTTCGGGACGGGTCTCACTTAGAAGGAACAGGGATATGAAGAGGGTCGCGGTTTTGGCTGCGGTGGCGCTTGCCTTTTCGTCGGGTTGTGCATTTGCGGTCAGTCAAGCGGTGAAAGATGCTTGCAGCGCTGACTACGCTCAGTACTGCAGCCAGCACAAAGTCGGCACGCAGGCCGCAAGGTCCTGCATGCGCGAGCATCGCAAAACGTTGACGGACGCCTGCATTCAAGCGCTCGGACACTCGAACGAAGTTACGCAGGCCGACATCGATCAGTACCATCGCGAGCACGGCAAATAGTTCGCTTCGTCAAGCTGGATCGGACAAGATTGTTTACCCGTCGCCGCATTTGCGGTGGCGGGTTTTCTTTTTGGCGAAGCGTCCCGCTCACCAGCGTACACGACCAAGGCCCAGATATCTGCCGATCAGTTTTCTGACCACGGTGCTGGGCAGCTTGCCTCTCGTGAAATGGTTGAATTTGGCCGTTGGACCGACCGCATAGCGGAACCGAGGTTTTCTCGCGGCAAGCGCTTTCGCGACGGCTTTGCCGACGTCAGCGGGATCGCCCGCCGCCTTGGCAACGAGCGCATCGACCGTGGCTTCGAGATGCCGCAAAAGCGGCAGGTAAGCGCTGTCCTTGGGAAAGATGCGTGGCGAATTTTCCCAGATGCTCGTTCGGTAGGGGCCAGGCTCGATCAGGATGATCTCTATGCCGAAGTGCTCGACTTCGTAAGCGATCGACTCAGCCCATCCTTCGACTGCCCACTTGGAGGCGCAGTAGGGCGAGTTGGCCGGCTGCCCAGCAAACGCCGATTCGCTTGAGACGATGACGATACGGCCCCGGTGCTGGGCGCGGAATGTCGGCAGCAGGCGCTTCGTCAGCGCGAGGACGCCAAAGTAATTGACCTCCATAATCCGGCGGATGTCGGTCTCGGGGAGGTCTTCGAAGGCGCCGCCTGCCGCGACACCTGCGTTGTGTACGACCGCATCGAGCTGGTGATTGGGCAGATCCAACGCTGCGACTGCTCGTTCGATCGACGTTGGGTCGGTTACGTCGAGCTGTCCGACCGTTACCGTCTGGCGTACGCCTGCCGCGGCAAGCGCCCGGTCGAGTTCTCCGCGCCGTGTGAGGTCGCGCATCGTGGCGACGACGTCCCAACCCTGCTTTGCGAGTTCGACCGTTATGGCTAGTCCGAAGCCGGACGAGGTGCCGGTAACGAGAACTCTTGGCATTGGGCATCCGCCTCCGGAAATTGATGGTGTTGGCGTTTTACCCGACTGCTGGTCTTGAATCGAGGTCGAGATGTTCCCTGGGGAACAGCGAAGCACCCGAGGTGTCCGCTATTCCATGCCGTCGCCGCCGCCTCGCGGTGTCGGCCGCGAAACGGCAAGTCCTGTGTTCCCGCCGGCTCACAGGCGAGTCGTGATGCGGCCGACTCCTCGGGGCGTGTTCCGTTTGTCGGCGAGCAGGGCGGCGCATGCGTCTGCTTCGCGTCCGAAGGAGGTCCTTGGCGCGGCGTTGTGTTGTTGCTCGCTAGTCGAGGAAGGTGACGCGCCCGGTTGCGACATCGTGCATGGCTGAGACGATCTTCAGCTGTTGGCCTGCAACAAGGTCTCGGAGGACGCTGCTCATTGCGGTCAGGCGTTCGGCACCCAGACGCGCGTTGGCTGTTGCGACGGCTTGAACAAAGCTCTTGTTTTTTGCAGTGAAATCGCCAGAAGCGCCTTTTTTCGCTTCAGCGACGGCTGGCTTGATCCGCGCCAGGACGCCAGTCAGAAGACCAAATTCGACGTCGTCGACGGCACCTTTGATGGCGCCGCATTCGCTGTGGCCGAGCACCACAATCAGTTTGGCGCCTGCAAGCTTGGTTGCGAATTCGGCACTGCCGGCGATGTCGTCATTGATGACGTTTCCGGCCACCCGGGCACTGAAGATGTCGCCGATGCGCTGATCGAAGACGAGTTCCGGAGGCACCCGGGCATCGATGCAACCGATTACAACCGCGGAGGGAAACTGTCCGCCTGCCGTTGCGCGGACTTGTTCGATCAGGTCGCAATTGCGCATGTTCTGTGTGGCGAAGCGTTCATTTCCGGCTTTGAGCTTGGCGAGAGCGTCGTCTGGACTGGTCGCCGACTGGCGCTCGGACGTCATGACGGAGCACTGATCGGCAGCGAATGCCCGATCGACCGCGAGTAGGCTGGCGGCTAATGCGCTCGAGCAACAGAAATGGCGTCGCGACAGCATTTAGGTTCTCCCAGAAAAAGACGACCGAATCTAACTGGGCAAAGCTTAAGTGGAGACGTCTGCGCGCTAAGCAAATTTGTGTTTATTGTCGGCGATTGGCCGCCGCTCGTATGTTTTGGCCGAATTTTCTCTTAGGCCAATTCCAGCGGGTTGGGGTGTCGGCGAGATTTGCCCTCGAAGAAGGAGCCCGTCTCGAGCAGCAGTTTCTTATGCACGATGTTGGCGTTGACGACGCAGGCGGCTTTCAGCGTCAAATCATTGGCGAAAATCTCGCCGGTGACTTCGCCTATGACAGTGACTGTTTCCGATTTGATCTGGCCCTCGATCACTCCGCGTGCGGCCACCGTGAGAGAGAGACAATTAACCTCGCCGAGGACGGTGCCCTCGATAACAAGGGGGCCGGGATAGTCGATGCCGCCTTCGATGGTGGCGGTGCGCGGGACGGTGAGCGTACGGCCAACGCTCGTGGCTGTCGTGAGATCACGCATAAAACTCGAACCTGCTCGTAGCTGACGCAACTCCCGCAGCGTCAAACTAACGGAGATTTCCGGCAAATTTCAGGCTTCGGGTGTAAGGCATAGAGCGGCTTGCTTCCGTGGGGGCACCAGTTCTTTTGGATGCATAGTATGGTGTTGTCACCGACGTCCTCTTGCGCTCTTTCCCATGCGGTATTAGCAAACGGCCGTAAATTCGGCGCACGAAGGGAGAATGGGACCATGGCGGAGACGACGGATACGAACGCGGCAATCGCCGAGCTAAAACGCGAAATTGTCGAGCTTTCGGGATTGTCGCTCGCCACGGGTGTTATTCTGACGCAGCTTCTGCAGAAGATCGTGAGCCGCGAAATGAGCCCGCAGAATGCTGCGACGCAGATCGTCGGCAATGCTCGAGAGGCGATCGAGGCTTTTACATCGCAGGAGAAGGTTGATCCGGCGATGAAAAAGAGGGCGCTGGAAGCCGTTACTCAGTACGAGGACCAGATACGGTCCGTTCTGCCGATCTAGTTTCGTCGGCGCGCGGCGGCTGGGCCTTGGCTCATCTCGCGGCGCGCCGATACGTTTATAGCACATGCAGTGCTGCGGCTGAACCAGCCTTCGTGCGATCGTCAGGCCCCGCTGGGACGAATTCGTTTCAAGAAATCCCAAAGCGGAAGCGCCGCCAAGCCGCCTACCATACCGCCGATGTAGCTGGGCAACGGGAAGCTAAAGACGGCTTGCCAGATCAAGCCGGCTATCCAGCTTGCCAGCAGCATGGCAGCGATTGTGATAAGCAAGCGTTGCCAGAATGGAAGAAAGAGAGACATGGGCGTTTCTCAAATGGCTGCGGACGCTATTTCTCGAATTCTTTGTATAGTGCTTTCATGACTTCCAGTGCTGCCGCGTCGGGTTTGGGGCCGCCGATGTTGCTCGTGACGACGATTGCGAGATCATGATCGGGGTCAACCGCGACCGATGCGAAGTTCAGACCATTCGAGCCATTGTGCGTGAGGATCGGTTTTTCCGTCCAGTCGAATTTTGAAAGACCCCAGCCGAAGGCATAGGACCCGGATTTGGGCGTGCCGGGCTTCGGATTTTTTATCTCCATCGTGACAGCTGGAGTCTCCAAGACGTTTAGCGTCGCGGGTTTCACCAGCTGCGGGCCGCGTTTGCCGGCGCCTGCGACCCATCCAGCCCAGGTCGCGAAGTCCTTGACGCTCATGTGGGCCAGACCGGCCGGACCGACGGGCGCCGGAAGATCCGCGCTTTCGCCCCAGGGCATCGGCGTGATTTTGCCGTTGTCCTCAATGCGGTGGCCGACCGGCGCGTCGTAGAGGCCGAATGTTGCTTGAGCGCCGAGACCGGCCGTCGTCAGTCCGAGCGGCTCATAGATCCGCTCATACATCAGCCGCTCCCATGGTTTGCCCGAAGCTTTCTCGATCATAGCTCCGACCGTGATGTAGCCGAGGTTCGAATATTGAAACTTACCGGATGCCGGAAAGCTCGGGTCGTGCTTCGAGCCCCAGGCGCCGATCATGTGTAGACGCCCGTCCTTGAGTGTGTGCTCGTAGGCATCGGGGCTGAAATAGAGTTTGATGATCTCTTCATTGTCGGTCGGGATGCCGCTCGTGTGTGAGAGCAACTCCTTCAGCGTGATGGCGGCGAACTTCGACCTGAGTTTGGGCAAGTC
>JAFECH010000370.1 GCA_018242255.1 Pseudomonadota bacterium | reverse complement strand
CCGGGGGTGGCGTCGCTGTCGCTACTCCTAGGTGCATGCGCCATAGATCAGTTGAAAGAAGTTTCGCAGGCACCTGCAATGTCGCCGATGGGCAGTGGCCTGACGCCAGGCAGAGTGGCGCAGGTCAATCTGCCGGTGACACCTGTGGCCTATCATTCCGGCAATTCCACCTGGCAGGATTCCGGCGCCGATCTCTTTCGCGACGCCCGCGCCCTCAAGGTCGGCGACGTCGTGACTGTCAAAATTCAGATCAACGACAAGGCAGCGCTGGATAACAATCTTGGTCGTTCACGTGACTCGAGCGTTGGCCTGAAGTCGTCGGCAGATTTCAACTTTGGCTTCGGCGCGCCGGGCCCAACCGGATCGGGCAGCCTCGACGGCAATCTCGATCGCACGACGGCGACAACCTCAAAAGGCTCGATCGCTCGCTCTGAGAACATCAACCTTCTTGTGGGCGCCGTCGTGAGCCAAGTGTTGCCGAACGGCAATCTCGTCGTCAGTGGCTCGCAGGAAGTACGCGTCAATTTTGAGCTGCGCGTTTTGAACGTTCAAGGCGTCATCCGTCCGCGAGACATCGCGACCGACAATACGATCTCGTACGAGAAAATTGCTGAAGCGCGAATTTCATACGGCGGTCGCGGCCGCGTCATGGACATTCAGCAGCCTGCTTACGGTCAGCAGATACTCGATAATCTTTCGCCCTTCTAAAGCCCGGTCTGGCGGAGAGAGCTCGTGGCAAAAGATAAGCAAAAAAAAGACGAGCCTAACTCGGGTGGCGGCTTCGTGATAGCGGCGCTTATCGCGATCGTTTTGGGTGCAGTTGGCGGTGGCGCGTACGGCTACCTTCTGATGCCGGACGCCAAGCCTCAGAATTCCGAGCCGACGGATAAAGCGGCCCCTCCGGGCAGTCCAACTGCGGGGCGGTTTCCGAGTGACGCCATCGAACTAGCAATACCCTCGGTCATCACGGATTTAAATTCCAAGCCGGCAGTCCGCGCCAGGCTCGATGTCTCCATTATCGTAGTCCACGGCACGCCGCAAACCACAACATTGGTTGGAGAAGTCCGTGAAGATGTGATCGCCTACCTGAAGGGTCTCTCCATTGACGATATTCAGGGCGTGCGGGGCTTCCAGAACTTGCGAGAACAACTTGACGACCGTGCGCGAGTCCGCGGGCGAGGCGCCATCCTGGGCCTTCTGATTGGTGGATTGGTGCTTGAATGATCAAGAAAGTTCTCTGTGCGCTGATCCTGTTGGCAGCATCTTCAAGTGTGGCTGCCGCCCAGGCAATTGATCTTCAGACGCTTTTTCCTGCCGGAGACGCCAGCGTCTCCGGTCGCATCGTCCAGCTTCTCGTCGTGATGACTGTCCTGTCAGTCGCCCCCGGCTTGCTGATGATGGTGACCTCTTTTGCGAGATTTCTGATCGCTTTCTCGTTCTTGCGCGCAGGGCTCGGGCTGCAAACAACGCCCAACAATCTGATCCTCGTGAGCCTCGCACTCTTCATGACTTTGTTCGTGATGGCCCCAACCTTCCAGGACGCCTGGGACAACGGCGTAAAACCGATGGTCGAGAACAAGATCAGTCAGCAAGACGGCTACGAGCGGACCACCGCGCCATTTCGAACCTTTATGAAGGCGAACGTTCGCGACAAAGACCTCGCGATGTTCGAACAGATGTCCGCAGAAAAATTTGGGCAGCAGAACAAGGCAGGTCCCAACGACCTCCGGGTTCTCATCCCGGCATTCATGGTCTCGGAGTTGCGTCGTGGTTTCGAGATCGGGTTCTTGGTCACGCTGCCGTTTCTCGTCATAGATTTAGTGGTAGCGACGATCATGACTGCAATGGGCATGATGATGATGCCGCCTACAGTCGTCGCCTTGCCGCTGAAGGTGCTGTTCTTCGTGTTGGTCGACGGCTGGAGCTTGCTCGTTGGAGCCCTCGTGAAATCATTCACTTAGCTTGCCGGAGTGCGGGATTAAAACCCAACTCTGAGCAAATTTATTAACATCCCAGCCATTAAAATTAACCATTACGAAACGATTCTCATCTATCTACTTTGCCGATGACAGGGTGGCAGCGAACACGCGCCACGGGCATGACGCCGATCTGTCAAGCCGGTAGATCCGGTATGTCCCATTAGCGTTTTGTGCTGAGTAAAAGGACAAGGGACATGGGCATGAGCAGTATTAATACCAACATTTCCGCAATGACCGCGTTGCAGTCGCTGCGCCAGACCTCCAAAGATATGCTGACGACGCAGAATGCGATTTCGACCGGTTTGAAGGTTGCGAGCGCTTCGGACAACGCCGCATATTGGTCGATTGCGACCACGATGAAGTCGGACAACTCGGCTCTCTCGACCGTTCAGGACGCTCTCGGTCTCGGCAAAGGCACCGTTGACGTCGCCTACAACGCGATCAACCAGTCGATCGATCTCGTCGGCCAGATCAAGGACAAACTCGTCGCGGCCGCCTCGCCTGGTGTTGACCGCAAAAAGATTCAGTCGGAAATCACGCAGCTCCAGGATCAGCTGAAGGGCATCGCCGACTCGGCAAGCTTCTCAGGCGAGAACTGGGTATCGGTCGATTCGGCGACCTCCGGTTACAGCGCGACTAAGACGATCGTTTCGTCGTTCTCTCGCGCCTCCGACGGCACTGTTTCTGTCGGCACGATCAGCGTCGATACCGCGACGTCGATCCTTTTCGACAGCTCGACTGCTTCTGGCGCAGGCGGCATCCTCGACTCGCAGCGTTCGTCCACGGGCGCCATTGTGACGACGGGCGGCACGTCGGTTATGAACATCGACATCAGCTCGCTGACGGACAGCCCGACCGACCAGGCGACCCTCAAGGGGTACATCGCCGGCGTCGATTCGGCCTACCAGTCCATGACGACAGCCGCGACCAACCTCGGCTCCGCCCAGAAGCGCATCGATCTGCAGACGTCCTTCGTGTCGTCGCTAATGGACTCGATCACGACGGGCATCTCACAGTTGGTGGACGCTGACATGAACCAAGAATCGACGAAGTTGCAGGCCTTGCAGGTCAAGCAGCAGCTCGGCGTTCAGGCTCTCAGCATCGCCAACCAGTCGAGCCAGAACATTCTTTCGCTCTTCCGGTAGTAAAATAAGGCCTGACGCCGGACGGCGTCGGCCACCCATACAACTGGTCTATTCGACGGGCCGCCACCCTTGACCTCTTCCAGGTTTCCGGAACAGGTCGCGGTGGGCGGCCCGTCACCTTTGCACAAGGTTCCATCCCTACCGTTGCCAGGAAACTTTGCCTGCAAGGTCGAGAGATGGATTGGCGTCAATTTGAGAACCTGTATCGGAGCCTGCTAGGTCTGGGCCGCAAGCGTCTTTTGGCGCTTGGCATTGCCGGTGCGCTGGTCTTCGGACTGATTACAGTAGGCAGTTACTTTGCATCGCGCTCGAGCTACGAGACGCTTTACGTCGGACTGACGCCGCCCGACATAAGTCGCATGGGAACGGCGCTGACAGAAGCCGGCATCCCCTTTGAAAGCAGCATGGACGGAACGAAGCTGAGCGTGCCAGTCGGGCAGACGGCTCAGGCTCGGGCTTTGCTAGCGGAAAAGGGCCTGCCTGGCAGCCAAACTGCAGGCTACGAGTTGTTCGATAAACTTGGCGCGCTCGGGCTAACGTCCTTCATGCAGGAGGTGACGCGCGTGCGCGCCCTCGAAGGTGAGTTGTCGCGTACGATCCAGTATCTGAAGGGTGTGAGAGCTGCTCGCGTTCACATCTTCATGCCGAACCAGAATGCACTTCAGGTCAAGAAAGAAGCGCCTTCAGCCTCAGTCGTCATCCGGACGGATGTTGCGGGCGACGCCACGGCTGCACCCGCCATCAAGCATTTGGTTGCCGCGGCGATTCCGGAAATGACGCCAAGCGAGGTGCAGGTTATCGGCACGGACGGTTCGATCCTTGGAGGGGCCGGCAACGGTCTGGCCGGCGGCGATGCACCGGTGCAAATGCTAGAGCTTGAGCGCACCGTCTCGAAGCAGATCCAAGACAGCGTTCGACGAACGCTCTCGCCTTATCTGGGGCTGGATAACTTTGAAGTCAGCGCCATTGCACGCTTGAATATCGACAAGCTTCAGACGAACGAAACGAAGTTCGATCCCGACAGCAAGGTCGAGCGTTCGACGCGATACATCAAGGAAGCGCAGAGTTCACAAGATGGTGCCGGCAAGAACAATGTAAGCGTCCAAGAAAACATTCCGAACGAACAAACAAGCCACAAAGACCAGACGAAGCGCAATCAGGATCGCAAGGAAGAAACCACGAACTACGAGATCAGTTCGAAATCGGCCTCTTCCACGAGCGAAGGCTACAAGATTGCAAACATCTCGGTCTCAGTCGTCGTCAACAAAAAACGACTGATGGATGCGATGGGCAAAGATGCAAAGCCCGAAGATGTCGACAAGCAAGTCGCCGAAATCGAGAAGATCGCTCTTTCCGCAGCCGGCATTGATACCAAACGCGGCGATCAAATCAGCGTGGCGGCCGTCGATTTCGCGCCATCTCCGTTTGAGGGAGACGGCTCTTCGGGCACGGCTTGGGCCTCGTTATTGATGGGTCTTGCGGGAACAGGCATTCGCTCGCTGACGATCCTGCTGGTTGCGGCAATCGTCGTGATGGCCGGCTTCCGGCCGGTCATGCGGACTCTGCTCTCGAGCGACAGACCGGCGATTGAAAGCGCAAATAACATCTCGATCGAGGCGCCGCTCGCCTCGATTACGGGATCGGGCGAGGCGCCGCTAGACATGCCCGAGATGGCATCGCCGCTGCTCGAACCGGGCGCCAATCCATTTGACGGCATGGGCGGCGGCTTGGGAGACTTCAGCAGCGGCCTTTCCTTCGGAACCTCGTTGGCGCTCGGCCCAGTTGAAAAACTCAGCGCGATTATCGATCGCGATGAAGAACAAGCGACCGCGATCATGAAGCATTGGGTCAAGAACGGATGATGGCTCGGCCTCACAGTTCGGCCTTCTCACTGCTCAGGGACTTCGATCGCGTCACTCCTGACGTCGAAGAGCCCGATATTGATGCACTGCTGAAGGCCGCTTTCGAGGATGGTCACAGGCAGGGCTACACCGAAGGCCGCACGGAAGCAGAGGCCGACGCGGAACATCGCCTTGCTGAAGCGCAGATCCACCATGCGGACGAGCTTGCTCAGGAAAAAGAGAGCTGGCAACGCGACTGCACGGAGCAGCTTGTTGCGCGTCTGGAAAGTGCATCGCACATCATCGAACGAAATGTCTCAGAGCGGGTCGCGGAGCTTCTACGGCCATGGCTTGTTGCACGTCTCTATGATCGCGCGTTGCAGGATCTGGAACGAGCAATTTCACGCGCGTTGGTCGAGGGTGCCAAGATTCACATCGAAGCGCCCGCCGAAATTATCCAGCATCTCAACGAACGACTACCGACGTCGGGATTCCAGATCGGATATTCGGAAAGTCCGAGCGCCGACGTTCGCGCTCACGTCGAGAATACCGAGATTGAAGTTAACATCGCGGCGTGGATCGCCGAGTTGGAGGCGACAGCACTATGAGCGACGGCCGCGAAGACGTTTCATCGCAACCACTCGTCATCGTCCGTCGCCGGCGTAATGCGGAAGAAGCGCATCACGGCGGCGTTTGGAAGATCGCATACGCCGATTTCATGACGGCAATGATGGCGTTCTTTCTCGTCATGTGGCTGGTCAATGCCGCCGACAAAAAAACCATCGTGCAGGTCGCTGCCTACTTCAATCCGATGCATCTCACCGACCGCTACGCTGCGCCAAAGGGCATCGAAGACCTATCCGAGGCACCTTCAAAGCGCTCTGACGAGAAAGGCAAACGCGGGTTCGAAAAGCAGCCCGACGATGCATCGAAAAGGCAGTCGGAACGCGACAGTAAAGAAAGCAGTGGTGAAGCCAAGGACGACGCCTCGCACGAAGCGAGCTCCGGGTCAGGCGGCAAGAGCGCTCAAGAGATGCGCGAGGTTGCGCTTTTCGACGATCCAGGAAGCTTGCTCGAAAAACTGGCGGACGAGGCGCGGGCCAGCCAGTCGACCACGGCCGCCAGCCCTTCAGACGGTAACATCGACGATCCGTTCGATCGCATCAATCGTAGAGCCGGAAAGTCTGATGTCAGGTTGAAGCCTGCGCCCCAGGCCGCACCGGTCGTGCCGCAACAGCCTTCAAATGTCGCGCGCGCCCTTCCCGCCGAAAACGTGAAGCCCGTTACGCAAGATCCCAAGCAACAGCTCTCGGCGCGCGCATCGATGGATGATGTTGGCGACAAGCCGAAGCAGCAGGACACGGTTACGAAGCAAACCCCTGCAACTTTGGATCAGGCGAAGAAAGAAGATAAAACCCACGACAAGGATCACGATAAAGATCAGGACGTGAAGGAACTTCAGGAGCGGATCAGCAAAGCGGTCGCCGACGTTTCGCACGAACTGCCGATGATTGACGTGAAAGCAACGCCGGAAGGATTGCTCATTAGCCTGACGGATGATGCCAACTTCGGGATGTTTGAAGTCGGTTCTGCAAAGCCGCGCCCGGAACTCGTCCTCGTTATGGAGAAGATCGGCCGCGTCTTGAGCGCTAAGAAAGGCGATATCATTCTCCGCGGACATACCGATTCGCGCCCTTACAAGAGCGGGGTCTATGACAACTGGCGCCTGTCAGCAGCGCGCGCTCAGATGGCGTACTACATGCTCTTGCGTGGGGGCGTCGATGAAGCGCGCGTTGTCGCCATCGAAGGCCGTGCCGACCGGGATCCCAAAGTGCCGGAAGACACGCTTGCGGCGACCAATCGACGAATCGACATTCTCCTAAAAGAGGACAAAAGATGAAGCGCGTCGCGCTCATCGCTGCTGCGTCACTTGTCGTGTTCGCGGTCCTCGTCGCGGGCTCGTTAGTGTATTTTAGACCCGCGTTTATGTTCGACAAACCCGATGAGACCGTAGCCGCAGAGCACGGCGTTCCGAACTATTCGGAAGACGCGAGCGAAAAAGCGCAGGTGCGACGACGCACACGACAACTTCTCGAAGAGTTGGGGGCAGCCCAAGATAAAATCGTTCGTGGCGATCGCGCAGCACTCGCCGATCAGCAGCGCCTCATGATCGATATCGCGCGTGAGGTCAGAAGTTTCAGTCCGGAAGCGTGGGACGACTATGCCAACGTTCGCACGAGCCTCCTATACGTACTGAGCGGCGGAGACGCCCGCGTTCTGCAACCGCTTATCAAGCAGAACTCTCTGAGCATGTCCGATCAGAATTTGGCTGCCGGCATCATGAGCTTCGCCGAAGGGCAGCCCAAAAAGGCGCGAGAGCTGTTCGAAGACATCGATCCCCGCTCGCTCGACGTCAGCCTTGTTGGACCGTTCGCGCTCGCCAAGGCTTCTCTCTATCTTGAGGATGACCACGCCGCGGCGATCAGCCTCCTCGATGATGCACGTCTGGCCTGTCCCCACACCGCGATCGACGAAGCCTCTACGCGGCGAGAAATCCCGGTGCTGCTCGATTCAGGCGATACAAACCGCGCGATGATGTTGACGATAAGTTATGTGCGGGAATTTGGAAAATCGATTTATGCCTGGAAGCTGTTTCGAGGGTTTGCGGAAGCAGCCGCTAAGCAAAAAGAGTTCGATGGTCAGGAGAGCATCGATCGTCTTGCTGAAAACTTCGATGATGGCGATATGCAGCCTGCATCCGAACTGTTCATCGACCTCGCCGGAGAAGGTTTGCTGCAAGGACGACTGAAGCTTGCGAAGGCGGCAGCTTCGAAGGTTTTGGCAGCGCCAAACGCATCATTAGAGAACAAAGAACGTGCGCGCCTGTATATAGCTGCAGCCGAAGCACCGTCCAACGATGCGGTAAACGCCATGAAAGCGCTGGATCAGATCACGGTCGATCGGCTTTCGGAGGATGACGCTGAGATCCGAGAAGTCGCAGGCTTTATCGCCAAAACGGTGACCGGGACACAGGGCGGGACCGCTCCGCCCCACAAAGGCGATTCGCAAACCATGGCGCAGGCTCCGGGAGAACAAAGTGCAATGACGGCGCTTACCAAAGCCGACGAAATTTTGAAAGCAGCAGATTCAATGATTTCTAGGAGTGGAAAATGACGGCAGCAATTAACAGCGCCGCGTCTGGTGGTGCCGAAACGCTCCTGAAATCGGTTTCTGGAAAGGGATCGAGCGGGAATCGCGGTCAGCTCAAGGAGAAGGATGAGAATGACCCCAAGCCCGAAAGCGCGACCCAGAGCGCGCCGCGCGAAGATGTCGATGCGGCCTCGACGCATGTCGATAAAACGCGAAAGACGGTGCAACGAAAGCAGGACAAGGGCAAGTCGGATGAGGACAATAGCTCGTTTGAGGACACTTTCGCCAGTATCGATCAGGATCAAACGAAAGACGCAAGTTCGAAAACTGCTGTAGGAACCAGCGCCTCATTGAATCTTCTGGCGCCGCAGGTAACGACGGATCGAGTGCTCGGCACGACGGCCGACTCGGTGTCAACTCAGACCGATACGTCTCAGGCTCCGGTTCGGGCGGCGGCGTTGATGCAACAAAAGAGCATCCTCGCTCTCATGGATGCAAAAAACAAAATCTTCGCAAATTCCGCCGACCTCAAAGCCGAAGATGCGACTGATAACGTCGCCGCCGACCACAACGCCATTCCGCAAGATACGACGGAGCTTGTGCCGGTCGCGATCAATCGGCGCGAGACCCATTGGAACTTCAATTCTGACGGCATGACGAGCGTCGCCTCCCAGCTCTCGGCCCTGAATACCGGCAAGAGTGCCCCATCCGCAGCGGTACTTGCTCAGAACCTTGGCTCGGTCGCCACCGCCAAGGGGCAGCAGTCCGATGTTAAATTATCGATGGACTCGCTACAGCCGGTAGCGGCGCCGACGGCAGCAAAGGCAAATAACGATCAGAATGCGAATGCGTCGTTCAATAACGACGGTGGTAGCAAGAACGATTCACGACCGCATATGGAAATAGCATCGGAGATTGCCAAGAAGGCGGACAAACCGGATGCCACGCCATCTCTCGACCAGATTTTCACGACCGGAAAAAGCGCCAGCGCCAATGCGGCCACCGTCGGCAATCAGGTCCGCGACGGCGTGATTGCCAGCTTAGGATCGAACGCGACGGGCGCCAGCGCCGCGACATCGGTCGTTGACGTACCGACGCGGTCCACCGCGGCACCCGTTTTGCGGACCCTCGATCTGACATTGTCACCGCCAGACCTTGGTTCGGTCAGAATACGCCTGAGCCTCAGCTCGAATTCGTTGTCGATCGAAGCAGAAGCATCTAAGGCGTCCACTGCCAAGCTTCTCACTGACGATCGGCCAAATCTCGAGCGCGGCTTGAAGGATGCCGGCTATGACATATCGAGCATAAAGATCACGGATGCTTCGGCCAGTGCCTCCGCAAACGCGAATGGTTGGCAGACGAACGGCTCCCCGTCTCGCGATGGAGATCCGTCGCGTTCGGGATTCATGAGCCGGCAGGATGGCGGCGACATGCAACGACGAGACGGATCACCGTCCGATCAGACCAATCGCCGCTCCAGAGAATCCCATCCTCAGCCGGCTCCGGCTGAGGTCGCCAGCTCCAGGTCCGGGAACGCAGTCTATATCTAGGTCTTGTTTGAGATGATGCAGCAGCAGGAATTAGCGGGAGCTGGCCTACGCGGCCCTTTTCCGCTCTCGTCCGACGCGATCGAGGAAGAGCTGGTCGAACGTTGTCCCGGTACGTATGCGCTCGGCTTCGTCGACCACCTCGGGCGCTTCGCGATCTCATATGTCGGAAGCGCGGGCGAAGACCTCAAATCAAAATTGAAAGCCCATATCGGCACCGCGGCGCAATTCAAGTTTCGCCATTTCGCGGACGAACGTCAGGCGTATGAAAAGGAATGCGAGATATTCCACAAATTCATGCCGAGCGGAAATATTCTGCACCCTAGCCGACCGCGCGGAACAGACTGGACGTGTCCGAAATGCCGTCGCTAACCTGGCTCTCCGACAACAGACCGATCACGTCTGCAAGCGCTTGATGATAGCCAGCATGCCAGTAAGCGCATTCGTCAGTATCGCGGTCGAGATGGCGTTGCGGTTCGAGAATTTTCGACCAATTCCCATCGAGCTGGGCGCCCATGCCGGCCATGCGCAACTTCAACATCTTAAGCTCGGCGCTTACGTCGTCCATCTGTAACCCCATCGCATTCCCTGCCGGTCGAGGGCCGGCTACGATGAGACATTACCCGACATTCGTGGGAACATCGCGAAAGAACAATCTCGCATTTTAGATAAGTTCGCGAGGTTCAACGTTCACTCTTTTTCAACCTTGCAACGTAGCGATCCATGAGATCATTGGCGATCATCATGCGTTGGGTTGCGAGCTCCCTGAGATCGGACTGCACACGATCAGGGTGATTTCTAAGCGCAAATTCTCGCCTGAGCGTCGTGATATCGGCCTCGGAAAAATTTGCATCGAGCCCAAGCTCGAGCAAGATTTTATTCGGATCAAGCAGCGGTTCCGCTTCGAAAGCGCCGTGCTCCTCGATGGCGTACGGGTGTTTTGGCGGAACTTGATAATCTTGGATCACGCCGCGCGACGCGGCGGCGAGCGCCCATGCGGCCTCCAGGCTGTCGATGGAAAGACGATTGGGACGCGGCGCTCCCGCCGGTCTATCGTCGAGACCAAATAAGTCGTCAATGATCGATTCAAAATCTGACGGAAGGGATGCCCGTGATGTCATTCAGACCGAGGTTGCGAAGCGAAAGGTCGGATCGCGGGATGTTACGAAACGCAGCTTGCAGTACGCTGACGGAATCGTCCTTGGTCGATCACTATCGGCGCGTCGACTTCTGCAGAGATACCGCCCTGCCAAAAAATTCACGTCCGAGATTTTCAAAGTCGAGGCGTTCATCGACATCTGGAACCGGATAAAGAAACTCTAAGCCCAGATGTTTATCGCGCAGCCACGTCACGGTGCCGTCGAGCGTCGTGCCGTCAAAAAGCGTTAGCGTGATACCGTCGCCGACGTCGGGAACAATTCCATCACCGACGCTAATTTTTGCCCCGGTTTCGGACAGGTCGACGAGATCGCAGATGATCCGCCGACCGCGAGAGTGCAAAGCGACATGCTGCCGAGCAATGTGCCGGTCGCCGTCCCGTCTTTCCTCGCGAGCATCGGCGTCAGCGCTTTCCGGAATCAGGACCTCGGTCTGAAAGCTGCTCATGAACTTTTCAAACTTCGTCTTACCCATTTACGCACTCGACTTCATATCCGCGCGCAACAAGGACGCGCAGCCACAGAACATATAGCTATTAATTCGCAAGCTGATCTTTCTACTGCGGAGAAACGCGCGAATTCCGTGTTCTGTGGTTTACGCAATAGCTTGGAAATGAATTCAAATTTATCGATTACCCCGAGGGCCGAGAAAAAAGCGATCGCCCAATCTGGAAACGCCGCGGAGCGTGAGCACAGGGCATATCGGTGGGCTCAAGAAAACCAGGTGTAGGAGCAAGAGGTGTGGCGGCGGGTGATTTGGCGTTGCAATTGAGACCCATGCAATAATGAAATAGTTGTTAATAAGATGCGTGAATCACTGTATTTCCTTCTATGCCAATGATTTGCGGGGCTTTGGGGGGCATCATGTTCGTAGTGCTTGACGACCGTTCTACGGTCGCGGGGGGATACGTCGCGTGCTTTGAGCGCGAAGGAGTAGCGGCAACTTCAGTGGATCCAAATGAGTTCTCGGAGTGGTTCGAGCTCATCAATGATTCCGATATCGCTGTTATCGAGGGTTTTTTGATCGGGGCGGTGGCGAGTCCGCGCCAGCTGTCGGCGAGGATCAGAGCACGCAGCCTCGCACCTCTCATGGGGCTGATAGAGACGCGGGCGCTTAGCGAAACCCTTGAGCTGTTCTCGTTCGGGTTTGACGATGTTCTCGCGAAGCCGTTCCATGTCCGGGAAGTCCTGGCGCGCAGCGGCGCAATCCGCCGCCGGATGCAGATTATTGACGAATGCGTCGATGTCGGCGGTATCCGAATTTTCTTCGACGGCCGCGATCCGATCGTAAACGGCGAGGTACTTCCCTTGCCGCGTCGTGAACGGCGCATCCTCGAGTGTCTCGTCATGAGCCGCAACACGCGCATTACGAAGACGCAGATCTTCAATCGCGTGTACGGCATTTTCAACGACGAAATTCATGAGAACGTTATCGAGAGCCACATTAGCCGTTTGCGCAAGCGGCTGAAGCAAAGGCTCGGCCACGACCCGATCGATTCACAGCGTTTCCTCGGTTACCGCTTGAAAGACCTGGCTAGCGACGATGCTCCACAGCCTGCGGAAGCATCACTAACCAGTCTCACGCAAGGCCCAGATGCTTCAATTCCGCAAAGCATCATTCGCGACGAGGAGAATATCGATGGGTCTTTACGGAGTAATGACTACCAGCGTATCGGGCATGTCTGTCCAGTCTGACCGTATGGGTACAGTTGCGGACAACATCGCAAATATCAACACGACTGGTTACAAGGCCTCGTCTACGGAATTCGCCACCCTCATCGCTGAAGGCAGCGTCGCTGAGTACGTCCCGGGCTCGGTCTCGACGATCCCCCGCCGAGCGGTCTCCCAGCAGGGCGACTTTACTTACACGAAGTCGCCGACCGACCTCGCCGTCAGCGGCAACGGGTTCTTCATGGTGGAAAGCGACGCCGGAACACCGTTCCTGACCCGAGCGGGTAATTTCGTCCCGGATAACAATGGCGATCTGGTAAACGCTGCTGGGTTCAAACTGCTCGGCTATAACCTGCTGGACGGCAGTTCGAGTTCTGTCGTGAACAGTGCCGCCGGTCTTCAGGTGGTGAGCACGAGCGGCCTGGGTTTGAAAGCAACTCCTTCGACAAGCGGTAAGTTCGGCGTAAACCTTCCGGCCGACGCCGCCATAACGGCGGCAGGCAATTTGCCGTCGGCGAACGCCGCAACGGCGGAATACGCCGGTAAAACTTCGATCGTCACCTACGATAATCTAGGCCACCAAGTGACTCTCGACGTTTATTCCGCAAAGACTGCGAACAACACTTGGGAAATGACTGTTTACAATGCCGCCGGCGCGACCAACGGTGGCTTCCCGTACTCAGCCGGATCGCAGTTGACGACAGCAACTGTGACGTTTGACGGGACCACCGGCGCTTTGACGGCTGCGAGCCCACAGGCGTTGAGCCTTAACATACCCAATGGCTCTACGTTTACGCTCGACATCAGCAAGATGACACAGCTGGCCGCGAACTATTCGCCGCAAACGGGCGCCGAAGCGCCGAGCGCGAACGGCAGCCCTCCGTCTGCTGTTGACCGTCTTGAGATAAGCAACGAAGGCATCGTGACAGCGGTTTACGCCGACGGCTCACGCGTCGATGCGTACAAGATTCCCCTAGCGACGGTGGCGAGCCCGGACAACCTCACGGCGATCTCCGGCAACGTATATGCGACCAACAAAGAGTCCGGCGATCTGCAGCTCGGCACCGCCAATGAAGGCGGTCGCGGTAAAATCATCTCTGGCGCTCTGGAAAGCAGCACCGTCGATCTGGCGTCCGAACTGACGACGATGGTTCAGGCACAACGCAACTATACCGCAAACTCGAAAGTGTTTCAGACCGGCACCGAACTTCTGGACGTACTCGTGAACCTCGTACGGTGACGGTAACATAGGAACCAAAGGCCCCAGCTGATGTCGCTTACGCAGAGCACGAGTAATGCGCTTTCAAGCCTTACGACCGTTTCCGAACAGATTTCGGTCGTTTCGCAGAATATTGCGCGCGTAAACAATACGAACGCGAGCAGAAAAGTCGCGAATATTGTTAGCGGGCCTGCCGGCGGCGTGAGCATTGCCAGCGTAAGTAGAACAGCAAACAAGCTGCTTCTCGATACATACCTCAACGCAAACGCAAACAGTCAAACGCAATCGGTCGTCAATTCGGCATTGGACCACTTGCAGAATACGGTGGGCGACACAGAGTCTGATACGTCGCCCGCCGCACTGATGTCGAAGCTCAACACGACGCTGCAGAGCTATTCGTCTACTCCGCAGAATAGCGCGGTTGCGGCAACGGTCGTAACCGCTGCACAAGAGCTGGTGACGTCTCTGAACAACGCGACGCAAACAGTCACTGACGTCAGAAATCAGGCCGATTCGGACATCGCAACGTCGGTTGGTAACATCAACAACCTTCTTTCCCAGTTCCAGTCGCTGAACCAGCAGGTCGTTCAGGCGTCGGGCAGCGGACGAGATATTACCGATGTATTGGACGCGCGCGATACCGTATTAAAGCAGCTGTCGAACGAAATCGGAATCCGGACTGCCTCGCGCGACAATGGCGATATGGCGATCTATACGGACAGCGGCGTCACGCTGTTCGACAAAACGGCGCGCGCGGTTACCTACCAGCAATCCGCCAACCTGTCCGCGAATTCCGTCGGATCGCCGGTCTATGCTGATGGAGTGCCGATAGCCGGCACGCCGCACATGATGTCGATCAGCTCCGGCAAGCTCGCCGGCCTCGTTGAAGTTCGCGACAGCATCGCCCCGACCTATCAGCATCAACTCGATGAAATGGCCCGAGGACTGATATCGACCTTTTCCGAGAGCGACCAATCGGGCGGCGGTTTGCCTGATGCAGCCGGATTGTTCGCTGCCGGTAGCTCATCATCGGTGCCGACATCAATCGTTCCGGGTTTGGCAGGATTAATCAAGGTCAACGCGAGCGTGGATCCGACCCAAGGCGGAAATGCCGAGCTGATCCGCGATGGCGGTATTGCGGGCGCAAACTATAAATACAATGCCAGCGGCGGTGCATCCTATACCGACCGAATCCAGCAGCTGATATCCAATCTGGGTTCCACGCAAGCGTTCGATCCATCGGCCCAGATTCATTCGACGGGCTCGATTCTAGATTTCGCAAAGTCGTCGGTGTCGTGGCTTGAAGCGCTGCGTCAATCGTCGAGCAACGAGGCTGAGTCTCGACAAACAATCGCGGATCGTGCGGCCACTTCACTATCGCAAGACACAGGTGTCAATCTCGACGAGGAAATGACCAATCTGCTTTCCCTCGAGCGAACATATCAAGCCTCGTCTCGTCTCATCAGCACCGTCGACAACATGATCTCGGCGCTCTTACAGGCAGCGGGGTAATAGTCATGATTTCCACTTCATTCATCTCCTCCGCGTCGATCTCGAATGAAACGCTTCGATCGATAGCCCGATACCAGCAGCAACTCGTCGACGCTCAGAAGGAGATTGCCACGGGGAGGCACGCCGATGTCGGTATAACCCTAGGCGCGACGACGGGTATCACCATTTCGATGCGCCAGGATATGGATCAGATCAAGGCCATCCAGGGCTCAAACAATCTTGTGCTCAATCGCCTCGACGCTTCGCAATCTGCGCTCGATACGCTGTCGAAAAGTACGTCGGATTTCTTGTCGAGCCTTATCACTGCGCAAACGGCCGCGACATCTCAGGATACGCTGATCCAGTCGGCCAAGTCTGGAATGCAGACGCTTCAGGATCAGCTCAACGCCTCGCTCGACGGCCAATTCCTATTCGCGGGCATCAATTCAGACGTGCAGCCCATGGAAGATTATTTCGGGACGCCGCCATCAGCCGGCGCACAGGCAGTTACCGCCGCGTTCACCGCCAAATTCGGAATGAGCCCGGACGATCCGAACGTCTCTAGTATTTCGCCTGCCGATATGACCGGCTTTCTCAACAATGAGTTCGCAAACTTGTTCTCGGACGCTAATTGGTCGAGCACATGGTCGGCCGCGTCGGATAAGCCAGTGAGCAGCCGGATATCCCGGAGTCAAATCATCGACACTTCGGTGACGGCGGACAATGGCACGTTCCGGTCGTTGGCCGAAGCCTACGCGATGATTTCCGGCCTGGGCTATGGCAAACTCAATAGCGGTACGCAGCAGGCGATTGTCTCGAAGGCTCGAGAGCTCACTGCAAACGTAACGGGCGGCCTCACGCAAGTTCAGTCGGCGCTAGGCGTGACGCAACAGCGTGTGACCGACGCGAACAGTCAGATCGACTCGCAAGTCGATTTCCTGACGAAGTCGATCGTCAATCTGGAGCAGGTCGATACTGCAGCAGTCACGACGCAACTGACGCAAATTTCAACGGCCCTTCAAGCGGCGTACTCGCTGACGAGCCAGCTCAATAAACTCAGTATTCTTGATTACCTCCGATAACTAATAACGGTGTCCAAGGGCGGACTGCGGAAGGCGAAAAATGTATAAGTTCTCATACGAAGAGACATTAAGCGACTCCGGTAACCGGCAGCGCGAGAACGAGCGCCTTGCCATCGAGCAATCCGTGGCCCTGTTGAAGACGGCCGAGACGGCAGGGCCGCAATCGCGTGAGGCTGTCGACGCGATTATGTTCTTGAACAGACTTTGGAGCTACTTTCTTGACGACTTGGCGAAACCCGAAAATGGGCTGCCGGATGATGTGCGCGCCAAGCTGATTTCGATTGGAATATGGATGCTCAAGGAGGCGCAAGCGATCAGCAACGGTAAGTCTCGCAATTTCGCGGGCCTCATCGAAGTGTCAAATGTCATCGCGGAAGGTCTGTGATGGCTGGTGGCTTGAAAATCACGCTGAGAGCCGGTGAGCGAATCTTCATCAATGGTGGGGTTCTGCGTGTCGACCGCAAGGTCAGCATTGAGCTCATGAATGACGTCGTCTTCCTGCTCGAGCAGCACGTGATGAAGCCGGAAGATACGACAACGCCTCTCCGACAATTGTACTTCATGATTCAAATGATGCTTATGGATCCCGCGCTCTACATGAAGGCGCGGACAATGGCTAGGGAGTCGGTGGCCAACCTCTCAGCGAGCATCGGCGATCCCAAGATCCTCGCGGGTCTAAAAGACGCCGGCGAAATGTTGGAAGGTGACCGGCCGTTCGACGCTCTGAAGAAAGTGAGAACGCTGCTGCCTTTCGAGGTTGCGGCAAATGCCTTGGCAGAACGCAGCAAGGAGGTCGCATGACCACGGTCTCAGGCACCAACGGTACATCGAGCAACCAGACATCTTCGACGAGCCAGTCGCAGACGACGCTCGATTACAATGATTTTCTTAAGTTGATGATCACTCAGCTTCAGAATCAGGATCCGCTCAATCCCACCGACACGAACCAATTCATGTCGCAGATTGCCGAGTTCTCGAACGTTGAACAGGGCATTAATGCGAATTCGAAGCTCGATCAGCTTCTCGTCAATTCCAATATTTCTCAGGCGAGCACGATGATAGGGCTCGTCATAACGGGAACGGACGGAACCTCGGGCGTGGTCCAATCGGTTCGCATCGACTCCTCTGGCTCGACCGCAATTCTGACGAATGGAACTAAAGTTCCTATCACAGCAGGCGTGTCGATTGGATATCCCATGTCATGACAGAGGGTGATGCTCTTCAGCTCGTTCAACAGGCTATCTGGCTGACTATAGTTCTGGCGGGCCCGGTCGTCGGATCTGCCATGGTCATCGGCGTGGGGGTCGCATTTGTTCAGGCGCTCACGCAAATCCAAGAAATGACACTGACGTTTGTGCCCAAGATAATCGCTGGATTTATTATACTTTTGTTGACGGGAAGTTATAGCGGCAGCCTATTGAAGGTATTTACCGACCAGATATTCACCCGAATTGCTCTGGGTTTTAAATAGCGTTGGCGCAGGAATCGTGTAGCGTCAGTGGCGATGTAAACAACCTATTTTGTTAATGAGCATAAAGAGCATTGCACCTTTAGCCGACTCGTGGTCGGGATGCTGGCCGCCGCTATTTGACTAAGTAGGCGGACCGATCGTCACTTCGATTGTTGCGTGGTCGGCTCCATCGCCGGAAAAATCCTCTGTTCTCTGTTCTCTGTTCTCTGTTCTCTGTTCTCTGTTCTCTGTTCTCTGTTCTCTGTGCGGCGTGTCCTGTGTCGTAGCTTTTTGTCGCCGGGTTAGCGTTCGATTAGGTGTGACGAGTTTCGTCAATTCGAGCCGAGCACGAATCATGAGCACGTTTGCACTTCGGCAACTGCCTTCGTCTGCTATTTTCATGTTGGCAAGCCTAGCGGCCATCGTCTGCACGTTTGTCGTGTGGAACATCTCGATGCGATCCTCAGGCGATCTAGTATCGCTTCTGACTTGGTCCGATGTGTCCTGGCAAATCGCCGAGGTCGACCCGCGGGGACGTATCGTCCGTCTCGGAGCTCATCCGTTCGGACTAGCGCTTCTTTTTGGCTTCGTCACTGCCTGCTGCATGAGCTTTGCTTGGGGCGCGTGGAAGTGTTTTGATCGTGGGCCGACTCGGCGAGAGACAGACGAGGGCATGTCGGACCGACTCGAAAAAGTCGGCAAGGAACTTGACGACGAAATGTCGTCTTTGATGCGCCTTTTGAAGCAGCATCTAGAGCTGAGCGGATCTCATTCGGAATCGTTGTCGAAAGCTGCCGACGGTCTCCTGTCTTCGACTTCGCCAGATGGTGTCCGCGCGATCATCCAGTACCTCATCAGCGAAAACAAAAAGGTGCAGACCGAGGTCAAAGAACTAAACAACCGGCTTCAGCAGTCGCAAGCGCAAATCGATAAGCTACGCATTAACCTGAGCGACAGCCATCGATTGGGAATGCTAGACGCCCTCACCTCGTTGAAAAATAGACATTGGCTTGAGGTTCATCTTCCCAAAGAAGTGGAAGCGGCAGCTCTCGCTAAGGAACCGCTTAGCATCATCATGGCTGATGTCGATAATTTTAAGCGCATCAACGACACGTTCGGCCACGCCGTCGGTGACGAAATTTTGCGGCGCTTTGCGGAACTTCTGTCGAAGAATATAAAAGGCAGGGATACAGCGGCTCGGTATGGCGGTGAGGAGTTCATCGTCGTTTTGCCTCAGACGCGGCTTGTGGGTGCCAAAAATCTCGGCGAGCAGATGCGCGGTGAACTCGAATGTAAGAAATGGATGCACCATCGTACGGGGCAGCCGATAGGAAAGGTCACGGCGTCGTTTGGAATTGCTGAATTACGACCAGGCGAAGAATACGAACATTTCCTGGATCGAGTTGATTCCAAACTGTATGAAGCAAAAGCCGCAGGACGGAATCGCATTGCTGTCGATGAGTAGCTGGGTCGAGAGAGTTTGCTTTAGACGCCGGGTTTTCGCTCTTGTTCTCAGAGGGGATTGGCAAAAAGCGTTCTGAGCTTGGCAGCTGGTACAGCTTTAGAGAAAAGAAATCCCTGTGCCTCGACGCAGCCTTCCGCTCGCAGCCGCTCAAGCTGCTGCTCGGTCTCAACGCCCTCTGCAACGCTTGTCATTCCAAGATTATATCCGAGCTGAATGATTGATCGACGAAGCGTCGCCGAGCGCTTGATATTGGCCACGGAAGACACAAATGACCGATCGATTTTGATTTTATCGAACGGAAAGTCCTGCAGGTAGCTCAGCGAAGAAAATCCAGTACCGAAGTCGTCGATCGAAAAACGTACGCCCATCTTTCGAAGCGTCTCGAGGGCTTGGGAGGCGGCATCGCGATCCTTCATGAGGAGCGTTTCCGTAATTTCGAGGATCACTCGAGAGAGCGGCAAATTCTTCGCGGCATTTGTGACTTTCTCGACAAGATCCCGTTCGCGGAACTGAGCCGGAGAGATATTGACGGCAACCCAGATGTCATCCGGCCACAAGCTCGCTTCGGCGCAGGCGCGTTTCAAAACCCAATCGCCGATCTGGCCAATGAGTCCGCATTCTTCCGCTATGGGAATAAACTCGGACGCTGGAATGAGCCCGCGAACAGGATGAGACCAGCGGATTAGAGCTTCGCAGCCGACGATGCGCCGTGTCTTCACGTTTACGATGGGTTGATAGTGAAGTTCGAACTTGCTGTTCGCTATGGCCTCATGCAGCCCCATGATGATCTGGTGGCGCTTTTGCAGGCGTTCATGCATCGAATGCTCGAAGAAACCGAAGCTTCCGCGTCGCACGGATTTGGTTCGGTAGAGCGCCATGTCGGCATTCGTCAAGAGCTGCTCGGCATCGTTCCCGTCGGACGGGCTTACCGCGATCCCGATGCTTATGCCGACGGTAAGTGTATTTTCTCCGAGTTCAAACGGTTCTGAGAACGCAGCGACGAGACGCTTTGCGAGCGAAGCGACTTCTTCGATAGATTGCGGCGCCTTCTGAATAATTGCGAATTCGTCGCCGCTGATGCGGGCAACCGTATCGATATCCCTGATTTCACTTTTCAACCGTTGTCCGACCGCAAACAATAGCGCATCGCCGACGTGATGACCGAGCGTGTCATTGATCGACTTAAATCGATCAAGATCGAGACAGTGAATCGCAAGCGCCCAGCCCCCCTTGGCTTGCGCAAGCGCAGAACGCGAACGCTCTTGAAAAAGCGCTCGATTAGGTAGTCCGGTCAGGGCGTCTTGATGCTCAAGGCGCCCGATTGTTTCTTGGTCGCGTTTCCGTTCGGTGATGTCGAAATGAGCAACGATCAATCCCCCGTCCGCGAGCGGCGTACTGCGGACTTCAAGGCAGGTGCCATTGGGGCGCCGGCGCTCGAACACCTGAGCCTCGCCTTTCGTGGTGAGCTCCAAGCGGGAGCGAATTTGCTTTTCAACTTCTCCCGGCCCGTACTCGCCCCGACCGGCATTGAAGCGATAGAGATCCTCCAGAGTTGGAAGTCCGCGCTTGAAAAGGTCGTCGGGATATTCGAGAAGCCGCTTTTGTCGTTCATTGATCAGCACCACCTGCAGATCACGATCGAAAATGGTCAGGCCGCCCGGAAAGCATTCGGCTACGGCATTGAGCAATGCTTTGTGGTCCGGCTGTGCGACACCGGTTTCAGCGGGAAGAGCCGTCTCAAGCTGAAGCGACACAAATCCGGTGATCTGTCCGTCCTTGCCTTTGAGCGGCCGAATGATTGCGTCGACCCAATAGAACGTTCCGTCTTTGGCTCGGTTCTGAACTTGCGAACGCCAAGTTTCGCCGCGGTTAAGAACTTCATAAGCCGCGCTCCAGAATGTGCGCGGATGGCGGCCAGAACTCAAAATGGAGTGGTTTTGGCCCAAGAGAGCCTCGCGCGGATAGCGGCTGATCCGCGCGAACGCATCATTCACATAGACAATGCGGCCACTGTTGTCCGTGACTGACACGCAACCGAAAGCGTCGAGCGCCGACGCCAACGCTTTGGCGTTTCCTGTTAGAACCGGTTGGGGGGAGGCGGCCTTGGCTTTGCGAGCGGTCTTAGTGGGCACGGCATTTTGGGTGTGCCCGCTGGACTTGAAGGCCTTAACTCCCTTGGCTGTTGAGCCCCGCATAGTCCCGCCCGTTTTACATTCTGGCCGAATAATGAACGAAATCCTTTGCGTTTGGATTTCGAGCGGGCCTGACTTCCTTATTTATCGCGTCACGTCCACATTAATTCAACTTAGCCAGTTCTAAAACCGACAGATCTCATCTTTTCCCAAAATTGGTCTTAAATCTCTTAAGGTCCGATTATCCGCTCTCGGGCGAAACAATTCCTAACTCTTCTGCGCGCGGATATGCTCCTGAGCGCTTTAAAGCCAGCGAATGGCGCGGGGAGGGGGGTAACTCGATACGGCGGGCGCTTGCAACTAGCCCTTCATCTGCCTTTCGTCATAACAAGCGTAGATGCAAGTGTAGGAAATCCGTCAATTACGCAGTGGGAAGGTCAGAAACTTGGCTATTGAGCCAGCGAAAGTCTCAAAAGAGCGGAGGACATTCGGTAGGCGGACGGTTTTTAAGCAGGGAACAATCGTATTCGATGATGGACGACGCATTGACGGCACCGTTCTCGATCTTTCCGAAGGGGGCGCCAGAATTAAAGTTTCAGACCCGGACCCATTGTTTGGCGAGTTTTTTCTTGAGGTTCCGAGCGACGATCTCATTGTCAGGTGCTGCGCTGCGCACGTCGATGCAGGAGTTGCAGGGTTGCGTTATTTGAGGCCGCCGCGTCGACTCTCATGGCTGAAAAAATAGCTATCGCCCACCGACAATTGCCTGAAAACGATTCAATATTTCCCATATTAGAATTGGGGGGGGCACATTCTCAGTTTGGGTGAGTGGATGCGAAAGTCTCTTATTGAATGAAAATTGCCGTTTGGGAGATATTTCGAGATTTATTAAATTACCGGGAAATAAATTTACGTCGTAAACGAATTCGATAGAATTGCCCAATAGGGTGATTGCACGGCAGCTTGATTAAGCAATCAAAGGCATGAAGCCGCGCAGCCGTGTCGGCCCAGATCCGACATGTTCCGGCCTATTCGAGCAGGAACACCCTTCATGGAAATCGGTCGATTGCGCCCGGCATTTGCCGGTAGCCTCAGCGCATCTTTGAATAAGCGAAATATCATCGCTCTCCCGCGTACGTGGAACGCGGAGAAGGAAGTCGCGCGCACCTAATCGATCGTTCGCCCATCAAACGAAATTCATCCTTCACCGCGAACGCGCAATGCCGTCATCTCAAAACGAATACGAAAAATACGAGGAGTGAAGCACGCCATGGTCGTTGAGTATATTAATAGCAAATGGTCGATGCCCCGTCGGCTTGCGCTAATCGCTTCGGTTTTCCTTATTCCGTCGCTCGCTCAACTCTATCTCTATGCAGATAATAAACTTCGCGAGATAGACGCGACCAATCTCGAGGTCGACGGTGCAAAACTGGCGTCGGCCGTTTGGGCGGAGATGCCGGCAGGCAAAAATGACGTCGCTGCAGACCGAGAGAGCGGTGAGCTCGCGAGCGGCGCCAAATCGCTGGGAGTTGAATCCGCGCTGACTGCTTTTCAGAACGCAAAATCGGCGAGCGAGCAGGTCCATACTGGTCTCGAGCTTCTGGATCAGATCTCGAATGCCGCTGGCCTCGCAACCGATTCATCAGCAAAAGGTTTTTATGCGCAGGACGTTTTTATTCAGCGCCTTTCAGGGGTGAAACAAGCTATCGTCGACTTACAGGACACGCTGTCGGCGCCGCCTACTGCAGACGATCAAGCTAACCTTGGGATGGAATATGCGGTACTGTCGCGCACGAACGGTAAGTTGAACGCTTCATTGCGCAAGCTGCTTGCCGGTGATGACACAGGCGACATCAAGCATTCAATTGGTGAAAAGCCGGCCCGACTCGTTGCAACCCTCGACGGCGTCGCGTCGCAAATTAAAGCTGCGAACTATGAGCGTTCGGCACTGGCTGGCACGTTCCAAAGCTCTGTCGCCGACGCCAACGATATGGTGGCAACGGTAGCAGGTTCGCTGGGCGACGCATTTATTCAAATTGCCGAGAAGCGAGCAGCTGCTGATGCGCGTGCACTTTATTGGACACTCGGTCTTTTGGTTGCGGCAACAATTCTTGCGATCGTTCTCGTCGCATTCATCTCGAAGGGAACGTCGCGGCGCCTGTCCGATCTCGTCGGAGCAATGGAGAAGCTGAGCCACAAGGATCTGAGCATAAGCATTCCCTATCTCGCCGACACCAACGAGAACGGCAAGATCGCTGGCGCGCTGGCTCGTTTCAAGGAAGCACTGCTTGAAAACAAATCTATGACCGACGCCAGCGTTGCCGCTGCTAAGGAGCAGCAGGAGCAGAGCGAACACTACGGTCGCGAGCACGAACGCTTCATGGCGGCCTTCACCGCGGCGGCGGAACGCATCGCGAGCGGAGATTTCACGCATCGCATTACTGAGACCGTTATCAGTGAATACGAGGCCATCATCACCCAGATGAACCTGATGATGGGGCAGCTGGAAGCGGCTCAATCCGCAAAGCTCGAGGCGGAGAATCAAATCAACGTTGTGGTCGCGTCTCTGGGAACGGCACTCTCCGAACTCGCCGAAGGCAATCTGGAAACCACAGTGTATGCTGAATTCGCTCCCGAATTCGCAAAGCTGAAGCAAGACTTCAATAGCGCGGCCTCTGAACTCAGGAGCACAATCGAGCTTGTAAAGAAAGGTGCCGGAAGCATCAGGCTTGGCACAGACGAAATTTCGCAAGCCTCTGATGATCTGTCGCGTCGCACTGAGAACCAGGCCGCAAGCCTCGAGGAGACAGCGGCGGCCGTTAAGGAGATCACCGATACTGTCGGCAAGACGGCGCAAGGTGCCACCCATGCTCGTGATACGGTGTCCGTCGCAAAGTCTGATGCCGAAAAGAGCGGTGAAATCGTACGCAAGGCCATCGCCGCGATGAACGGTATCGAGACGTCCTCGAAGCAGATTAGCCAGATCATCGGCGTTATCGATGAGATCGCGTTCCAGACGAACCTTCTCGCACTCAATGCTGGCGTCGAGGCGGCACGTGCCGGCGACGCGGGCCGTGGCTTCGCCGTAGTCGCTTCAGAAGTCCGCGCTCTGGCGCAACGTTCTGCTGAGGCCGCCAAAGAGATCAAGGGATTGATCTCCGCATCGACCGGTCAGGTCGCGCAAGGCGTCCAACTCGTCGGCGAAACCGGTCAGGCGCTGACCCGCATCGTTTCGCAGGTGGGGGAAATCAATGAGATCGTCACGGGCATTGCGGCAAGCGCTAACGAGCAGGCCCACGGCCTCGAACAGGTCAACACGGCCGTCAACGAGATGGATCAAGTAACCCAACAGAACGCGGCCATGGTCGAGGAAGCAACGGCCGCCACACAGACGCTCGCTCAGCAGACCGAGGAACTGGTGCGTCTCGTCAGTCGCTTCAGGACGGGCGCCGAAACGGTCGTCGAAATGACGCCGCGCCGAGAGCAGCAGCCGAAGCCGGCCGCTCGCCTCGCGCAGGCCGCTGCGAAGATGAAAGTCGCATCCGGTGGAGGTAGCCGCCACAGTGTAGCCGCGGCAGCCGATGCTGGCTGGGAGGAATTCTAATGGCCCGAAAGAGAGCACAACAGCCGCGGAAGAAGGCCGCCTCCAAAGTCGGGAAGGCCAAGACATCGACGGCAAAAACCGCTCGAAAGGCGGCACCGATCGAGGAGACGGTAACCGCGGTCGCCGAACTTCCGGAGCCGACGAATCTGGGACCGCTAGTGCTGCCGGAAACTCTGGATTCGGCGTGCGCAATCACGGTCAAAAACATGCTGTTGGAGCGCCGAGGTTCGCCGCTGGTCGTCGATGCTGGCCAGGTGCGGCGAACGGGAATGCAGGCGGTTCAGATCCTGATCGCGGCAGCGCGGACATGGCAGGCCGACGGCCAGAGCTATGCGGTGACGAATCCTAGCAGTGAGTTTCTCGACACGATCACACTTGTCGGATTGACACGCGAGCAGATCTCTTTCGAAGGAATGGCCGGATGACACAGACGATATTGACCGTCGACGACTCTCGAACCATGCGTGATATGTTGCGGATGGCGCTGGCAGAGGCTGGATACAATGTCCTGCAGGCCGAAGACGGTGTCCATGGTCTCGAAGTCCTGCAGACGGCGACGCCAGACGTCATCGTCACCGACATCAACATGCCGAAGATGGATGGCTTCGGGCTGATAGAAGCCGTTCGCAAGGACAGCCGCTATCGCCGCGTTCCCATTCTCGTTCTCACGACGGAGAGCGATGCGGCCAAAAAGCTGCGCGCCAAGGAAGCCGGCGCCACGGGCTGGATCGTGAAGCCTTTCGAACCGACCAAATTGATCGCAGCCATTCGCCGCGTCGCAGCATAAAATAAAAAGAGAATTGCTATGACTGTCGATACGATGGCGGCCATCCGCCAGACCTTCTTCCAGGAGTGCGAGGAGCAACTCTCCGAAATGGAGATGGGCCTACTCGCAATGGACGAGGGAGCTGCGGACTCCGAAACAGTCAACGCCGTCTTCCGTGCGGTTCATTCGATCAAGGGCGGCGCCGGCGCATTCAAGCTGACCGCACTCGTGCAATTCGCGCACACCTTCGAAACAGCGCTCGATCATGTTCGCAGCGGCAAGCTGGCGCCAACGGCTGATGTGATGAAGCCGATGCTCCGCGCGGCCGATGTTCTGGCCGATCTTGTGGAAGCCTCGCGCGATGGCAGGGACATCGACGAGTCGTCGTATGCATCGATCGCTGCCGACGTCAAAGCGCTGACGGCCACCAACGAAGAAGACGAAGTTGAAGAAGCTATAGATTTCCAGCCTTCGGTCATTGATTTCGAGATGCCGGCTATCGCGACGGAGCCTGAAGCGCCGCCGATGCACGAATATCATGTTCGTTTCGCGCCGCGCCCCGAGCTTTATGCCAACGCAAACGAAGCGGCGCTTATCATCCGTGAATTGTCGCGCCTCGGCAGCGTCGAAGTCACATGCGATGCAACGGCCGTCCCGACTCTTGACGCCATCGAGGCCGAAGGAGCGTATCTCGCTTGGGATATCAAGCTTTCATCGGAACAGCCCATCGAGGCGGTTCGTGAAGTCTTTGAGTTTGTCGATGGCGAAGCAGAAATTAACATCTCGACGGATGGCCAACCGGGCGTTTCTGATGCTGATATAGCAGCGCTTCTCGCAATGGCGCTTGGAGGCTCGTCCGGATCGGAATCCGAAGCATCTGCCGCTGAAGTATCGAATCCCGAACCCGAAGCGGCTGCTTCGCAATCGGAACCGCAGCCCGAAACGTCTGCAGAACCGGCCGCGACACCGGAGCCTGCTCATCAGACCGCTCAGACCGTGGAAAGTCCCAAGGCCGCCGCCGTCCCTAATCAGACCACGATCCGTGTCGAGTTTGATCGCGTTGATCGCCTGATCAACCTTGTCGGCGAACTAGTGATCAATCAGGCGATGCTCTCGCAGCGCGTCGTCGAAGCAAACCTCGCCGGCTCGTCGTCGATCGTAATCGGACTCGAGGAGCTTGAGCAGCTGACGCGAGAAATACAAGAAAGCGTAATGGCGATCCGCGCTCAGCCGGTGAAGCCGCTGTTCCAGCGCATGTCGCGCATTGTTCGCGAAGTCGCCGATGCGACGGGCAAGCAGGTACGCCTCAAGACGGATGGCGAAGCGACCGAGGTCGACAAGACCGTCGTCGAGCGGCTCGCCGAGCCTTTGACGCATATGATCCGCAACGCAGTGGATCACGGCATTGAATCGCCGGAAGCACGTATAGCCGCGGGCAAGCCGCCTGAGGGAACCGTTCGCTTGAGCGCTGCGCATCGATCGGGCCGGATCGTGATCGAGATATCCGACGACGGCGCCGGCATCGATCGTCCCAAAGTTCGTGCGTCCGCAATCAAGAAGGGCTTGATATCGCCAGACGTACAATTGTCGGACAACGACATCGATAACCTGCTTTTCCTCCCCGGCTTCTCGACTGCGGCGACCATCTCAAGCATTTCCGGGCGAGGTGTCGGCATGGACGTGGTGAAGCGTTCCATCGTAGCGCATCGCGATTTCTTCACGGCCTGGACAAGGTTCGACGTTCTCGATGAGCTTGCCACTAACTCTCGCGGTCCTTGACGGCATGGCCGTCTCCGTTGCCGGTCAGACGCTGGTGGTGCCGCTAACCGCCATCGTTGAGACATTGAAGCCCAAGAAGACCGAGCTTCACGGACTTGGCAAAGACGGCCGGGTGATGTCGATCCGGAACACATTCGTTCCTCTCATTGACGTCGGCACGCAGCTTGGCTTTCGCGATACGCCGGCCGATCCCGAAAATAGTGTTGCGATCCTAGTCGAAACCGGCGGCGGCACACGCAATGCCCTGCTGGTCGACTCCATCCAGGATCAGCGCCAGGTCGTCATCAAGAGCCTTGAGACGAACTATGGCACTGTCGCCGGAATAGCAGCGGCCACCATTCTCGGAGACGGTCGCGTCGCTCTTATTCTCGATGTGGATGCTTTGCTTACCAGCTCGTTCGACACCCTTCGAAGCGAAGAGCTGTGCTACGGGACAGGAGGATAACAACCATGCAAGACGCGAGCTCCCCCGCCAAAAACGTCAATCTTGAGTTCGTCGCGTTCTGTGTCGGCGACCAGGAATTCTGTATCGACATTATGGGCGTCCGCGAGATCCGCGGCTGGACGCAGGCGACGCCGCTTCCTCATGCGCCGCCGTATGTTCGCGGTGTGATCAATCTGCGCGGCGCGGTGTTGCCGATCGTCGATCTCGCGATGCGCTTTGGGCTGGGTTTGACCGAGCCGACGCCGCGTAGCGTCATCATCGTCGTTCAGGTTGACCAGCAGGTCATTGGCCTCCTCGTTGACGCAGTGTCGGATATCCTGACGGTATCGGAGGTTGCAATGCAGCCGACGCCTGATATTGCCTCTGAGCTCGCCAAGACGTTTGTGAGGGGCGTGTATCCCGTCGACGGACGCATGATCAGCATCGTCGCATTGGAGAGCGTTTTGCCGATCAGCGAAAAGGCCGCCGCATGACGCTGGAGCCACGAGGATCCGCCGCGGCGCCGTCAGGTGCGCTCGTGACAGGTGAGTTTGCATTTTCCGATGTAAACTTCCGGGAGATCGCGCGCATCGCTAAGGAAGAAGCAGGCATCGACCTGCCGCAATCAAAGGCGACCCTCGTTTATTCCCGCCTGGCCAAACGCCTGCGCGCTCTTGGCATCGCGACATTTACCGACTATTGCGCGACCGTTCGTGACAATGACGAAGAGCGCAACAGCATGATTGCCGCGCTGACAACCAACGTCACGCGTTTCTTCCGCGAATCGCACCATTTCGACCATTTGCGCACTGAAATCATCGCTCCCCTGGCCGATGCTGCGCGTCGCGGCAAACGGATCAGGTTGTGGTCGGCGGCCTGCTCCAGCGGCCAGGAGCCCTATTCCATGGCTCTGACGGTGCTATCCGTCCTCCCCGAGGCGGCGTCTCTCGATGTTCGAATTCTGGCAACGGATCTCAATCCTCATGTTGTCGCGCGCGGCAAAGCGGGCTGCTATCAAAAAGAAGAACTTCAGGACATTCCGTCGAACCTACGAAGCAAGTGGTTGGAAGTAGCTCCAGGCGGCGACAGTAGCATTATGCGCGTCGCCGAGGAGGCGCGCTCGCTCGTATCGTTTCGCGAACTCAATCTGATGGGGTCGTGGCCGTTTCACGGCCCATTCGATGCAATCTTCTGTCGAAACGTCGCGATCTATTTCGATCGTGAAACGCAAAACACTATTTGGAGTCGATTGGCGGGGTTGTTGCGAGACGACGGTGCTCTCTACATCGGACATTCGGAACGCGTGGCAGGGCCGGCCGCGGCAATATTGTTGGCTGACGGCATCACGACCTATCGTAAGAAGGGGGGCAAAGCGTCATGAAGAAAGTAAAAGTCCTTGTTGTCGACGATTCCTCGACCATGCGAGGACTGATCGCTACGGCGTTGACGAAAGATCCCGATATCGAAGTCGTTGGGCAAGCTGAAGATCCCATTCAGGCGCGTCAGGCCATCAAGGCGCTTAATCCCGACGTCGTCACGCTTGACGTCGAGATGCCCAACATGAACGGCATCGATTTTCTTGAGAAGATCATGCGTCTACGGCCGATGCCGGTGATAATGGTCTCGACGCTGACAGGCCGCGGTGCCGACGAAACAATTCAGGCGCTCGAAATCGGCGCCGTCGATTGTATCGAGAAGCCACGACCTGGCAACGAACACAGCTTCGAAGAGCTTCCGTACAAAGTCAAAATTGCAGCCTCGGCGCGCGTTCGTCCGCTGGTTAAGTCGGACATCCATGCACCGGACTCGTCGAATGTCCGCGTGCCGCTCGATTCCTACCAATCCGATGGCCGCGTCCTTGCTATTGGCGCGTCGACCGGGGGCGTGGAAGCACTTATGTCGCTTCTTTCGCAGTTTCCTGGGAATTGTCCGCCGACCGTCATCACGCAGCATATGCCGCAGACCTTCACGCGCAGCTTTGCAAGCCGCCTCGACAGACTGTGCGCTCCGAAAGTGCAAGAGGCGACCGACGGCGCGAAACTACTGCCGGGTCACGTTTTCCTGGCGCCGGGTGGCGCGCAGCATCTCGAAGTCTCGGCAGACTTGCGCTGCCGATTGAAGACGGCCGACCGCGTGAACGGCCATTGCCCGTCGGTTGACGTTCTTTTCCAGTCTGTCGCCAAGGTCTGCAAAGCCAACGCGGTTGGTGTCATCTTGACCGGCATGGGCAAAGACGGCGCCGCAGGTCTCCTGTCGATGCGCCAAGCTGGCGCCAAGACATTCGGACAAAACGAAGCGAGTTGCATCGTGTACGGCATGCCCAAAGCAGCATTCGAAATAGGCGCAGTGGAAAGGCAGCTTCCGCTCGATAAATTGGCTTCGTCCATCATTGCAGAAACGTCAAAGAACAAAGGTCACTAGGAGTCTTCAGCCATGCCCTCAATGCAGCAATTATCCATTTTGGTTGTCGACGATACGTCCGTCAGCCGAGCGCTCCTGACCGATGGACTCGATCAGATCGGCTTGAAGTCGTTCAAGGTTGCGAAAGACGGCGAAGAAGGTCTGAAGATGATGATGACGGCGCCCTGCCATCTCGTTATCTCGGACTTCAATATGCCGAAAATCGACGGTATTCAGCTTCTTCGCGCCCTGCGCCAGCACGCGCCGACGAGCAAGGTCGGTTTCATTCTGGTGACGGGGAAGGGTGACAAAGCGCTGATTGACGAAGGCAAGAAGTGGGGCCTCAACAACTTTCTGGCCAAGCCGTTCTCGGTTCCGCAATTGAAGACGTGCATCGAGGCCGTCGTTGGAAAGCTGACATGACGGCCGCGCCGAGTACGGAAAAGCGGGTCCATATCATTCAGGGCGAATTCTTCGTTACTGACGACCGCAATATCATGGTTACGACGATCCTCGGATCGTGTGTGGCGGCGTGCATTCGTGACCCGTTGGCCGGCGTTGGCGGGATAAATCACTTTCTTCTGCCCGGCGAGCTCGGAAGTACGCAGCGTGGCGAGGCCGAACGCATGGGTGTCCATTTAATGGAGCTGCTCGTGAACGGTCTGCTGAAAGCCGGCGCACGACGCGATCGCCTCGAAGCTAAATTATTCGGCGGCGCACGTACGGTGAAGTCTCGGTCCGACATAGGCAAGAACAACGCCGATTTTGCGATGCGTTTTCTCAAAGCCGAAGCGATCACCTATGTCGGCGGCAGTACGGGTGGCGAACAAGGAAGGCGCATCCAGTATTGGCCGGTGTCCGGTCGCGCGCGGCAAATCATGCTGACGGGACAGACGGAGTCGGAACGTCCAGTGAAGCTGCCGGTTGCATCGCTCGTCGACAACGCCGGCGAACTCGAACTTTTCTAGTGGCGCGAAGCCGGGGATAAAAATGAAGAACTACAACGGCGAAATCCAGCGCTCTCCAAACGTGCCCGTTTCCGATGCTCTGCGCAGCACGTCCGACGAAGTAAGGATGCTGGCTGGCTCCGCCGCGGATCTGCAGAGCTTGATCGGTAATCTTGTCGTTGCCGGAGCATTTGGTGGCTCGCAGTCCATTTATGAACTGCAAAATCTTGATCGGCTCTGCCAACACTTAGACGCTGTCGCCGATTTTCTGGACGGACTTTCCGACGGCGCGCTGCCCGGATGGAAAGTGGATGTCGCGACCGCCGCGAAGACGATCAAGCTAGCGGACGTCGCGCAGCGATTGACCGGACAGACGGCAGATAGCCGAAACACGACCGGAGAATTCGAAGATTTCGATAGTTGGCCGATGCCCCGCTAAGCTAGGCGCCTACGAATTCCCGAGCCGCCTCGAGTGACACGAAGCGCCGGCGCCCGACGAGCGTATCAATCTCGATGGAACCGTCGTCGTATTCAAGAAATTCGCGTCCGGCGAGTTGACCGCCAACAACCGCCTTTGGCGGTGCCGGCAACGGCGGCGGAGTAGGCATCGGCAGTGGCGACATGCGAGGAGGTTCGATGGCAACCGTTCGCCGAGGTGTCGCGGTGACACGCTTGAGCGAACCGCCCCGCTCAAGCACTGGTAGAATCTTCATCGAAACCGCAGCGATCAGGATGCTTTGCACAATGGCAAGCGCCATCAGTCGATGAATCCAGATTTCCGGCGAATCGGACCGCAGCGCTGAGAAGCCGATGATAAAGATGCCGAGCGAAAGGGCTCCCAGTCCGGCGAAGACAGCAAAAGCAGTAACGCTGCCGCGTCGCCGCACAGATTGAGGTTTGATCCCAAGTTCGACGTCGCGCGCGAGACGCACTTTGAGCTCTGCGGCGGACTTCCGAAAGACGGCATCGAAGCCGAAATCAGTATCAATTGCTGTCATAGCTTGCTCATCATGTCTTGTTTGGAGAGATAGGCCCAACTATCAATCATCACGTCTTTGACGACGTCGCGCCCCATGCGCTTGTTTGCGCCTGCGGCGACACTGTTGGCGAGTTCGTTGATCACTTGTTTGCGCCCACTCTTCATGTCTTCGGGCGCTTTTTCATAGATCTGACGGAATGCTTCGTCTGCCACGAAGGCCTCAGGCTGCACGGTGCTGCCCTTCAGCAGGCTGGTTTCGGCAAGGAACTGCAGGCGCGTCACGATATAACCAAGAACTTCGCCGTTCAAAAGCAGCGGTACGCTGACCATGCGTGTGCGCATCATTTGATATTGTTCGTGCTCGCCGTCAGCACTCGTAGCCTTCGCGGCGGCCTTCCAGGTCATCGCGCCATAAAGGCCGCCGATCGTCGAGAGGCAGGTGATGAGCGCGAGAACCAACGATCGGATCACAGGGTGCTCCGCATCGGTCCAATATTGCGCGTATATGTGCCGTCGGACTCGGCATTCTGAATCGCATCTGACAGCATCGCCGTAATTTCTTTGACGGCATCAAGATGCAACCGGATCTTCCGCAGATTGACGGCAAGCTTGCCCCGAAAAATCTGCAATCGCTTTTCCAGATCCTCGTTGACGTCGTCGCTCTTCAGGCGTCGCATCGCATGATTGAGATCCACAAGACCTTGGCTCTTGCGATCGTTCGACGTCTTCAGATCAAAATTCGGTGTTTTGTCGAGAGCGATCGTCTCTTCTTCGAGATACCCTTCGATGCGGCTGAGAACGGCAAAGACGACAGCGCGCGCCGCATCGGCATCTTGCATCGGAATCTGGTGCTGAGACGCGTTGCGGCGGTCTCCAAGGGCCTGACTATGCATACGGGGCGCACCTCCAGCCGGGAATTTCGAAGCGGAAGCCTTATCGTCGGCATTGAGCGTACCCATATCTACTTTCCTTTCGAACCGTCAGGTTCGTGCTTCATGATCATTTGAGCGATCCCGATCGTTCCAGACTTCGAGAGCGTCGTTGCCATATGGTCGGCGAGCATCGACCGCCAAATCGAACCCGCGGTGCCTTCTCCGAAGACGGCGTCGGAGTCTTTCGGCAACCACTCTTCGAGCATCTGCCGGAGATAGAGCGCCTCGAACTGCTGCCCCACTTCTTTGATCTTCTTCTGCCGCGCATCATTCGCCGGGGTTTGGACGGGCGAGGTCGCAGCTTGGTCGTTGCTGGCCGACGTTAGGCGAACGCTCTGCTTGGCGGCCCAAATCGCCTGATCTGCTGCGGAAACTGATGGTATGCTCGACATAAAATCATCGTTGTAATGTGTGCGACCATATCAGGTTGAACGCGGAGACTTACACCGGCCTTGCGCGGCGATCGATTGTTGGAATTCGAGCAAAGCTTCGAGGTCTTTTTGTTCGGATTTGCGTGCTTCTTCGGCGCGGACATCGGCGAGCAGCTCCGAGGCGCCATGGGTGCGGCCCGCCGCTTGCGCATACCGTTGAACGGCCGCCTCGTGTTCTATCGAGAGGCGCTGCAGGCGACGGTCCATATTGCCGATGCTACGAGACATGAGTGCCAGAAACGGCTCGGTCTCCGGGGTAGGATTTGCGACACGCGCCAGCAAAGCGTCCTGTGCGGAGCGCAAATCGCTGACCTGCCGCGCCAACTCGCCGACCTTGGCACGCTCAGCCGTCTCAAGATCGCGAAAAAGATCAACGAGACGGCGCACTTTGCCCGATGATCTAGCCATATTGTCCGACGTTCTGAATGGCTTGCGAGACGAGAGACATGAAAATTTCCAATACAGATTTATCGATCTGCAGAAGAATGAACATCCCCCCGAGCAGGACGAAGGGCGCAGACACGAAATAGATTGGGATCTGCGGCACCATCTTATTTAGAAAGCCGAATGCGAGATTGACCGTAATTGAATAGACGACGAGGGCAGCACTGAGCTGGATCGTCAGCCGGAAGGCCGTATCGATATTCGAGACGATCAACTGCAGATTGGGAGGCGACGCAATCGCCGTACCAACCTGGAGTCCGATGTACGACTTCTGCAGCATGCGAATGACGTTGACGTGCTGGTCGGTCATGAAGAACAGCGCAACCGCTGGCATCGTGACCATTGAACTGAATGGCGACGACGGATCGTTGTTGTCGGCGGAGTGCGAGAAGACGGAGCCGTAGCCAGCGAGGTTTGCCATGGCCGTAGCGGCAAACTCAAGCGCTAGAAATAGAATGCGTACGAGAAAGCCGAGAAGAATTCCGGTCAACGTTTCGACAACGATCAGAGAAAGCAGATTGCCGGACGTTTCGGTCACCATCGGTTTGACGGAATCAAACACCAAGGGCGTAATCGCAAGCGCAACCGCGATTGCCGCGAACAGACGCAGCTGCATCGGAATGCGCTCGCTTGAAATGCCCGGCAAGACCATGAAGCAAGCGCCAACGCGGCAGAAAACGATCAACGGAACGAGAAAAGTTTGATGCGTCAGTTCCGTCATGAAATCGCGCCGAGCGACTGTATCTGAACACCCCGGCCGATTTCCAAATGCGAAAGAACAGGCAGAGTGCCGTAGAGGCGCTCGGTGACGGTATGAACGTAGGGCCGGGTTTCGGCAGCCGTTACCAGCACGAATTGATGCCCCGCATCCATGAGCGGCTGCACGACGCGCGCCAAGTCGGTTCCGAATTGCTCGATCAGCCGCGGCTCGATATCGAATTCAACAACTTCGCCCTTGGCATCACGCTTCAGTGCCTGGTGGAACGCGAGTTCCCACTTGTTTCCAAGACGCACGACCTTCAGGTAGTTGCTTTCGCTGAGATCACCGCAAATCTGAGTTGAAAGCCGCATACGTACGTGCTCGGAGATCTGCTCGGCCTTGCGTGTAAACGGTGCGATCTCTGCAACAGCTTCAAGGATGAGATGCAGGTTACGGATTGAAACGCGTTCGGCGAGAAGCATTTTGAGAACGCTTTGCAGACCGGAATAGGAGATTTGCGTTGGGCAGATTTCGTCCAGCAACTTGCGGTATTCCGGATCAAGACGTTCGAGCAATGCCCGGAGATCGCGATATGAGAATAGCTGCGCCAGGCTGTTCCGGATGACTTCGGCGACGTGGGTCAGCAGCACGGACGTATTTTCGACCGGTACGAAACCATCGCGTTTAAGCGCGTTGGTGAAGATATCCGGAATCCAGAACGCTTTCATTCCAAACGCAGGTTCCCGCGTCTCGTCGCCTGGTGCTTCGGGCTTCGGACCGTCTCCCACCACGACCAGAACGTCCCCAAGGCGGAGCTCGGCGCTCGCGACGACAGTGCCGTGAACCTTGATCTGGTAAGTCTTCGCAGGAACGGACAGATCTTCCGACAGCCGGATTTCCGGAACGACGAACCCGTACTGCTTTGCGAACTTCCGGCGCATCTTGGCGACGCGCTGTGGCAGATCACCGGTCGGACGCATCAAGACGGTAGAGATTTGCTTGCCGAAGCAGATCTCGATTTCAGTCGTCCTGAGCTGGTCTCGGATCGACTGCCGCGACTGCTCGTCAGCTGATGGGACTTGCGCAGCATCTTTCGCCTGCTCGGCAGTGCGTTCCGCCGCCGCTTTCTGGCGCAGCTGTCCGACACTGATAAACGTGAGAAGGCCGCCGATAGCAGCAAACGGCAGCAGCGGCAGACCCGGCGCCAGCGCGAGGATGGACATCACGCCGCCGGCCACCATCAGCGCGCGAGGATAGTTGCCAAGCTGGCTGACAATGATGCCTTCCGTAGAGCCGTGCGTTGCGCCCTTCGAGACAAGAAGGCCGGCCGCGAGCGAAACGATAAGGGCCGGCATCTGTGTAACGAGGCCGTCGCCGACCGACAGCTTAACGAAGGTGTCGACAGCGTTTTGGAACGGCATATCGTGTTGCGTTACGCCGATGATGATGCCGCCGAAGATGTTAACGGCCGTGATGATGAGGCCCGCAACGGCATCGCCTCGTACGAACTTCGACGCACCGTCCATTGCGCCGAAAAACTGGCTTTCCTCTTCGAGCTCGCCACGTCGGCGAATGGCCTCTTTTTCGTCGATGGAGCCGGACGACAGGTCGGCATCGACCGCCATCTGTTTACCGGGCAGCGAGTCCAGCGTGAAACGGGCGCCGACTTCAGCGATACGCGTAGCGCCCTTGGTTATGACGACGAAATTGACCGTCACCAGGATGATGAAGACGATGATGCCGATAACGAAATTGCCGCCCATGACGAACTCAGCGAAACCGGCAATGACGTGCCCGGCCGCGCCCGGCCCCTCCGCGCCCTGCGAAAGAATGAGCCGCGTGGTCGCAACGTTAAGCGCCAACCGCAACAGCGTCGCGATGAGGAGAATCGTCGGAAACGCCGAGAACTCCAACGGGCGTCGTATCCACAACGAAACCATAAGGATGACGACAGCAAGCGCAATCGAAAGCGCCAATCCCAGGTCCATCATGAACGCCGGCAGCGGCAGGAAGAGAATTGTCAGAATGCCGACGATGCCGACGGCCAAGCCGGCATCGCGCTGACCCAAGCCTAAATCGATGCCACCCTTTGCGGCGGTTTTCGTCGCAGACATGAAAAGAGACCCCTCGCGCTTTGGGGCGAGCTTCCTATCCGAAGCTTGCGCGAGGTCGTCATCGGGTCATGGACAACGGAGAAAAATACGAAAATTTCGGAAGTGCGGGCCGATTTCAATGAGATGAGCCACCGATCGAAGACGACTGACATCTGCAACTCGAAGCGCGCTGGACCTATAAAGCGCCTATTTTGCAGCTTGCGCGGAATGCAGGTCCGCAGACAACGGGCGGGGCTTCGGTTCGGATGCATCGGCTGCGACGTCCCCTCGGCCGATGCCCGAATAATTGAAACCCAGGCCACGCGCCGTTTCGGCATCGATTGCGTTTCTGAGGTCAACGACGGTATCGCCGGTCATGCGCGCCTTGATGGTCTCGAGATTGAGGGCGCGATACTCGTTCCATTCGGTGACGACCACCAGAATATCGGCGCCGTCGGCCGCCTCGTTTGCGTTTTCGCACCATGTGATGCCCGGGAGCAGAGGCTCGGCTTGGCGACGTCCTTGCGGATCGCATGCCCGAATGGTTGCACCACGCTCTTGCAGCATTGGTACTATGACGAGGCTGGGGGCATCGCGCATATCATCGGTGTTGGGTTTGAACGTCAGCCCAAGTACCGCGATTGTTTTGCCGCGCACCGTTCCGCCGGCAGCTTCCTCGATACGGAGGGCCATTGCCAGCTTGCGCTCATGATTGACCCGCTCGACCTGCTCGATGATGGAAACAGGCGCTTTGGCTTCCCGTGCGGTTCGGATCAGCGCCGAAACGTCTTTCGGGAAGCAAGACCCACCATAACCTGGCCCCGGATGCAGAAACTTGTCGCCGATGCGGCGGTCTTTGCCGATAGCCGACGCTACCTCCTGCACATCGGCTCCCACGCTCTCGCACAGATCCGCGATTTCGTTGATGAAGCTGATCTTGAGCGCCAGGAAGGCGTTTGCTGCGTATTTGGCCAACTCAGCTGATTCGCGTTCGACGAACATGACGGACGAGCCGCGCAACGCTAGCGGTTTATAAAGGCGTCCCATCACCTCGCGTGCACGCTCATCATCCGTGCCGACGAGCACGCGATCGGGATGCGTGAAGTCCTGGATGGCCGAGCCTTCGCGCAAGAATTCCGGGTTCGAGCAGACGGCCACATCGGCGTCCGGCCGCTTGGCTTTGAGACGGCGTTCGATTTCGCGGCTTGTGCCGACGGGCACCGTCGATTTCGTCGTCACGACAGTGAAGTCTTGAAGATACGGGGCCGCTTCCTCGACAGCCGTGAAAACGTAGGAGAGATCAGCATATCCGTCACCCCGGCGCATCGGCGTACCGACGGCCAGAAAGACGACATCGGCGTCGGCAACCGCTGGACCGAGATTGTCCGTGAACAGTAGGCGTCCGGCCTTGATGTTCCGCTCCATGAGATCGTCGAGCCCGGGTTCGTATATGGGGGAGCGCCCAGCCTTGAGATCTGCCAGCCGGTCCGGATCTTTATCGACGCACGTGACCGTCCAGCCGAAATCGGAAAAGCAGGCCGCTGAAACAAGCCCGACGTAGCCCGCTCCAATCATACAGATCTTCATAGTCACAATCCCTCGTATCCCGGTGGGACGATATTCCACCAAACCGCGAACACCGCCAGCCTATAATTCCGGCGCAAGCACTGCATTCTGTCGCGTTGGTAAAAGCTCACAATATCATCGAGTTATCACACCACATTCGACGCTAAAAATAGTCGCAAGCCACACGCATGGTGAACGTTCGGTGGCGCGGTTCTAAGCAATCCACGTCTTCTTATTTGATCCTCGATGCCGAACCACGTTTTATGGCTCTCGCGGGCATGATTGGCGTGTCCGCCGCGGTGATTTCGATGAGACTTGCGCCGCGTCATCAAACGCTAAGCTCCACGACACACTCGTGGGCTCCGCTACAGGAGACCGCCATGAACCACACAAACTTTGATTGTCTTTTTCCTCGCGAAATGATGATGAGCGTTGGCTGCCGAACGGGCTGTCGTCTCTGCTGCTGTTAGTGGGCAAGACCGCTACAAGACGCTCCTTTTCATCCCCCAATCGCAATTATTCAGAGGACGCTGGCGATCGCCGGCGCGCAAAAAGACATGTCGAAATCTTACGTCATCGAAGTCGGAGACGATCAGGCCGGCCTCGTCATTCGCGAGGACGGAGAGCGCGAATATCTCTTTCACTCAGCTTTAGCGGCCTTCGATGCCCTCGATGGACGCCGCTTCGCTAATCCGTTTCTGGCGGAGAGAGCAGCTATCGCGCACGCATCAGCACGCCGCCAGTTTCGCGGCCGAGCGGCCGCAGCAAAAGGCGTGGCGCTATGACGGAAAATCGATATCGCATAGTCGTGCCCGAGAATGAGCACGATTTTCGGCGCCCACAGCAAACAAATCGCGTTCATACCGGGAAAAGGTCTTCGCTGATCATAACGACGTCTCGCGATGAGCAGTCGCAGGACCGCATGTCAGAACTCGCCGCGGTCGGCCCATCGCCGGATTTCTAGGCGGGATCTTAAACCCGGACTGGCAATGTTTTCCGCTCGCTGAACATGGTCGTCGCTTCCGCGAACAGGATTTGAGACCGGCGGTGCCAATTCGGTGCTGCCGGTCTCCTTGTCTAGGATTTGAGATCAACCGCGACGAGACGTCGTCTGCGCGACCATCTCGTACCGAGCCGAATTGATTGGTATCAACCCCTTTCCGGCGGCTCGGGTGTTAGCTCGGGCAGGTGAAGCCTGGGAGGGGAATCATGGACGATCATTTCTGGCCTTCGATGTATCCGGGCCTGATTGTGGGCATTCTCTACGGTTTGTCGCTCCGCGGCGTGTCGAATACCGTTATCGCTGCAATCGGTGGGGTGATCGGTGCCGCGATTGCCTACGAAGGGCTTTTAGCGGCCAACCTGAATAACGGCTTGCCGGGTGTAATCGGCCTTTGTCTAGCGGCCTTTGTCGGCGCCTACCTCACGACCACCGCTGTGCGCCGCATGTCCGCCCCGCCGAAATCGTAAGTCTCGCCGCGCGCAGACTGTCAGATCCACGCGACAAAAGTGTGGATGACCTACAACTTTTGGGCATTCTTATTGGATGTCGCAGAGTTGTCGTGCAACCGTCGTCAATATTTCAATGAATCTTGGAATGCAGCAGGTTCATTCTTGTCGACGGAGGAGCTATGGCCGATCTCGCAACGACGGCGGCTCTTGTCTTCTGCATTTTGGCGGTGTCGACCCATCTTTTGACGATCGCCTTAACACTTTACCGCGTATCGGCGCCACGCAGCCGATCCCGTGCTCCGAATGCTGAGCCGGTCAGCATTGTGCGTCCGGTTTGCGGTGTCGATCATTTCGATGAAATGACGCTACGCTCGACGTTCGAGCTCAAAGCATCGCCATACGAGGTTATATTCTGCGCCGCTCGCGAGGATGACGCCGCTGTACCGCTCGTTCGCAAGCTGATCGCCGAATATCCACACATCGATGCGCGCCTGTTGATTGGCGATGATCGGCCCACGAACAATCCTAAGCTCAACAACATTGTGAAAGGATGGGCCGCCGCGCGTCATCGGTGGATTGTTCTGGCGGACAACAATGTTCTAATGCCCGAGCACTACCTTGACGATTTGTTTCAGAGTTTCACGCCGGGAGTGGGTCTTGTCTGTTCGCCGCCCATCGGTAGCCACCCGATCGGCTTCTGGTCTGAACTCGAATGCGCATTCCTCAACACCTATCAAGCTCGCTGGCAAAGCGCAGCCGATACGATCGGCTTCGGATTTGCGCAGGGCAAGTCGATGCTTTGGCGTCGCGATATCCTTGACGCCGCCGGGGGCATCGAAGCGCTGGGCGCCGAGATCGCCGAAGACGCTGCCGCGACCAAGATCGTTCGCTCTCACGGTCTTGACGTCCGTCTCGTCGATCGCCCGTTCGAGCAGCCGCTAGGTTTGAGAACGAGGGCCCAAGTCTGGGACCGGCAAGTGCGCTGGGCACGGCTGCGCCGCGCGACGTTCCCGTTGTTCTATGCGCCAGAAATACTATCCGGTTGCTCGTTACCCGCCGCTGCCTCGGTCGTCGCCGCGACGGCATTGGATGTCGATCCATTGATTGCGCTTACTGGGCTGCTGTCGGTTTGGATGGGCGCCGAGGTCTTGCTGGCGCGCGTTGCTGGCTGGCATTTGCGATGGCATTCGCCGTTCGCGTGGCTTTTGCGCGACGCGCTTCTACCGGTGCTATGGATCGAGGGCTGGTTGGGAGATACCTTCGTTTGGCGCGGCAACGACATGAGTGTGGCTGAGCCGAACCGCGAACTCGCAGTCACCAATAAGATCTGAGCTGGGAAAAATATAGGCTCCGGCATATTTCCGGGCCATAGCGGTTTGTAAGCTCGGCCCGTCGGATGACGGTTTCACTTATGGGTGTCGGCGATCGTCGCTTCCGGATGCAGCCCGACTGTTCGTCCCGGAAAGCCAGCGGCGTCAAAATACTTCGTATCGCCGGTTGCCTGATAATTCAGGATCGTGCGCAGGCCAGAAGGCGACGGCGCTGAGGCGAGCGTCTTGCGTTCCCACTGCGGCATAGCCCCGTTGGGAAACGCTTCGATCAGCGGTCTGCCCACCAATTTTCCGTGGCTCTCTGGCAAAAGCCCGAGGATCGCGATGATCGTTTTGCCGATATCGGCATTGCTGGCTGGAGCGTTATCGATGAAGCCCGATTTGAAATCGGGGCCGATAGCCGCCATAAAGTTTTCGGTGTCGCCGCGGTTGAAGCTGCCGTGCATGCCTTGGCCCTGCTGTAGCTCCGTATCGGAGACCTCCACGGCGCACGTTGTCGGCTCCGAACAGCCGGTCGAGAAGCTTTTGAAGTTGACGACGATGGAAGGCTTCTGCATCAGCGCGGCGCCCTTGAGATTGACGGCGCTCAGCGGCAGCGTTCCCGCAAAGCTGCCGAGGTCATCTTCGACGAAGATGCCGCTGACGTAATCTTGCGCCATCAGTGCGTCGATCGTCTTCTGAACGAGCCCACGATCGCCGCTCGGAATATAGACGAGATCCGAACCGCCATTGGCGGCGACGATCACATTAGGAGCGTTCGGATCTTTGCCGATGTAGCCATTGCCATCAGACGGATGCTGGCCCTGCTCGACTCTGGCATTGCCCTCGTCCGGATCGAAAAGCGGCATGTCGAGTGCAGACGCTAGGTCGATTGCGAGAAATCCCGGCGGCAGAAGCGACGGCGGCACATTCGGATACCTGGCCTTCGCAGCTTCGCTCGTTTGGCTCTGCTTCGAGATCGTCGAGAAGCCGTGATCCGACGAGATGATGATGTTTGTCGTATCGGAAAGTCCGAGCTCATCGAGCGTGCGCCGAATCATCGCCAGGTTGGAATCCGCGTTCCTTATGGCTGCCATCGAAGTCGGACCGTTGATGCCCGGTTCAAGCCGCAGAAAGCTGTCGCCCTGATTATGCTGCGTGCCGTCAGGATCGCGCGACCAGAATACAACGACGAACGGCTTGCCGTCTTGCTTGAATTTCGGCAGCACGACTTTCGTCAGGGCTTGGGCGAAATAACTTTGTTGGACGACGTTGGCATCTTTTGTTCCCGGCGTTTGGAAATCGCCGTGATCTTTATTGGTCAGCCGGCTCGGAGCTTCAATGGGCAGTCCGTAGGCTTCGAGACCGGCACTCACCCACGGAGCCAGCGGAATTCCAACGGATCTGCCAGTCGCGTCATCGATAATGACGCTTTCTGCGCCTCCCCGCGAAGAGTGATCGAAGACCGCCGTGGGACCGATTTTGCCGATCGCCGCCGTGTTGAATCCGGATCGGTGAGCCACATGCAATATTGTCTCTTCGTCGATGAAATTTCCACCGAAGTGATCGTCGATATCACCAATGACGCCGTCGCTTTCGATGAATGACAACCGCGCCGACTTCGCCGACCGGATAATGAAGCCGGCATACATCACATTGCCGAACACGCCGGTGTCACCGAGGTAATGCCCTGTCGCCATGCCGCTCGAATTCGGCATCGTGAATGTCGGAAACAACGAATGGCTGTTGACGAAATTAACGCCTTTGTCGCGCACATCGGCAAACGTCGGTGCTGCTTCGGGCGTGACGATCTTCCGCCGCAAGCCGTCGGGAACGAAAAGTATGACATTGTGTTTCGGCGCATCGGCGTAGGCCGGAGCAACGCTCAGAATGGTCACAAGACACAGACATGCGCGCAAGAGGTTCTGCTTCGGCACCATTACGAATTTGTCCCCTCTAAATCGAAAGACGCCTCGCTCCATCGCGTAGACGACGGAAGTGAAGGGCCTCTGACATTTCCCCATTAAACGCGCGGCTTGCGGCGAAGCCGTGGAAACCAGTCGGCTGAGCCATCGGACAGCGATTCCATCATGTTCGATAAGGCCCGAGATTTGGCGATCGTAGCAAGTGTCAGCAGGATGGTTGGCACCAGCACCGCCGAAAATGCCAGCAATCGCCACGGCGTCGACTGGTTTGCCCAATCGAGAAGATTCATACCGAGAAAGCCGGTGACGGTCGTGCCGACAAGGCCGAGCGTGGTGACGACGGTTAAACGCGTAACAGTATCGCTCTGACGGCGCATCGCCTCGTTTTCCAGGAACTCGCTCATTTCCTGGATCTCTTGTCGAATATCGTCGTAGAGACGATCGATGTCGAGATGACGGCGGCACAGCGCAAAAATATCGTGAGCCTGCGTCTGGTTGCTGACCGAATGGAACCAGTAGCGATGCGTGAAGCGCAGGAAGGTTTGCAGTGCACGCCGCGACGCCGCTCTGAAGGCGATGATGGCACTCTTGTTGTGCGCATCCAAGCGGCTCATGGCGCCTGTCAGATGATCGGAGAACATCAGAAGCGACGCCTTGTGGAAATGTGCGATCAGAAAGACGAGAAAGTGCTCATGTCGGAAACTGTTGAGGCAACCGTGGTTGGGATCGACAAAGAATGGATTGTCGGCGCTGCCCGTCACGACGAGGGCATGCCCGCAGGACATATACCGGCTCTGCGGCCACTCGATCTCGTTGTGCTGGCCAAAATACCGGTCATAGCAATACCGTTCCTCGAAATCCTGAAGGTGCCGCTGGGAAAACGGCAGCTCGGAACAGTCTCCGGGCCCTGACGCGAACGCGAGGCGGACGTAATCGGCGCGTGTAAGTTCGCTGCCCGCGGTTACCGCGATAAACGCCATTTGCGGCATGCGATAATATTCAAGCTGCTTGTAGCGTAACGCACCTGCGTGGTCGGAATGATGCGGCACCAGGGGGTGCAGCAAGTATTGCCAGTGTGCAGCAACGCGGGCTGCGCGTTTTGCGCACACGTGAGCCAGAAATTTGTCGCGATCTTCATAGTCGGACGCAGCCAGAACCTCACCGGTGTTAGACAGAAATTCAACCTTCACTGGGCAGTGTCCGGCAACACCGGTATCTTTTTCCCAATAGGCCGGATGTGTTCGGCCGAGACGAAACAACACGTCCTGAGCGTCGGCGAGGCCGATGTCCTCGGAATAAAGCTCAAGCGCCAGGATCGCGACGTCGATCTCGAAGAAGAAATACAGGTCGACATGGGCGACCTTCAGTTCGATCGGAGCAGCACCCGGTGTGAGTTGAACGCGCACGCCCGCCACATCGGTGCGCCGGAAGGTCTTGACCGGACTTTCCGATGACACCGATCCCAGCGACCTGCCAACGCGTCCGCCGTAAAGGAAGCGCTGGACTGGCGGTAGAAAGGTCACGAACTCATTGTAGTGGCGCTCCTGAAAATCTTTCGGATCGCAAGTGAACTCGTCGTCGATCTCTTTCCACGGATTGTCGCCGCCAAGCTTCGACAGAATAGCCGCGAAGTCATGATGACACGGCTCAGGATTGGGCGGCATCAACTCGACCGGCCATACCAGGATCTGCCTGAACTGTCCGATGCGAGTGTCGGCCGAAGCGTGCGGCGCAATCGCTGACCCTGTAGGGGTCTCGGAACGGACTTCATCGAGCATGAAAGCCTCGGCTTGCTATCGAGTTGCGCTGCAGAGCGGCTCCAAAATCGGGTTCCATTCGACGCGCCCGTCACCATTGCCCATGTCCGTGACGGTTGTGCGACACGTATGAAAAAGCAGAAGAATTTCGCGTTCGTGGCCGTACCTGAAGCTTCGGCATTCGATTAAGCAGGAACATCGAAGCGCTGATGACGGAAGAGTTCACATCGTATATTTGCGCCTTGGTTCCGGCCCCAGGCCGGTCGCGACTCATTTGAAAAGGGAATAGGGGGAAACGTGCGCTTTCTCGTCTTTCAGCACATCGCCTGCGAGCATCCAGGCATCTTTCGCAAATTCTTCGCTGCCGACGGCATCGCTTGGGACGCCGTTGAACTCGACGAAGGAGCAGCAATTCCAGCACTTGAAAACTACGACGTTCTTTGGGTTATGGGCGGCCCGATGGACGTTTGGGACGTCGACGAATGCCCATGGCTCGTAGACGAAAAGCTCGCGATCCGCCGCTGGGTGCGTGAATTGGAAAAGCCCTTCATGGGGCTTTGTCTCGGCCATCAACTTTTGGCCGATGCTTTGGGCGGCACATGCGGACCGCAACGGCCACCTGAGATCGGAATACTCGATGTCGCTCTGACGACGGAAGCTGAACGCGATCCGGTCTTCGCCAATCTGCCAAAAAAATTCAAAGCTGTTCAGTGGCACTCGGTGCGTGTCGCGCAACCGCCGGAAGGCGCTGTTGTGCTTGCAAAGTCCGACATTTGTCCGTGCCAAGCGATGCGCGTCGGCAGGGCGGCGTGGAGCATGCAGTATCACGTCGAAATCGAAGACAACACGATTGAGGACTGGGGAAATATCCCGGCTTACGCACAGGCGTTGGAACGCACGCATGGTTCCGGTGCGCTGCAGCGAATGGCGGAAGCTGCCAAGCCCCACACGGCAAATTTCGCAGCGGATGCTGAAATGCTGTATCGCAATTTCATGCGGACCGTTCGGCAGTAGCCCAATCTCGGTTCGACAAACGTCAAACGCATTTCATCGAAGCGAACGCGGAGGAAATCATCTGCGTTCGCTTTCCTTTTTTTGGGTAGCTGTCGAGCAAAGATCGCCTTTTGCAGCCGCACAATCGACCCACGACGTCATTTTGTGTGAAACATTTATTTGCGCGCGTGCTGCTTATATTTGCACCAAATGCCTCGAATTTGGCCTTGAACACACTTTGAAATAGGTATCATAATTCAAAAATCATCACTCCCAGGAAAGTCACTGACCACGATATCTAGAATTCGACCTCAACGAAATTGGCTTGGAGGCTGATCTATGTACACTGCCGTCAAACGCGTTTTGGCCGGGGGAGCATGCGCAGCGATCGTTTCGCTGGCGAGCTTTAGCCAAGCCATGGCAGGCGCTCCTGAATCCCAAGATCCAATCAAGATTGCATTGTTCGATTGGACGAGCGTTAATCTCAACGCCAAGATCCTTGGCGGCATTCTCACGAAACTTGGCTACAACGTCGAATACCCAACTGCCGATTATCTCTCGAGCCTCACCACTGGCCTGACGAATGGCGATATCGATATCGGCGTCGAATACTGGGATACGACCGCGCGCGAAGCGATGAAGGCATCCGACGCCACGGGCCAGACCGAGCGCCTCGGCAAGCTTGGACCGAAAGCTAAGGAAGAGTGGTGGTTCCCGGAGTACATGAAAGAAAAGTGCCCCGGCCTGCCGGACTGGAAAGCTCTGAAGGACCCCAAGTGCGCCGAAGCCTTCTCGACACCTGATACGGCACCGAAGGGCCGTTACTTGGGCGGCCCGGTGACCTGGGAAGGTTTTGATGACGAGCGCGTCGAAGCACTTGGTCTGCCGTTCGTTGTAGTCCACGCCGGCACCGATGGCGCGATGTTTGCTGAACTCGATTCCGCCTATCAGCGTAAAGCGCCGATCATGCTCTGGATTTATTCTCCGCATTGGGCGCCCGCGAAATACAAAGGCGAGTGGGTTCAGTTCCCAGAATATGAACCGGCCTGCTACACCGATCCAAAGTGGGGTGTGAACCCGGATAAAAAGTACGATTGCGGCAAGCCGCACGGTGAAATCTGGAAGTACTCCTGGAAAGGCCTGAAGGATAAGTGGCCGGTCGCTTACAAAGTCGCCAAAAACTACACGATCGATACCGATGAACTGAACAAGATGTCGGGCGAAATCGATCTCAACGGTAAGTCGATGGATGAAGTCGCCGCGGCTTGGGTCGATGCCAACGAGGCGAAGTGGAAGGAATGGGCGAAATAAGAACTCGGCTGATCTTCCTTTGCAGCATTGAGTGAAGACGCGACGGGAACCGGTGTGCCATCGCAGGCTGTCGGTTCCCGTCTGTTTTTGAGGCCACACGACGCGCTTTGCGCGATGGAGCGATCCTGAATGAATACTCAAGCGCCCCTGCGCGATGATACGATACCGGCCACGGATGATCGCCCGGTAAAACTGCTATGTAAGGATGTATGGAAAGTCTTCGGCGAGGGGGCGAAAGAGTTTCTGTCAAAAAACAATGGCGCGCCGACATTCGAAGACCTGAGCAAAGCCAAGCTCGTTGGCGCCGTGCGGCGTGCCTCGCTCGAAGTCCGTCGAGGTGAAAATTTTATCGTCATGGGCTTGTCCGGCTCTGGCAAATCCACGCTCGTTCGCTGCCTGTCTCGATTGGTGGAACCGACCTGGGGAACGATCGAACTCGACGGCATCGACCTGCTGAAAGCTTCGCCCGAAGAATTGATTGAGATCCGCCGGCACCGCATGGGTATGGTGTTTCAGCATTTCGCTCTGCTGCCGCATCTGACGGTTCTCGAAAATATCGCCTTTCCGCTTTCCGTTCAGGGCATTGAGCGCAAGACGCGCGAAGCGCGTGCTCGCAAAGTGATCGAACTTGTCGGCTTGAGCGGACGCGAGCAGTTTTATCCGCGAGAACTTTCGGGCGGGCAGCAACAGCGCGTGGGTATCGCGCGAAGTCTCGCCGTCGAGCCGGAAATCTGGTTTCTCGACGAGCCATTCTCAGCGCTCGATCCCTTAATTCGCCGCGAGATGCAGTCTGAGCTTCTGCGTTTGCAAAGCGTGCTGAAGAAAACCATCGTCTTCATTACCCACGATTTCGATGAAGCCATCCGCTTGGCCGACCGCGTCGCGATTATGAAGGACGGCGAAATCATCCAGATCGGGACACCCGAAGAATTGGTCCTTCATCCAGCAACAGACTACGTCGCCGAATTCACGCGAGATGTTCAACGGTCGAAGGTGATGTCGGCTGCAAGCTTGATGCGTCCGGTTTCGCCATCCCCTGACTATGGCGGAACGGTCGGCGCAAAAGACAAGGTCTCGTCGTTCTCAGCCCGCATCGTCGGCGTCCGTAAGAACTTCCTCGTCACCGCTGAAGATGGGAGGCCACTCGGGGAGGTGACGCCTGACGACGTAATCGATATTCTTGCCGATCGCGACTTGTCTAAAGAGGCACACGTATGACCGTCGCAGATACGACGGCGCCTGTTCGTCCGTTCAGCATCGCCCCTTGGACTTTGATCTGGATAGCGGCTATCGCCGTCGTCGCGATCCTCTATATGGTCCCGAGCATCGCGCCGTGGGCTGCAAAATATCCCGACGGCGCCATCATCCCGATTTCCAAATGGATTTCGGCGATCATGGCGTGGCTCAAGTCGAATTTCATGTGGCTGACGCGCGGCATCACCGACATCTTTAACGTTCCCCTACAATGGGCGATCGATCTGCTCGCCAAGGGCTGGAAGTCCGGTTACGGCCCCAATGCGGTTGTTCTTCCGCGTCTGTCTTGGATCGGCGTGTGCGCGGCGTTCGCCATCGCGGGCTACAAATTCGGCGGCTGGCGGCTCTCGGCGTTGGCTGCAGCCTGTATGCTCTACATTGCCCTCTTTGGGCAGTGGACCAGCGCGATGTTGACGCTGGCGCTCATCGCCATCAGCGTGCCGTTGTGCGTCATCGTTGGGTTGATGCTCGGCGTCGTCGCCTTCCGTAAGCCGTGGATCGATCGCTCCATCGTGCAGCCGATGCTCGATCTGATGCAGACGATGCCGACGTTTGCCTATCTTATTCCGATGCTGCTCCTGTTCGGAAACAGTCCGGTTTCGGGCATGCTCGCAACGGCCGTCTTCGCGATGCCGCCTATGGTGCGCGCTACGGTTCTCGCACTCAAACGCGTTCCCCACGAGATCGATGACTTCGGCGAAATGGTCGGCTGCACGCAACGTCAGAAATTGTGGTGGGTACTGGTTCCCTCAGGACGCGCCACGCTGATGGTTGGTGTGAACCAGGTAATCATGCTCGCGCTGAACATGGTCATCATCTCATCAATGATCGGCGCCGGCGGCCTCGGCTATGACGTGCTTCTCGCGCTTCGCGCTCTGAAGATCGGCCAGGGCATGGAAGCAGGCCTCGCCATCGTCGCGCTCGCGATTGTTCTCGATCGCCTGAGCCAGGCAGCGTCCCGCCAGCGTCCGGTTATGCACGTGCATGACCAGAACTTCCTACAACGAAACCCGATGCTCATTCTGGCTCTCGTAATCCTGGCTGCGACCACGGTCTTGAGCGTCTATGTGCCTGCGTTTGCCGCCGTCCCGGCCACGATAAAGGTCTCGACCGCTCCTTATTGGAAGGCAGCCGTCGATTGGATCAACATCCATTTCTTTGACGCCATCGAAGCGTTCCGCACCTTCTTGCTGCTCTATATCCTGAACCCGATCCGAGATTTCCTAGTCGATTTTCCCTGGCTCGGAATGGTTCTGCTCGTCGGTTTGGCGGGATATCGCCTGTCAGGCGTGCGTCTTGCAGTTCTTGTCGTTCTGATGACGGCGTTCTGCGCCGTGACGGGACTTTGGGAAAAGTCGATGGCGACACTCTATCTGTGCGGCGTGTCGGCAATCATCTGCGCAATATTCGGAATTGCGTTGGGCATCGTCGCATCGCGCAGCGATCGTTTCGCGGCGTTCCTGACACCCGTTCTTGATACCTTGCAGACGCTGCCGTCGTTCTGCTTCATCATCCCGGTGGTTATGCTGTTCCGGGTCGGCGATGTTACGGCCATGATCGCGACGGTCCTGTTCGCAATCGTGCCCGCAATTCGCTACACCAACCACGGCATTCGCCAGATTCCGGAAAGCCTGATCGAGGCGGCGACGGTGTCGGGATGCACACCGCGTCAGATGTTCTGGCGCGTGCAGCTGCCCCTGGCGCTTCCCGAAATTATGCTTGGTATCAATCAGACAGTGCTGCTGGCGCTGAGCATGATCATCATCTGCGCCATGATCGGAACGCGCGATCTCGGCCAAGAGGTCTTCATCGCGCTTGCCAAAGCGGATGCCGGACGCGGTTTGACTGCCGGCTTCGCGATCGCCTTCATCGGCATCGTCTCGGATCGCTTGATCAGGGCTTCGACCGATCGGCTCCAATCGCGGATGGGCCTCTCCTGAGGCCCATCACGCGCACACAGTTCAATGCTTAACGCGCTCGATGGCGATCGCAGTCGCTTCGCCGCCGCCGATACAAGCCGAAGCGATGCCTTTAGTTGCTCCCTGACGTTCGAGTGCGTGCAGTAAAGTTACGATCAGGCGTGCGCCGGTTGCGCCGATCGGATGCCCGAGCGCACATGCCCCGCCGTTGACGTTGAGCTTGTCCCGCGGGATCGAAAGATCCTTCTGCGCCGCCATCGCGACCGCCGCGAATGCTTCGTTTATCTCGTATAGATCGACATCTCCAGCCTCCCACCCGGCCTTTGCCAAGGCTTTGCGAATGGCGGGAATAGGTGCCGTCGTGAACCATGCCGGTTCCTGACTGTGCGTCGCGTGAGCGCGGATCTCGGCAAGGATAGGTAGCCCTTCACGTTCGGCAAGCGAGCGGCGCGTAAGAACGAGCGCCGCCGCGCCGTCTGCATTTGCCGACGAACTCGCAGCCGTGATCGTGCCGTTCGGCCGGAACGCGGGCTTCAGTTTCGGAACTTTCTCTGGTGAGACCTTGAGCGGGTTCTCGTCATCGGTCACGACCTTTTCGCCGTCCTTGGTTGCGATGGTTATCGGTGCGATTTCCGCCTTAAATGCACCAGACTGAACAGCAGCTCGCGCGCGCGTCAGGGTCTCCACCGCAAACGCATCCTGATCGGCTCGCGTGAATTGGTACGCTTCAGCCGTCGCCTCGCCGAAATCGCCCATGCTGCGACCTTTTTCGTAGGCGTCTTCTAGACCGTCGAGCAGCATGTGATCGAGCACTTGGCCGTGGCCGACGCGAAAACCGGTGCGAGCCTTCTGCAGCAGATAGGGTGCGTTCGACATCGACTCCATGCCGCCCGATATAACGATGTCAGCCGAGCCGGCGGTTAGCAGATCATGCGCGAGAAACGTCGCCTTCATGCCCGACCCGCAAACTTTATTCACGGTCGTTGCGCTGGTTGCGTCAGGTAACCCGGCGGCTCGTGCGGCTTGCCGTGCTGGCGCCTGCCCCTGTCCCGCCGTCAGCACATTCCCGAAAAGGACCTCGTCGACCTTCTCCGGCACCAGTTTCGCGCGTTCGAGCGCTGCGCGGATAGCGTGCGCGCCGAGTTCGGAGGCCCGGAGCGGCGCAAGATCGCCCAGAAACCGCCCGAGAGGCGTCCTCACTGCAGCTACGATGACAATCGGGTCCTGACGCATTGGTAGGGCTCCTCCGCCGTCTTGGCTATTCATGATGGCCGACATAATATATGATGGACGTAATGCAAGTAACGACGGCGGCGGGCAACGCCGAATGTTGACGCACCTCAACGCGCGGCAGGAGAAAGCGAAATTGGCTGAGCCGATGAAAACGGGGATTGTTTCGCCTCATGTTGCGGCGGCGATGTCAGGATTGGATTTTCTTGTTGCGCTGCGGGATGGTGCGCTCATTGCGCCGCCATTCAGTCATGCGACCGGAATTCGACCAAAGGATATTGAGGTTGGCCGCATCGTCTTTGAAGGCACGCCGACTGAGCAATTCTACAATCCGATGGGGACCGTTCACGGAGGCTGGATCGCAACCCTTCTCGACACGGCGATGGCGTGTGCTATTCAGTCAACGTTGCCCGCCGGACAATCGTATACAACGCTCGAACTCAAGACCAATTTCGTGCGTCCGGTTTTTGTGTCGACGGGTGTCCTGCGATGTGAAGGCATAGTGCTTTCGCGCGGCGGTCGCATCGCGAGCTCGGAAGGGAAGGTCTTCGACAAGGAAGGGAACCTTGTGGCTCACGGGACGGAGACATGCTTGGTCATGGGGCAACGCAACGGCGCGTCGGCCAAAGCTTAGGCCCAAGGAGAAAAGAGAATGCCGCGAGTATCGCGCAAGGAAGCAGATCAACACCGCGAAGACGTTCTCAATGCAGCATCCAAGCTCTTTCTTGAGTACGGCATCGACGGCGTAAGCGTGCCCGCAGTCATGGCGGAAGCCGGCCTGACGCACGGCGGCTTTTACGGTCATTTCGATTCAAAGGAGGCTCTTGTCGCAGAAGCTTGCGAACGTGCGTTTAAGGAACGCCGCAGCATCTACGACGGGATCGAACAGCGCAACGGCGCCGACAAAAAAGCAGCGCGCACGGAATTTATCAAACGCTACACTACGAAAGCACACCGAGATGCAATCGGCCTCGGTTGTCCAGCCGCTGCCATGTGCGGAGATATGGCGCGCGAAAACCCCAAAGGCCAGATCAGAACGGCATTTGCCGCCGGGTTTAATGTGATGGTCGAGCGGTTGACGCCGCTGTTATCGCGCAAACGGAAGGACAAAGCGGCAGCCCGCGAAGACGCTCTGGCGCAGATCGCCATGCTCGTCGGCGCGTTGGTTCTATCGCGGTCGACAAAAGGTTCTCCCGTTTCCGACGAAATCATGCAGGCGGCGCGGGCGGCCCTGTTGAACGCGTGACGAAGGTGGGCCGCTAGACCATTTGGTGCACATCATAGATCCGCGTCACCGTTCCGTCGCTTCCGAATAGCGATCTCTCATGCCGGGCCAGTTTGAGCGCCGATAAGCTTTTCGCGAACGTAGAACGCGGTCGTCATCGCCGCGAAGATCGGAGCGCCTATGAAAACCCATTCCTTGACGTGGGCATAAGTCACGGCTGCTGCCGCACACCCAAGCGCGAAGGCCACGATGCCGTTGAGTAGGTTCGTGACCCGTGCCGTTACCGCAGGCTTCGATTCGGCTGGAACGCCGCGAAAGAGATCAGCGAGATCAAGCATCGCTTGCGTCGTCGTCCCGGTCATGATGGTGGTCGGTGGGTAATTGGCGAGGTGAATGCGATGGAATGCATTTTGAATGGCCATTGCCACGACCAGAATAAGACCGACTGCGAGGGCTGGAACCGTGTCCGCGTCGGGGAAAGGGCCATAATACACAGCAAGGCCGCCCGCAATCGTCATCAAAATGAATTGAAGCGAAAGCCAGATGCCGAGGATCGGCAATCCGCTTTTCTCAAGCTGAAAGCGTAGCAGCCGGGTCGCAAACACTGCGGCACAAAACACCGGCAGCGCTAATATTTTGGCGATCGTATCGGACGCCCCCTCCGCGAGGGACGCTCCGAGCGTAACGAAGTTGCCCGTCACATGCGAAGTAAAGAGTCCATGCAGCGCGAGGAAGCTCGAAGTGTCGACATACCCTGCCGTAATGCTCAATACGGCTGGCACTGCGGGTAGTGTCACAAGGCGCGGCAGCATTCTTCACCCCATTGAATCGGATTAGTCCCGATACGATTAGACGACAGCCCAGAGGTCGTCACGGGAGAGAGCAGCAAAGTGGTGGCATTTGTCGCAATTTTTCTGAATGCACGATTTTGTGTCGGCACCGGTGGACAATCGCCGACGGTCGGCGATAACAGTGTCGGCCCGAATATCCCGCGTCGGAACCGGAAGAAGCGTCGGCAAATGCTCGAAGGATTAATCACGCTCCAAAGCTCCCATGGACCCAAGGAGACGGCCAACCGGTTGGCGGCGAGTGTGCGCAACCATGGCATGACGGTTTTTTCACGCATAGATCATGCAGCGGCCGCAACGGCCGTTGGCCTCGATCTCCGGTCGACAGAAGTGCTATTTTTCGGAAACCCGAAGGCGGGCACGCTGCTTATGCAAAGCGAACAGACAATCGGCCTGGACCTGCCTTTAAAAGCATTGGTCTGGCAAGACGAGAGTTCTGAGACATGGATTTCGTATCAGGATCTGGCTTGGCTCGCGAAAAGATATCTTCTCTCACCTGCTATCCAGCCAACCCTGGAGAAAATGTGCTCATTGATTAAGGTCGTCATAGATGAGGCTGCGGGGTGACCTTAATCAAAGCAGTGATGTTGCCCCCCTGAACAATTGCAAAATCCTTTTGACTCCCCCCGTAACGCAAAGCCAAGGAAGAGATAAACATGAAAGCGGATACGACCAAATCGCGGCGCAAGGCGGCCCTCGACACGCCATCGCACTTTTCCGACAATGCCATCAAGGATATCTCCGGTGCGCTGTCGGCGCTTCTCGCTGATTTCTTCGCGCTATATATCAAGACGAAGAACTTTCATTGGCACATGTCTGGACCGAACTTCCGCGACTATCACCTTCTCCTCGATGAGCAAGGCGAGCAAATCTTCGCTGCGACCGATGATATTGCCGAACGCGCCCGCAAGCTTGGCGGTACGACGATCCGTTCGATCGGCCAGATCAACAGCCAGAAGCGCATTCTCGATAACGACGCCGATTTCGTTTCGCCGAATGATATGCTGGCAGAACTTCGCGGCGATAATCTGCAGCTAGCTGACGAAATGCGCCAGGTTCACGATCTTTGCGACGAACACGGCGACGTCGCGACGGCAAGTCTGCTTGAGAACTGGATCGACGAAGCCGAACGCCGCGTATGGTTCCTCTTTGAATCGACCCGGAACATCCCGCACGAAGCGTGACGTCAGGCTCGCTCATCAGCGGAAATCCGATGAAGGCGCGAGGTCAATCTCGCGCCTTTTCCTTTTCGAGCGCCTCATAAGGCTGAGGGCGCTGCATCTGAAACGCCGTCTCCGTCGTTCCATACAACCCGCGGCCATGCAGACGCGAGATAAGGTCAAGTTTCGGAGTGTCGACGTACAGCTTCGCCGGGTCGAGCATCATGTCGTCAGCGATATGCGCCTGCAAAACTTCGCCGATAGCAAGCAACTGGTTTGAAAAGACGAGCGGAGTATGAAGTCGGCATTCAAACGCCACTGGGCTTATCACAATCCGATCGGGCTTCACTTTTAAAGACGACACAGTCTCTAGCGCAGCCAACGCGAGCTCGTCGACATCTGGCGGTGCATCCAGCGACGTTAAATTCATCGCCTTCGCCGCCGCGCGCGGGACGAGATTGACGACGAACTCAGCCGTGTCGAGGATATTTCGTGCAGTGTCTTTCATGCTGCCATCGCCGTCGGTCATGATGCCGACGGCGAGTAGCGCCGGATCCTTGCCCATGGCATTAAAGAAGCTGAACGGCGCCGTATTGCGGGCGCCGTTCGTCGCTCGCGTCGTTATCCAGGCAATCGGCCGCGGTACGATTGTGCTCGTTAGAAGCTTGTAGCGATCGTCTGCCGCAAGCGTTTCGAAGTCGAAGTCCATTCTGACACCTGTCCTGTGAGCCCGTTAGAGACCCCTGAGGATCTTTTTAACGTGCTCAACCTCGTCCTGCACGATCGTGTGGCCCATGCCGGGGTAGATGATCTCCGTCACGGTGCCGCCGAGCGTCTTGAGGACCTCTGCTGACTCGTTCACCCGCTTCAGCGGAATGTGGAAGTCAACGTCGCTACAGCCGAGGAACACCGGCGTTGCCGCAAGCGAGCCCGCATAGGTCCGCGGCGTTCCCTCCGGGCCGATCAAGCCACCGCTCAAGCCCACGACGCCACCGAAACGACGAGCGTTCCGCGCTGCGAACTCGAGCGCGAGACATGCGCCCTGGGAAAATCCCAAAAGCACCATCTTCTCAGGTGGCACGCCTTGCCGCTCGACATCGGCAACAACGTCCGAAAGCGTTTTCAGAGCGTTGCTGAGATGCGGTTCGTTCTGGGCGATCGGCGCCATGAAAGACTGCGGATACCAACTGCCTGAACGGGCCTGCGGAGCGACATAGGCGATGTCGTCGGCTTCGAACGCATCCACAAAGCCGAGCATACCCTCGGCACTGGCTCCGCGGCCGTGAACCAAAATCATCGCCGCGCGGGCGGCACCCAAAGGTGCGCCCGCACGAATGACGTTTGTCGTCATTGTGGTCATGCTGCCTTCTCCAACGGTTGCAGCACTGCCTCGATTTCCTTCCGCTGGCGTTCAAGGAACTCCGGCAGCTTCAATGCCTGTCCCAAAGTCGCCACCGGTTCATCGACGGCAAAGCCTGGTTGGTCGGTTGCGATCTCGAAAATCACGCCGCCCGGCTCGCGGAAGTAGATCGACCGGAAGTAATTGCGGTCCATCTGTTCCGTTGCGTGGATGCGATGATTCTCGACGAGCTTCTTACGCATCTCTGCCTGCTCTTCGTCCGAAGCCGCGCGGAACGCGACGTGATGGACAGAGCCCCGGCCCATGCGAGCCGCAAGGAAGCCCTTCGCCTCGTGAATCTCGACGACGCCGCCCATATCCGCGCCTCTCGCCGCGAACCGCGTGACGTTGCCTTCGCTTCCCGCTTCCGTGAAGCCGAGCACATCCGTGAGGATCGCGCTCGTGCTCTTCACGTCTTCGAGCAACAGCCGGATGCCGTGGAAGCCGCGAATGGCGTTTTCCGCTGGAACGTCACTGCCGGTCCAGGCAGCCTCGGCTTCGGCACCTGCCACGCCGACGAGGGCGAGGCTCATGCCGTCCGGGTCTGTGAACTGCAGGACCGACTGTCCGAAGCGCTTCTCGATTGCCTCATGCGGCACGCCCTTCTCGACGAAGCGGTGTGTCCAATAGCCGATCGCGGTCTCAGGAATGCGAAACATCGTCGTCTGCGCTTGTCCCAAACCATTCCGGCCCTTGGACGCGTGTGCCCACGGGAAGAATGTCAGGATCGTGCCGGGCGTGCCGGTCTCGTCACCGAAGTAGAGGTGATAGGTGCCGGGATCGTCGAAGTTGACGGTCTTCTTGACCAGGCGAAGGCCGAGGCCGCGCGTATAGAAGTCGAGATTGCGGGACGCATCGCCAGCGATCGCAGTGATGTGGTGAATGCCAGACATGGCTTGTCCTTTCTCTCGTTCGCACGAGATGTCGCTAAGTTGAACTGCTATGTGGAGAGTCGATCCGGCGCTTCAATCGGAGCCGGCGGAAGCGGACCGTCGCCAATTCGGCAACGGTCCGAATTGATGAGGCTTACGCCTTAAGCTTGGCCGCGATCTGCGCGACGTGACGGCCCTGGAACTGGGCGCCTGCAAGTTCGTTGGCGGAAGGCTGACGCGAGCCGTCACCGCCCGCGATCGTCGTTGCGCCGTAAGGCGAGCCGCCGGTCACTTCGCTGACGCCCATCTGCCCCTGGAACGAATACGGCAGTCCGACGATCACCATGCCATGGTGAAGCAGAACCGTATGCGTCGACAGGATCGTGCTCTCCTGGCCGCCGTGCTGCGTGGCGGTCGACGAGAAGACGCTACCGACCTTGCCGATCAGCTTGCCGCCGAACCACAGGCCACCCGTCTGATCCAGGAAGTTTTTCATCTGGGCCGGCATGTTGCCGAAGCGCGTCGGCACGCCGATGATGATCGCGTCGTAGTTCGGAAGCTCGTCGACCGTCGCGACCGGCGCCGCCTGATCGAGCTTGAAATGCGATTGCCGCGCGACCTCTTCCGGCACCAGCTCAGGCACCCGCTTGATCGTCACCTCAGCGCCGCCTTCACGGGCACCCGCCGCTACGGCCTCGGCCATCTTCTCAATGTGGCCATAGCTGGAATAATAGAGGACCAGAACCTTCGTCATATGCGTGCCTCCAGACACCTTGAAATTCGCTTTGTGCGGAGGCTTCAGCCGTCCGACCCCCATAATATGGCTCGTTGACGAAAATCGCTCAATACACCAATGTACGAGCACTCTGTTTCCAAGTTGGATACAAATGGACAAGCTCGATGCAATGAGGGCCCTGGTTAAAGTCGTCTCCAGCGGCAGCTACGCTGAGGCGGCGCGTCGCCTGGGGCTGACCCGCTCCGCGGTCAGCAAGGGCGTCATGGAGCTTGAGCAGGCCCTGGGCGCCCGTCTCCTGGACCGCACGACGAGGCGCGTGACACCGACCGAAGCGGGCCTCGCGTATTATGAACGCTGCGTCTCGATCCTGTCGCAGATCGAGGAAACGGAAGCCCAGGTCTCCCGCCTCCACGATGAGCCGAAAGGCATCCTGAAGGTCAACGCGCCGATGTCGTTCGGCATGCTCTATCTCGGCAAGGCGATCTCGGATTTCATGAACCGGTATGGCGACCTGAAAGTCGAACTGCTGTTGACCGATCGTTTCATTGACCCATTGGAAGAAGGCGCAGACGTCACGCTGCGAATTGGAACACCGACGGACTCGAGCCTGATCGCCCGTCGCATTGCTCCTGCCCGGATCGTAATCGTTGCTTCTCCAGCATACATCGAAAAACACGGAATGCCGCAGACGCCCGCCGAGTTGGTCGATCATAAGTGCTTAAGCTATGGCCACACGACGTCAATGCAGCGTTGGCATCTGACGGAAAGGGGTCTACCCGTTTCAGTCGCCATCGGCGCGTGCCTGTCGTCGAACAACGGTGACGTGCTGCGCGACGCAGCAGTGCAAGGCATTGGCATCGCCAATCTGCCGACCTTCATCGTCGGTCAGGATATTGCAGTCGGGCGGCTGACGCTCGTCCTTCCGGACAATCGGCCCTCAGACCTCACCATCCACGCGCTCTATGCGCCGAACCGTTATTTGGCCGCCAAAACCCGCGTCTTCATTGACTTTCTGGTCGACCGCTTCGGCAAATCGCCCTCCTGGGACGACTTTGAGAAAAAGCACTAGAAGCATCGTCAACATGGCGTTCGCCGTAACAAATACGTATCCATGATCCAGCCCTTTCGCACCCGTTCCTCCGCGCGCGCTTCTTCGATGGCGTCGATGCATTCCTTGAGCTTGCCGGAAATCAAAACCTGATCGGGCGTGCCGAGATAAGCACCCCAAAAAATCTCGACATCCTCGTCGATCAAAGCGCGAAGCCCTGAGCCGTTGTCGAGCATCACGACAGCCGTATCGACCCCCTGCGGCAACCCTTCCAGCAGCTTGCGGCCCGTGGTGATGTGCACTGGCTCGCCAATCGGATTAAGCGCGATTTTATGCTCGGCAGCCAGCGCCTGCACGGCCGTGATGCCGGGAATGATCTCGTATTCGAATGCGAGTGTTCCTTGCGCTAATATCTGGTCGATGACGCGCAGCGTGCTGTCGTAAAGCGACGGATCGCCCCAAACCAGGAAGCCACCGACCTCACCGTCCTTCAATTCATCCGCAATAAGAGAACTGAAGATCTGCGCCTTCTCGCGGTGCCACGCATGGACGCCGGATTTGTAATCTCCGCTCTGGTCTCGCACGGGCCCCGGAACCTCGATGATCCGATAGGACTTGTCCTCGATGAAGCGCTCGCAGATTGTCCGCCGGAGATCTGCAAGGTCGGCTTTCACCTCTCCCTTGTCGAGAAAGAAGAACACATCGACCGCGTTCAGCGCCTTCACCGCCTGCATGGTAATGTAGTCGGGATTTCCCGCGCCAATCCCGATGAGCAGAACTTTCTTCATGCCGAGGCTTCTCCAATGTAACGGGCGACGGAAACCGTAAATCTGTCGATTTGTCGATGGGGCACATGCGGGACATTGCACGAGGCCGCATTCGGTGCCAATTCACGGGGGTTGAATTCGTAAAGGGAAATGCCCGTCGATGGCCAAGCGCATTGTGTTGGTAACCGGATCGCTGGCCGAGCCGCGCGTGAAGCGCGTTGCCGAAGAACTCAATGATCCCGACCTGGACCCCGTCGTCGCCAATATCGGCGTCAAGGTCGCGGCCCTGATGACGACGGAAATCGTCGAGCGCCGCCTCAAGCTTCCCGATCACCCGGATCGCGTCATCATGCCCGGCCGTTTCCGTGGCGATCTGGAACGCCTCTCCGATCATTTCGGTACGCGTTTCGAGCGCGGTCCCGAAGAGATCGCCGATCTGCCTGAGTACCTTGGCCACGCCGCACGGAAGATCGACCTCTCCGAGCAGGATGTAAAAATCTTCGGTGAAATCGTCGATGCAACTCTGATGACGCCGGAGCAGATCGTCGAGCGTTCGCGCAAGTATCGCGCCGACGGTGCCGACGTCATCGACCTGGGATGTCTGCCGGACAGTCCGTTTCCGCATCTGGAAGCATCCATCGCGGCGCTGCATGCCGATGGCGCGAAGGTCAGCGTGGACTCATTCAACCCGGAAGAGCTGTCGCGTGGCACACGCGCCGGCGCCGACTACCTTTTCTCGCTATCGGAAAAAACCATTTCAATTGTCGATGAAGGCTCCGCAGCGCCAATTCTTATTTCCGCCGGGGCCGCCGACATGGACTCGTTGGATCGCGTAATCGACATCATGATTGCGAAGGGCCGTCCCTTCTACGCCGATCCGATCCTCGATCCGATCCATTATGGCTTTACCGCCTCCGTCGCCCGCTATTACGATCTGCGCAAACGTCGTCCGGATATTCCGATCCTGATGGGCATCGGCAACGTCACGGAGCTGACCGACGCCGATACGACCGGCATCAACGCCATCCTGATGGGCATGTGCTCCGAGCTCCATATCACGGCGGTGCTCGCCGTGCAGGTCAGCCCGCATTGCCGCACGGCGATCAAGGAATTTGACCGCGCCCGCCGCGAGTATTTCGCCGCTCGCAAGGCCAATGCATTGCCGCAGGGTTTTGGTTCAGGCCTCATGGCTTTGCGTGACCGCAAAGGTTTTGCGTCGACGCCGGAAGAGATCAGATCGCTCGCGTCAGAAATTCGCGATCAGAACTATCGCATCGAAGTCGCAGAAGATGGCGTCCATATCTACAATCGCGACGGTCATCACGTTTCCGATGATCCGTTCCAGCTTTATTCGCATCTCGATACGCGCGCCGATCCCGGCCACGCCTTCTATCTCGGCGTCGAGACGGCGCGCGCCGAAATCGCCTATCGCCTAGGCAAGCGTTACGCTCAGGATGAGCCGCTGGGTTTTGGCGTCGTCGCCGAAACCAAAGGCTCGGCGGACGACGCGCACTTGATGAAATTCAAGGAAGCGGGATCGACCCTCAAGAAAGAGCCAAAACCCGAGTAGTCCGCTTTCCCGTCAGATGTCGACGAACGACATCATGCGTTCCGTGTATCTCGCGCCCGAAACCCCGAGCGACTTGGCGGCATCGTCAAGCCGCTCGATATCTTCGGCCGTGAGTTCGAGCTTCGCTGCGGCAAGGTTCTCTTCGAGATACACGCGCCGCTTCGTCCCCGGAATCGGCACAATGTGCGGGCCGGCGCCGAGTAGCCAGGCTAGGGCGACCTGTCCGGGCGTTGCTTGATGGGCGACCGCGATCTCGCGCGCGATATTCGCGATCCTCATGTTGGCATCGAAATTCGCACCCTGAATGCGCGGATCGTTGCGCGAGCGATAATCGTTGTCCGGATAATCCTCCGCCCGCTTCGCTTTTCCTGTTAAAAATCCGCGCCCGAGCGGACTGAACGGCACGAGACCGATGCCGAGTTCGAACAGCGTCGGTTTGATGTGCTCTTCGACGCCGCGCTCCCACAGCGAATATTCGCTCTGCAGGGCCGAGACCGGCTGCACAGCGTGCGCGCGGCGGATCGTTTCCTCGCTTGCTTCCGAGAGACCGAAATAAAGCACCTTGCCTTCCGCGATCAACTCTTTGACCGCCCCGGCGACATCCTCGATCGGCACCTTCGGATCGACCCGGTGCTGATAGAGAAGGTCGATGCGGTCCGTTTGCAGCCGCTTCAGCGAGGCTTCGACGACGTCGCGAATGTGCGCTGGGCGGCTGTCGGTTCCTGAAATGCCGTCGCTGCCGAACGTAAAGCCGAACTTGGTCGCGATCACGACCTGATCGCGCTTGCCCTTGAGAGCCTGTCCGAGCAGCGTCTCATTGGTAAATGGCCCATAAGCCTCTGCCGTATCGAGGAATGTGCATCCGAGTTCTATCGCCCGCGCGATCGTAGCCGCAGATTCAACATCGTCCGGGATGCCGTATGAGCGGCTCATGCCCATGCATCCGAGCCCAATGGCTGAAACCTCGAGTCCTTGCGTGCCTAGCTTGCGTTTCTCCAACACAGCGCCACCTCTCAACCAAATTCAGGGAACTTCGCGGCGAAAGCGCAAAAAATACGGTGTCCGCGAACATCGGCCACATTTAGGATCTGCCATGCGCCGATATAATATGAGGCAATCCGAATACCTCCTTTGGCTTTGAGTATATAATGCGCGGAAGCGAATTCGCCGAGCTACGCGCCTTCGTAACCATTGCCGACCAAGGCAATTTTGCGCGGGCCGCCGCTCATCTCAGAATTTCACCATCGACATTGAGCCAGACGATACGCGAGCTGGAAAAGCGGCTTGGTGTCCGTTTGCTCAATCGCACCACCCGCAGCGTCTCTCTGACCGAGGCGGGGCAGCGCTTGCTGACGCGCTTCAAGCCGGCGCTTGCAGAAATGGAAGAAGCTGTGCGCGACGTGCAGAATCTGCGTGTCGTTCCAGCTGGCACGGTGCGGCTTCACGCCCCGCGCAAGGCCGCCGCAACGTTAATCGCTCCGCATCTGGGCCGGTTTGCGATAGAGCATCCCGATATCGTGCTCGATATCACCATCGGCGATGCCGTCATCGACATCGTTGATGAAGGTTTTGATATCGGCCTTCGGTTGGGAGAACTGCTCGAAGACGATATGGTCGCGATCAA
>JAFECH010000036.1 GCA_018242255.1 Pseudomonadota bacterium | reverse complement strand
CACGCGCCCGACGGCCGAGAGGTCGAAACGCTCCGGATCGAAGAACAGGCCGTGGAACAGCGCGGTCGCCGCTTCGATGGTCGGCGGCTCGCCCGGGCGCATCACCCGGTAGATGTCCATCAGCGCTTCCTGCTGATTGGCATTCTTGTCAATGTTGAGCGTGTTGCGGATGAACGCGCCGGTGTTGACATAGTCGATGTCGAGGATGTGGAATTCCTTGACCTTCTGCTCTTTGAGCTCGGCCAAAAGGTTCTCATCCAGTTCGTCACCGGCTTCGGCGAAGATTTTGCCCGTCTCCATATCGACGATGTCTTCGGCGATGAAGCGGCCCGAAAGGTCTTCGGCGGAGATCAGGATCTCCTTGACGCCGTTCTCGGCAAGCTCGCGCGAACGGCGCGCGGTGATCTTCTCGCCTGCGCGTGCGATCACTTCGCCGGTCTTGGCATCGGCAATGTCGGATTGCGGGGTGACGCCGCGGAACTTCTCCGGCAGGTACGGCATCTTCCAGCCGCGCTTCGATTCCTTGATCGCGATGTGCTTGTAGAAATGTGCCAGGATCTCTTCGTCATCGAGGCCCAAGGCATAGAGCATCGTCGTCACCGGCAGCTTGCGGCGACGGTCGATACGAACATAGACGATGTCTTTCGCGTCGAACTCGAAGTCGAGCCAGGACCCGCGATAGGGAATGATGCGAGCTGCGAACAACAGCTTGCCCGACGAATGCGTCTTGCCGCGATCGTGATCGAAGAAGACGCCCGGCGAACGGTGCATCTGCGAGACGATAACGCGCTCGGTGCCGTTGATGATGAAGGTGCCGTTCGACGTCATGAGCGGCATGTCGCCCATGTAGACGTCCTGCTCCTTGACGTCCTTGATCGACTTCGAGCCCGTCTCTTCGTTCACATCGAACACGATCAGGCGCAGCTTGACCTTGAGCGGCGCTGCGAACGTCATGTCGCGCTGCATACACTCGTCGACGTCGAACTTCGGCGGCTCGAATTCGTAGCTGACGAATTCGAGCGTGGACTTGCCGGCGAAATCGGAGATCGGGAAAACGCCCTTAAACACCGACTGCAAGCCGAAATCGTCCGGCCTGCCGCCCGGGGGCTCTTTGACCATCAAGAAGTCATCGTAGGACGCTTTCTGAACCTCGATGAGGTTCGGCATCTCCGCGACTTCTCCGATAGAACCAAACTGCTTCCGGAGGCGTTTGCGGCTGGTGAGGGTTTGAGCCATATCGGTCCCTTCGTGCTCTCGTATGCGGGTAGTCCCGCGATCCAAATGCGACGCGCTCAGGGTCCCTGGAGAACTGGGACCTCTTGAAACGGTTCACCGGAGGGACCTTTTTCGAGGCTCAAGAACCCCAGGACCCTCCGGAAAACCGTTTTGTTTGCTCCTGGCGACTCGCGTTCCGCGAGCCGGCCGCCATGAGCGGGTATTTTATTCGCACCGGCCTGGTGCGGTATGCACGGCTCAGCACCGGCCGGGAGCGACCCGACCGGTGCTGATCGTCAATTACTTCACTTCGACAACGGCGCCCTGATCCTCAAGCTGCTTCTTGAGCTTCTGGGCTTCGTCCTTCGACACGCCTTCCTTCACGGTCTTGCCGCCGGCCTCAACGAGGTCCTTGGCTTCCTTCAGGCCGAGCCCCGTGATGGCGCGAACTTCCTTAATGACGTTGATCTTCTTGTCGCCACCCGACTTCAGGATAACGGTGAACTCCGTCTGCTCTTCGGCCGGAGCAGCGGCAGCGCCGCCACCAGCAGGAGCAGCGACGGCGACGGCAGCAGCAGCCGAAACGCCCCACTTCTCTTCCAGCATCTTGGCAAGCTCAGCGGCTTCGAGCACGGTGAGTGCCGACAAGTCTTCAACGATTTTCTCGATCTTAGACATATATAGTGTCCTTCCGGTTTGAACCTAGTGGTTGAATTGCAGCACCCCCTTGGGCCGTGCTGCGTAGCTCTTCGAGGGCTCAAAGCCCCACAACTTCCGATGGTTAGGCTGCTGCCTCTTCCTTCGATGCCTTGGCCTGAATGACACGAGCCAGCTTTGCACCGGGCTCCTTGACGGTCCGGGCGATCTTCGTCGCCGGGGCGTTGAGGAGGCCAATGAGCTTGGCGCGGAGTTCATCAAGCGACGGCAGTTCGGCAAGGGCCTGCACGCCTTTCGCGTCAAGGATGGTCTTGCCCATCGCGCCGCCGAGGATCACGAGCTTGTCGTTACCCTTTGCGTACGTGACGGTCGCCTTAGCCGCTGCAATCGGATCTTGCGAGAAGGCCAGAATGGTCGGCCCCGTCAAAATCTCCGAAAGCTGCTCGGCGTCGGTATCCTTGAGTGCGAGCTGCGCCAGCTTGTTCTTGGCCACTTTCACAGAGCCGCCGGCTTCTTTAACGCGCCTGCGGAACTCTGCGGATTGAGCGGCCACCATGCCGGTGTTGTGGGCGACAACGACCACACCCGTGCTTTTCAGCGTGGTGTGGAGGCTATCGATGAGCTCACGTTTCGCGGCTCTATCCACGTCTCGTCTCCTTGCTGCGAAGCCTCATTTGCGAAGCCTCGCGGGTTGCACCTTTGCCGCCGTCTCCGGTGAGGGATCAGGCGACGTTAGTCTGTCCTCGTTCCCGTGGACCGCGAGTAGCGGCACGGTGCTGACCCAGAAGGTTCAAACCGAATTTTTTGGCGCATCGCCTCAAATCCGATCCACTTCTGTCTCATGCAGGCTCTCCCGCGGAGGAGAGACTTAGGCGTCACCGGCAAGCCGGATCGGCACCCACAATCTCGGACAGCTCCGGACCGAAGCGAAACCGCCCCGGTCCAGGGTTTTCCGGGTTGCCCCGGAATTCTTCAAACTTAAGCGACCGGTCCCGGCGCGACGGAAGCGGTGTCGAGCTTCAAGCCCGGACCCATCGTCGAGGACAGCGATACCTTCTTGAGGTACGTGCCCTTGGAACCCGTCGGCTTCGCCTTCACGACTGCGTCGACGAACGCCTTGATGTTCTGGACCAAGGCTTCTTGCGTGAAGCTCGCCTTGCCGACGCCAGCGTGCACGATGCCCGCCTTCTCGACGCGGAATTCGACCGAGCCACCCTTGGCGCCCTTGACGGCGCTGGTGACGTCCATCGTCACGGTGCCAACACGCGGGTTCGGCATCAGGCCACGCGGGCCCAAGACCTTACCGAGACGGCCGACGAGGCCCATCATGTCCGGCGTCGCGATGCAGCGATCGAAGTTGATCGTGCCCTTCGAGACGATTTCGACAAGGTCTTCGGCACCGACGACGTCGGCTCCGGCAGCCTTCGCTTCATCGGCCTTGGCGCCGCGAGCGAAAACCGCAACGCGCGCCGTGCGGCCCGAGCCGTTCGGCAGATTGCAGACGCCGCGAACCATCTGGTCGGCGTGCTTGGGATCGACGCCGAGGTTGACGGCAACTTCGATCGTCTCGTCGAACTTCGCCTTGGCGCGTTCCTTGATGATCTTAACGGCTTCGTCGACGCCATAGGACTTACCCGCGGGCAGGCCCTGCTTGACGGTGAGCATGCGCTTGCCACCGGCGTCGCGCGTTTCCTTGATTTTTTCAGCGCTGATTTGAGCTTTTGCCATCGGACTACTCCACCACCTTGAGGCCCATCGAACGTGCACTACCCGCGAGCGTGCGGGCGGCAGCATCGATATCGTCGGTGTTCATGTCCTTGAGCTTGCCCTTGGCGATCTCTTTCAACTGCGCGATCGTGACCTGACCGGCAACCGAACGGCCCGGCTCCTTCGAGCCCGTGCCGCCCTTGCCCGTCGGGCGCAGACCAGCTGCCTTCTTGATGAGGTACGTCGCCGGCGGCTGACGCATCTCGAATGTGAATGAACGATCCGAGTAGACCGTGATCTTCACGGGAATCGGTGTACCCTGCTCCAGGTCCTTCGTTTTTGCGTTGAAGGACTTGCAGAATTCCATGATATTCACGCCGCGCTGACCAAGCGCGGGACCGATCGGTGGCGACGGATTGGCCGCCCCAGCCGGTACCTGCAGGTTGATAAAGCCGTCAATTTTCTTCGCCATAGTTCCCCTTCACTGTTAGAGCCCGCACCCAAACGGCACGATGCTCAGGGTTAGCGGTTCAACGGGCGAGCCCTCCAAAGAGGAAAGCCTGCCCTCCCGCACATCAACCGCATCCGAACCAAAGTCCCGCTGCGGGCTCCGGCGGCGGACCGCCGGAATTCTCGTTTTGCCCAAGGCGCTGGAGAGCACCGTCAGGCCGCGATTTTTTCAACCTGTGTAAATTCGAGTTCGACCGGCGTCGGCCGCCCGAAGATCGACACTGCGACCTTCACTCGCGAGCGCTCCTCGTCGACTTCTTCGACGATGCCGGTGAACGAAGCGAACGGGCCATCTGCGACCTTCACGTTCTCTCCAACCTCGAATGTGATCGTGGGCTTCGGCCGCTCAACGCCTTCCTTCACCTGGTTCAGGATGCGCATCGCCTCAGCTTCCGGGATCGGCATCGGCTTGTTGTCCGCACCGAGGAAGCCTGTGACCTTCGGCGTGTTCTTAATCATCACGAACGCCGCGTCGGTCATCTTCATTTTGACGAGCACGTAGCCCGGCAAAAACTTCCGCTCGGTCGGGATCTTGCGGCCGCGCTTGATCTCGACGACTTCTTCCGTGGGAACGACGATCTCTTCGAAGAGATCTTCAAGGCCGCCCGCTTTCGCGCGCTCGCGAATCGCGTCCGCCACCTTGCGTTCGAAATTCGTGTATGCATGCACGATGTACCAGCGCGTACCGGCAACCGTTGCTTTTTCTTCGCGTTCTTGCGCGACAACCATTCTCAAAGGCCCTCTGGCGCGTCACTTAAACCAATCATGCGAGCCGAAATCAGGTGCCCACCCCTAAGACCAGACGCACGATGTGGCTCAGCGCCTGATCAACAAGCAAAAAGAAAACAGAGGCGAGCGCGACCATGATGAGCACCATCATAGTCGTGATCCACACCTCTTTCCATGTCGGCCAAGTTACCTTCGCGACTTCCTGCCGAACCTCTTGCATAAAGGTTATGGGATTGAACTTCGCCATCAAAACTGCTTTCTGCGCGCATAAGCGACAACATGCCGCACCCGACCTCGGTGTTCCCCGCGGCCGGTCGGCAGATCAAACTCCACGAGGCTGGCAGGGGCGGAGGGTCTCGAACCCCCGACCTTCGGTTTTGGAGACCGACGCTCTACCAATTGAGCTACACCCCTAGTACTGACGCGGGCAAAAGCCCAGCCGTCGAGCAGCCTCTTTCGGGGCGTGCACCCTTAACCGAAGTTTGAGGGCTTGTCAGCCCCGCTCGCGCCTTTTTTCTAACGGCTGCCGACGGAGCCGCTCCAGGGACCGCCGCTTTCGGCCGTCGCCCCACCCGATCCGGCCACCGGCTCGATCACCACGGCTGAACCGTAGGCCAACACTTCGGTCACAGCGGCGGCGATTTCGTTGGCATCGTAGCGCATGGCGACGACGGCGTTCGCGCCCATGCTCTGGGCATGCTCGACGAGAAGATCGAAGGCCTCCTGGCGCGCGTGTTCGGCAAGCTTGGTGTAAACAGAAATGTTGCCGCCGAAGAAGATCTGGACCGCCGCCCCCAAATTACCAACGACGCTGCGCGAGCGCACCGTCAGGCCTCGAACCAGACCGAGGTGACGGACAATGCGATAGCCTTGAATCTCGTTCGTCGTCACAACCAGCATGGCGATCCCTCTCTCCCGGTCTCAGCGCGGTTTCCCGCCGCCGGTCGGCACCCTAACGTGACTCTCGGCGGGTGACGACAGAGGAAGCAGCATTTCGGCGGATCTTTCAGTAAACGGCTGATGCCTCCCACACGTCACAGTAACGAAGAAAGATCCCGTCTGCCGAAGTGCCGCTTTTAACTAGGGTTCAACCTTGGCTATCAGGGAGCCTGCAACCGCCGAGCACCGGCTCCGCATCATTTGTTGAGATCTGATTTGCCAACATCCTCGCTTCGCAGCACTACACAGGTTCCTCCCGTCTTGGCGCAAGCCGGCCCGCTCTTGGGCCGCTACGACGTCGTTTTTTGCGATGTCTGGGGTGTCGTCCACAACGGCGTCACCGCGTTCGAGGGTGCATGCCGCGCGCTAGAGAAATTTCGCGCCGGTGGCGGCACGGTCATTCTGGTTTCTAATGCGCCGGTTCCGAAGAAGCGCGTGTCTGACATGCTTGATTCCCGGCATGTGCCGAGAAGTGCGTGGGACGATATCGTGTCGTCCGGCGACATTGCCCTCTGCCATCTTGATGAGAAGAAATTCCAGCGACTTTACTGCATCGGCCCGCAAGATCGCGATCAAGCGCTTTTTTCTGCGCTTAAGGCACGCTCAGTTAAGCTTGAGGATGCCGAAGCGATTATCTGCACCGGGCTCAACGACGATCGGCACGAGACGCCAGAGGATTATCACGGCACCCTCGAACAGGCGCTTGCAAAAGAATTGCCCTTCGTGTGCGCCAATCCGGATTTGATCGTCGATGTCGGCGGCACGCTGCTCTACTGCGCGGGCGCCATCGCCGATCTATACGAGAAAATGGGCGGCGCCGTTTATTGGGCGGGCAAGCCATATCTCAGCGCTTACGAGACGGCGCACCACAAAGCCGAAGGGCTTCGCGACAGAAATGTCGAGAAAAGCAAGATCCTCGTTATCGGAGACGCCATTCGCACCGACATCAAGGGCGCACAAAACTACGGCTGCGACGCCCTCTTCATCGCTTCAGGCATTCATCGCCACGAGACGGTCGACGGTATCGACCTATCGGCGACGAAACTCGCCGATCTGTTCGGAACAGGCGCGCCGCCTGCTATCGGCGCGATGCTCGAACTTGCGTGGTAAATGCCGATTGCTACTTGATCGGCTTCGTCGACACCTCGGCCGGCACCTCGGATTTCGGCCGCTTCGGTGTCGGGCCATCCGAGAAGCTGTTGAAGACGACATCCGGCGACGTCGTGTTGTGCTGTGACGGCGTCAACCGGCCGATCCAGATATCGGTTGCTCGCGCATGATCGAACTTCATGATGTTGTCTTCGCGCCAGCCCTTGGCGCCCTGCTCGCGCACGGCAATGCGCGCGGTATCGTTGTTGAACTCCGTCACGTACATCGAGCGTAGCATTGCGAACGGACTGCCACTGATGGCCTTATCGAACGCAACGTCCAGCGCTAAGCGATTGGTATCTACGCTCGCGATCTTCACGGTGGCCGTTCCCCCCCTTTCGAACGTCAGAGTGAACTGACGCTTGTCGGGATCGAATACCGCCTCCTTGATCTTGACGAGCGGTCTTCCCTCTTTCTCGATGGGGCCGATGAGAAACGACGAGCCGTAAGCGGTGACGTCCATGTTCGCGGGTGTCATCGGGCGGGGGCGCCAGTAGCCATCTTGCGGATAAAGAACGAGCACCTCGTCGGCGCGGCCGTTTTTCAACACCCAAACCTGCAACATGTGAATGTTATTGTAGGCTTTGTCGCCGATGCGCACCGTCGCCGTCGCAGGGCGCCAGAACGAGGGATAGGTATATCCGACGAGCCAAAGATCAGGCTCGCCGACGAGCGTGATCTTCTTCGGTGGTTCGGGTGATTTGTAGACGGGGTCGGCGGACATATCGCAGGCTGTCCAATCCGGCTCGATGTTGCTGCGCATGGCTGACGAGAGATAGACCGGATGCGCGGCTTCGATGCGGAACGAACGAACGTTCGGATTGGAGAACGAGACCGCGACGTTGTCTTTCTCGGCGCAAAGCACCGGCTCGCTCTCATTCTCGACATCGACAGCCAAGCCATCGAGCGATGCGGCATGGACGGATAGGAACGGAACAACAAGCGAGATTAACATCAGGGCGAGCAAGCGAACGTACGACGGCATTCATTTCTCCGGTTTCAGGTAACGTGCTCAGTATGACGCGAGAGCCGCATAAACGTCGCCCGAATTCGCGTCGTGCGGCAGATTGCTCAGATATTCGGCGATTTCGGCATCCGTGAGCCAGTGATCGAATGTGAGCTTTTGGGTTTCACCGAGCGACCAGTTGTAGCGATAGTCGCCAAGCTCGGAAAGGCGGTCGAAGCAGGCCATCGCGACATTGCGGGCAATCGTCGTAAATTCGAATGACAACGCCTTTACCGGCTGCGAAAGACCGCGCAAGACTGCATCCTCGAAGCCTTCAACGTCGATTTTGATGAATGCCGGAACGCCGTAGCGCGCGATGAGGCCATCAAGCGTCACCATCTCGATCAGCAGGTGTTCGTCCCAAACCTGGTCTTCCCAGCCGCGCGCGCCTTCAGCCTGATGCACGAAATCTGCCGACAGCGTTGAGACGGTCGGGTTGGCGGTGTTGACGAACAGCTGGCTCACGCCTGCATCGGCGCCAACCGCCCGATCGACGATCTCGACCAATGGGTCGCGACCGTGAATGTGACTGAGCGCGGAGAACAACAACGGTTGCGGTTCGACCGCGACGACACGTGCGCCCAGACGGCGGAACGATGACACCCGATCGCCGACGTGCGCGCCGATATCGAACACAAGCGAACCGGGCTCGATGAAATGGCGATAGAGATCGTCCATGGCCTCGCGCGGCGCATCAGGGCCGAGATAAACCCGTAGCGATCGCATGACGCCCTGCAACGCTTGCGAGACCATTCCGCTAGCGTCCAGCATCAAGGGCACGTATTTCGATCGGCGGCGCGAAATCTTCCGGGATACCGGCGACACCGTGACGACGGAAAAAGCTGCCAACTGCAGGACTGGCGGTGAAGACGGCGAAGGGAATGGCGAGCAGATATCCCGCTGTCAGCGGCAGGCTCCAAAGCAGCAACTGCGGAGAAATAACAGCCAGCGCCAGATAGAGCGAAATCCCGAATACGAGTTGTGGCCATAGCGCTTCGAATGCTGCGCGCCACGAACGCCCGGCGCCATCGCGCTGTTGTCCATTCCAAGCGATCGATTTCCCCAACACGAGCGCAATCATAAACATCGATGTGCGAATTGTCGTGATGGAACCAAGAATAAGGGAAAACAAAATTTCGCCGACCGCACTCAGCGAAAAACGAGCGCTGCCGCCGAAACGACGGACCTCTCCCGGCGTCATCACCGCGTCGGCAATTCCTGCGAGTTTCGGTGCGAGGTGCATGACAATCAGCGCGGCATAGAGCATTTCGACAACATGCCACGGGAAGTCGGCGATATTTTGTGCGTTTAAAACCATAAGGGGCAAAAGCGCGGCGAACAGCGTCCAGGCCGGAACGCCGAGAAACATGAGGATCGCCCAGATCAGTTGAAACCGGCTCACCGGCTTCAGTCCAGGCAATCCAATCAACCGAAGGTATTGCAAATTGCCCTGGCACCAGCGGTTGTCGCGCTGCATGAATTCGATGAGATCGGGCGGATTGTCTTCATATGAACCGGCTTCGACCGGCAGCACGCGCACTTCGTATCCGGCACGGCGCATTAGAACGGCTTCGACCTGATCGTGCGAGAGGATCTGTTTGCCGCCAAGCAGGCCGTCCAGTTCGCAGTGTTCGACATAAGGCTTGATGCGCACGAGAGCGTTATGCCCCCAGAACGGCCCGCAATCGCCGACCCACCAGGCCTGACCCATCGTGTAGGTGCGCATGCCCAGCCGCATGCCGAACTGGAAAATGCGCGCAAATGCTGACGATGACGGTGTTCCGACGACGAGGCTCTGCAAGATGCCGAGACGCGGATGTGCCTGCATGATGCGGACGAGATCGACGATGGTTTCGCCGGACATCAAACTGTCGGCGTCCAGCGCCAACATCAGCTCGTAGTCGCCGCCCCAGCGCGTCGCGAACTCGCGCACGTTGCCTGCTTTGAAGCCTTTATTGTCGGTGCGGCGGCGGTAGATAATGCGGTCGCTATCCGGGCCAGCGGCCTGCCATTCCGCGACTAGTCTTTCTTCCTCAGCAGAAATGTCGGGGCGGTTGGTATCGCTCAAGACGAAGTACGCGAAGCGGTCGGCGTCAGGTGTGCGGTCGAGGCTGGACTTGACGATTTTCAGCCGGAGTAAAGCGCGAGCAGGATCCTCGTTGCGAACGGTCATCAGGACGGCGGTGTTAACCGTGATTGGCCGGGACTCGCCGGTGGATGTCCAAAATGCCGCTCCGCTACCGGATTTCGCCAGACTCCCCCCTCGGCTCCCATGAAGCTGCCACAGGCCGATGACAGCGTTCCAAAAACCGAGAATCGGCCACGGGGCGCCGAATGCCACGCATATGACCATGATTGCAGAGGTCAGAGTCCAGCCGCCGTGGGCGAGAGCGTTTGCCGTCACGAGCACAACGAGGAGCCATGTCGCGAGGTTTAATGTGAGAACAACCCAGCGTCGCCTAGTCAGCGCCGCTCTTGCATCGAGGCCCGCGGGGGTCGTAAGGCTCTCGCACTCGACCTTTGTCACTGCGTCAGCCTTCGACATCCCGTCGCGCTCGGCACCGATCGTCATTACGGACCCAATCCTTCGCAATGAATGACCCGCAGAGCACCTTCGAACCCGACGCCCAGCCGATCCGCCGAAGCCAAGGCCAGATCGTGGTTGCGCGCGCGCTGTGGTACGTCAAGCCGGGCGTGGCCGAAATCCAAACCGAACGCCTTGCTCCGCCGTCTCCTGGCCATGTGCGGATTGCCACCGAATATTCCGCGATCAGCCGCGGAACCGAACGCCTCGTCGCTCTCGGCCAGGTTCCTGAAAGCGAGTGGTCTCGCATGCGCGCGCCGTTGCAGGCTGGAGCGTTCTCATTTCCGGTCAAATACGGCTATTCGGCGACGGGCGTCATTACTGCGGGGCCGGATGCGCTGATCGGCCGGCGCGCCTTCGGGTTGCACCCGCATCAGGATTATTTCCAAGCGCCAGAAACGATGGTGGCGATCCTGCCCGACGCAGTGTCGTCCCGCCGGAGCGTGCTCGCCGCCAATATGGAAACGGCACTCAACGCCCATTGGGACGCAGGCACAACGCTCGGCGATCGCGTGCTCGTGGTCGGGGCGGGAATTGTAGGTCTACTGACAGCCTATCTCGCACGTCGGATTGCAGGAACCGAGGTCGCGATCCTGGATGTCAATCCGGCTCGGGCGCAACTTGCCGAAGCGCTCGGCATTCCGTTCGTTTCTCCGCAGGAGGCACCGAAGGATAACCGCGTCGTCTTTCATGCGAGCGCGACCGGCGCCGGACTTGAGGCAGCGCTTAACGCCTGCGCGTTCGAAGGCACGGTCGTCGAGATGAGCTGGTATGGATCGCAACCAGTGACGGTCAGGCTTGGCGGCACGTTTCACAGCAGGCGCTTGAAAATCCTGTCGTCGCAGGTCGGGCACATCGCTCCGAGCCATCGCGGGATGCTCAAGCACGCCGATCGCCTTGCGCGCGCCATTACCCTATTGGATGACGTCCGTCTCGATGCGCTCGTTTCCGAAGAGGTCGGTTTCGACGATTTACCATCGGCATTGCCGGGGATCTGGTCGTCTTCCGATCTGCCGCCGGTCATTCGCTATTAATTTCATCAGGTGAAGAAGCTCAGATGTTCTCCGTCGAAGTCCGCAACCGCATCATGATCGCCCACTCGCTGCCCGATCCGTTTTTCGGACCGGCGCAGAACATGCACGGCGCGACCTTCGTGGTCGATGTCGCGTTCTTCCGCGATGCGCTGACGGCGCAGAATGTCGTCGTCGATATCGGAGCGGCGCTCGACGTTCTCGGTCAGACCTTGAAGCCCCTCGCCTATCAGAACCTCGACGCGCTGCCGCAGTTCAAAGGCAAGCTGACGACGACCGAATTCCTTTGCAAATATATCTTCGATCAGATGGCAGCGGCGGCGCTGTCAGGCGCGCTTGGCGACGATGGCAAGTCGCTCGCGCGAATCCGCGTGACGCTGTCCGAGACGGATCTGGCGCGCGCCAGCTACGAGGGACCAATCGGTGGCTGAAGCGGTATTCGCCATTCCCGGAGACTTGAAAACGGCGACGGGCGGCTATGCCTACGATCGCCGGGTGGTGGAATTGCTTCCGGCGTTCGGCGTTCCGGTTTCGGTTTTGGCGCTGCCCGCGTCTTTCCCAAATCCCACGCAAAGCGATCTGGAAGACGCGCGGCAGCAGATGGCGAGGCTCCCGTCAACTTCCGTGCTCGTCGTTGACGGTTTGGCGTTCGGCGCTTTCACCGGCAGTGTGCTCGATGCCATCAAGGGGCGCGTCATCGGCCTTGTGCATCATCCGCTGTTTCTTGAAACGGGCCTGCCGCACGCCAGAAAAGTCGAGTTGAAGGACAGCGAAGAACAGGCGCTGAAGCGCGCCAACCACATCATCGTGACGAGCCGCGCGACGAAGCGGATCGTGACCGATCACATGGGGATCTCATCGGAGAAAATTACCGTCGCGCAACCAGGCACCGATCCGGCGCAGCGCGCAACAGGAACGGGCGCGCCGCTGCAAATTCTCGCGGTCGGCGCCGTGATGCCGCGCAAGGGCTATGACATTCTGGTCGAAGCGCTGGCGCCCCTGACGGACATCGATTGGCGACTGACAATTGCCGGCGCGCTTGACCGTCATCCGCAAGCGGTCGAATCGGTTCAAGAGGCTATTCGCAAACATCGGCTCGAAGATCGAATTACCCTTGCAGGCAAGGTCGTGCCGGCGACGCTGGAACGCTTTTACGAGAGTGCCGATCTCTTCGTTTCGGCCTCTTTATTCGAAGGATACGGAATGGTCTTGGCCGAAGCCATGGCGCGCGGACTACCGATCGTGCTCGCCGCCGGAGGAGCTGCTGCCGATACCGCAGGCGACGCGGCGGCGCTGCACGTCGAAGCCGGAAATGTGCCGGAACTGACGGCCGCGCTCCAACGCGCACTAACGGACAAAAAGCTTCGCGACCGACTTGCAGATGCGGCATGGGAAGCAGGCCGGACGCTTCCGACCTGGCACGAGACCGCACGCCGGATCGCAGCGGTTATTCTGGGACTTCGACCGTGAGCGACTTTTCCGCTGAATGGCTCGCCCTGCGCGAAACAGCCGACAACCGTGCCCGAAACTCGGAGGTTGCCAACGCGGTTTCCGCGCGGCTCGCGTTGCGAGATGAACTGAACGTCCTCGATCTCGGCTCTGGCACCGGCGCCAACCTTCGCGCGACGGCGCAGCTTCTGCCATCGCGGCAGACTTGGACACTCGTCGATCGCGACACAGCCTTGCTCGATGCGGCGCGCGCAAAACTCGTGCGGTGGGCCGACACGCATACAGGCGACGGCGAGGCGCTGGAGCTTGAGAAAAGCGGGCGCAAAATTCGCGTCATTTTCAAAACGGCGGATCTGGCGCGTGACACGCAGGCCTTGATCGCGGAGGGAGCTCAGCTTGTCACGGCCTCGGCGTTCTTCGATCTGACGTCCGAGAGCTACATCCGCGAACTTGCGAAGGCCGTCGTCGCGACCAAGGCGGCCTTCTACGCGACGCTCGTCTACAATGGCTTACAGAAGTGGACGCCGCATCGCCCGGCGGACAATCAAATGACGGCTGCGTTTCAGCGCCACCAGATGCGCGACAAGGGCTTCGGCCCGGCTGCCGGCCCCCTCGCGGGTTCGCATCTCGTCGATCAGTTTCGCATCAATGGCTATCTGGCGCTCGCGGGCGAAAGCCCTTGGCGGCTCGATCGCGCCGACCGCATGTTGATCGATGAGTTGGTGCGCGGCCACGCCGTCGCCGTTGGCGAAGACCGCAGCGTCGATGAGAAGACCATCCTGACGTGGGTGAACGTATCCCGCAGCGCGGCGTTCGTCGGCCATACCGACGTCTTCGCTGCTCCTCCCTGAGCGGCGCTTCTGTTACGTCGTGCGTTTCGGGATCATGCGCTCGACGACCCGGTCTTTGCGGACAACGTGGTGGTAGACGGCCGCTATGACGTGCAGCGCGACGAAGCCGATAATCAGAATTGCACCGGTCTCGTGCCACTCGAAGATTTCCTTCGAGATGTCGTCGCTCTTTTCCGTCAGCATCGGCAGGCGGAAACTGAAGACGTCGAGATAGTCGCCGTACGAGATCGCCAGATAGCCGAGAATGGGAACCGCCAACAGCAGCGCGTAAAGACCCCAGTGCACAAGATGGCTGACACCCGTCAGCGCGGGCGGCACAGTTGGATCGGAGCGCGGGGCACCCTGCGTCAGCCGATAGAGCAATCGCAGCACGACGAGCGCCAGCACGATCAATCCCAGCATCTTATGCGAACTATAGAGATAGCCCGTCAGCGCATCCCAGACGCCTTTGACCGGCTCGCCTTTTTCATTGACCGACGGCATCTCGTTGCCGCGGTAGGACATGTAAAAACCGAGGGGCAACTGAATGAAAATCAGAAGCGCAATCAGCCAATGAAAGCCGCGCGCCGTCGGCGTGTAGGTCGGAAGAGTATATTTCGGATCTTGGGCCATGGCCGCTAGCCTCGCCTCTGATGCCTCAAATCACAATCAAACAGCACGTCACCGCCGTCAAGAATATGTACGACTGTCTTGGGCCGCAACGCATCGCCGAGCCGTTCCACCGGCGACAGCGAG
>JAFECH010000369.1 GCA_018242255.1 Pseudomonadota bacterium | reverse complement strand
GCGTCGCCCATCATGATCCGCATCTTCAAAGCCGAGTCTGAACTCGAGATTTGGAAGCAGACCGGTAGAGACAGCCCTTTCATCCTGTTTGCGACCTATCCCATCTGCCATTGGTCGGGAACGCTGGGGCCTAAATTGAGCGATGGCGACCGGCAGGCGCCGGAAGGGTTCTATACCGTCTCTCGCGCGCAAGCCCGCCACGTCGGTCGCTGGCCGATTTCCATCGACATCGGTTATCCGAATATTCTCGACCAATCGCAGGCGCGCACGGGGTCCGACATCCTCATTCATGGGGGATGCTCGTCGATTGGCTGCTTTGCGATGACAAACCCGGTGTCGGAAGAAATACATCAGTTGACGCTGGCGGCGATCGACGCCGGAGAAACACTCGTGCCCGTACAGGTGCTGCCGTTTCGCATGACGAACGAGAACATGATCGCGCAAAGCGGTTCGCCGTGGAAATCCTTCTGGAATAACCTGAAGGAGGGGTACGACCTCTTCGAGCGGACCCATCGGCCGCCATCGGTCGGCGTGTGCAGCGGGCGCTATATCTTCAGCGAGACACCGCCCGGCGCTCTGCCGGGTTCGCTTGACGTCTGCGAACCAACGCTCGCGTCAATCCGCGAGCAGGACCAATGGCTCAACAGCGTGCCACCGCCGACCGCCGTGATGCCAAAACTCGTGACGCAGGCTGCTGCCGCGAAGTCGGCGCCCATTCCGCAGATCCAGACCAGTCTGGAAAGCGACGCCCCGAGGCCGCTGTTCTCTTGGCCGCTCGTCCGCTAATCAGCTCCGTGGACCAACGATGCTTGCACCCTTTATTCCAAAGCCTTACTTGGCCGTTATAACCGGCGCATAAGCGTTGCGGTGAGCAGTTGGGTTCGCACTCGTTTAGCATCGGATGACATAGGAGCGAGGACTATACGCATGGCCGAAAAGACCGTCGCGAAGCGCATCGAAATATTCATGGAGAACTTGCTGTTCAGCGCACGCTGGCTGCTCGCACCGTTCTATTTCGGCCTGGCCGTCTCGCTGTTCGTGCTGCTCATCAAATTCCTTATGGAGCTGTTGCACCTCGCCGGGACCGCATTCACCTCTACGGAATCCGATGTCATTCTTGGGCTTCTGACACTCGTCGATCTGACCCTGACGGGATCGCTGCTGATTATCGTGATCTTTTCCGGCTATGAGAACTTCGTGTCCCGGATGGACCACTCCAACCACGACGATCGCCCGGAATGGATGGGCACGATCGACTTCTCAGCGTTGAAACTCAAAATGCTGTCGTCGATCGTCGCAATTTCTGCGGTCCAGCTTCTGCGTCAGTTCATGTCGCTCGGCACCGTCACACCCGAGCGCGAGAAGGAACTGATGTGGCTGGTCATCATCCATTTGGTGTTCGTCGTCTCGAGCGTTCTGCTCGCCCTTTCCGACCGCATTGCGGGCGGCCATCACGGCGAGGCCAGCGAGGCGCCAGAGAAGGCCGGAACCAAGACGAACGGCCAGCACTGAATCGGCTAGAGGACGAAGGTCAGACGATTACATAACAGCGTCGGCGCCGCCCAAAATATGGGTGCGGCGCTGGCCAATTCACGCAGACGTTTGTCCACAGCCATTCGGCGCCGTCGGCGGAACAGGGTGCCTCTCGCGCCGTTTGTTTGACACAAACGGAGAGACGCCAATGAATTTGCTTCCCCTGCAGATCGTTCTGGGCTTCCAGGTTGCCGCCGCCGTCGTGATCCTGATTCAGCTCATGAAAGGCGACGACGGCGATGGCTCGCTGCGTGTCGAAAAGTCGAAGCAGTCCGTTCCGCGGCCAGCAGTCGATCGGACATTCGTAGACTGAGCGCGATAGGACTCGTGCGAGATCGCCGCTGTTTCAGCGACCGGTTCCCGCACGAGCCAGAGACGTCAGTCCATCTTGCCGTGGCAGTGCTTGTATTTCTTGCCTGAGCCGCACGGGCAGAGTGCATTGCGCGAGACGCGACCCCAGGTGGCGGGATCGTTCGGATCGACGGCGCCATCGGTGCGGCGACTTTGAAGCGGCGCACGCTTCTCAGGCTCGGGCAGCGCGTCGCGACGGGCGCGGGCACCTGCAATCGCTGCATCTGCCATCGCCAGCTCGGGATCGCGCTCGAATTCGTCATAGCCAGTTGTGGCGTCCACGTGATGGGCTTCCATCGGCGGCAATTCGACGGGTTGCAGCATCGGCTGGTCTTCCGGCGGCGCCAGCTCGACGTGCATGAGCTGGCCCGTCACGTTTTCGCGCAGACGTCCGAGCATGTTCTCGAACAGGATGAACGCTTCGGACTTGTATTCGTTCAACGGGTCGCGCTGGCCGTAGGCGCGGAAGCCGATGACCTGGCGCAAATGTTCGAGTGTCACAAGATGCTCGCGCCAGAGATGATCGAGCGTCTGCAGCAGAACCATCTTTTCGATTTGACGATAAAGATCCGGTCCAAGCTCCTGGGTCTTGACCTCAACCTTGGCGTCGACTGCGGCTTTGATCCGCTCGCGGATCTCTTCGTCGGCGATGCCTTCCTCGGCGGCCCAGGCATCGATTGGAAGCTCGAGACCGTAGAGGTTATTGACCTGCTCGGCGAGGCCCTTGACGTCCCATTGTTCGGCATAGGCGGCGGGGGGGATGAAACGCGTGACGAGTTCGTCGATCAGCTCGTTGCGCAGCTCGTGGACCGTTTCCGAAACGTCTTCCTGACCCATGATATCGAGGCGCTGCTCGAAGATGACCTTGCGCTGGTCATTCATCACGTCGTCGTATTTCAGGATCTGTTTGCGGATATCGAAGTTGCGCTCTTCGACCTTCTTTTGCGCGGTCTCAAGCGACTTATTCATCCACGGATGCGTGATCGCTTCGCCTTCCTTCAGGCCAAGCGTTTGCAGCACCTTGTCCATGCGCTGCGAGCCGAAGATGCGCATCAGATCGTCATCGAGCGCGAGGTAGAACTTCGAGCGTCCCGGGTCACCTTGACGGCCTGAGCGGCCGCGAAGCTGATTGTCGATACGGCGGCTTTCGTGCCGCTCGGTTGCGAGGACGTAAAGACCGCCGGCTTCGAGCGCCTTCCTCTTTTTGTCGGCGACGTCTGCAACGAGTTCGTCACGCTTAGCGGAAATCGCAGACTCGTCGGGGGGCGTCCCCTTGCTCGTCTCGTCCGCGATCCAATCGCGGAGGCGATACTCGGCGTTGCCGCCGAGCTGAATGTCGGTACCGCGGCCGGCCATGTTGGTGGCGATCGTCACGGCGCCGGGCTGACCCGCCTGCGCAACGATGTTGGCTTCCTGCTCGTGATAGCGCGCGTTCAAAACCTGATGCGGAATGGGATAAGCGTTGCCCTTAGCTTCGTTGGCGAACTTCGTCAGCAGTGCCGCCATGTCAGTGAAATGCTTTCGGAGCTCTTCTTCCTTGCCCGGCTTCAAGCTCGCGGCCTGCTCTTCGAGCTGTTTGGCGAGATCCTTGATGTATTTCTTGTCTTTCAGAAGCTCGGAAAGCTGCTCGGAACGCTCGATCGACGTCGTGCCGACGAGGATCGGCTGACCGCGGCTGGCGGCTTCCGCTATGGACTGAACGATCGCAGCGAGCTTCTCGCGCTGCGTGCGGTAGATTTCGTCGTCCTCGTCGATGCGGCTGACGGGAAGGTTGGTCGGGATCTCGATGACTTCGAGGCCGTAGATGTCGAGGAATTCGGAGGCTTCCGTCATCGCCGTACCGGTCATGCCGGCGAGCTTCTTGTAGAGGCGGAAGTAATTCTGGAATGTCACCGATGCCAGCGTCTGGTTCTCGGGCTGAACCTCGACATGCTCCTTGGCTTCGAGCGCCTGGTGCAGGCCTTCCGAATAACGCCGGCCCGGCATCATGCGGCCGGTGAATTCGTCAATGATGACGACCTGGCCGCCTTTGACGATGTAATCCTTGTCGCGCTGGAAAAGCTTGTGCGCCTTCAGCGCCTGCGTGAGATGGTGGACGAGCGTGACGTTATCGATGTCGTAGAGCGAGCCCTTGAGAAGGCCTGCATCTTCGAGTGCACGCTCCATCTTTTCATTGCCGGCCTCCGTGAAGGAGACTTGGCGCTGTTTCTCATCAAGCTCGAAGTCTTCGGGGACGAGGTGTTTCATCAGCTCGTCGATCGATTGATAAAGGTCGGCGCGGTCTTCGAGCGGACCGGAGATGATCAGCGGCGTGCGCGCTTCGTCGATCAGGATCGAGTCGACTTCGTCGACGATCGCGTAGGCATGGCCTCGCTGCACCATCTCGGAATAATCCATCTTCATGTTGTCACGAAGATAATCGAAGCCGAGTTCATTGTTGGTGGCGTAGGTCACGTCGCAAGCGTAAGCGGCCTTGCGATCTTCGTCCGACATGTCGTGGATGATGACGCCAACGGTAAGCCCGAGGAAGCGATAGACCTGCCCCATCCATTCGGCGTCGCGCTTGGCGAGGTAGTCGTTGACGGTGACGACGTGGACGCCTTTTCCCGCCAAGGCGTTGAGGTAAACCGGGGCCGTGGCGACGAGCGTTTTACCTTCGCCCGTCTTCATTTCGGCGATGTCGCCCTGATGAAGCACCATGCCGCCGATCAGCTGGACGTCGAAGTGGCGTTGGCCAAGCGTGCGCTTTGCGGCTTCGCGAACCGTTGCAAATGCCGGCACTAAAAGATCATCGAGCGAGGCACCCTCGGCCAGCTGCTTACGGAACGTTTCGGTCCTGGCGCGAAGCTCTTCGTCGGAAAGATTCTGTACCTCCGGTTCGAGGGCGTTGATCGCCTCGACCCGCGAGCGAAAGCCTTTGACCCTCCGCTCGTTGGAAGAGCCAAAAATCTTCGAAGCGAGACCACCGAACGAGAGCATCTTTAAGTTCCGTCCCTACAAAATTGGTGTCGGCCACGCGTGCACGCGACCAGGCTCAGTTTCAAGCACCGGGCAGCATTCAGCAAAAAATGCGCGGCAAGGGGTGCCCCGCCACGCCTGCGTCAACATTCCCTCGGCGCTGCTAAACGCGCGGTCGAGACGGGCCCAAGACCCGATCCGATTAGCGGGAGACATAAGAACTCGCCCCCCTGACTGTCAATGTTCTGTGCGCGAGGGCAGAGGATGGCGATTTCCAGCTACCCTCCCAACTTTTAACTTGGTTTTCGTGCCCCGGACCGCTATCGAGGCGCGCTTATTGGCCGCCCGCGTGCGGTTACGCCGTCGTGCCTGAATGAGCTTGTAAGACGGCCCATTATTCGACCTCAAACCACAGCGGAGCCCAACGCCGATGAAGCGTATTGCCCTGGCTATTTTGACATTTGCGCTTGCAAGTGCGGCTTTGCCGCTGGCAGCCGCTGCCGACGACAAAGCGGCATCAGCGCCTGATAAAGTCATTGCGACGATCGACGGAAAACCGATCACGGAAGGTGATCTGGCGGTCGCGGAGAGCGAAATCGGCTCCGATATGGGTACGATGCCCGGGCCGCAGAAGCGGGCTTCGCTGCTTGAATTTCTGATCGATAATCAGCTCTTTGCCGAGGCTGCCGAGAAGCAAAAGCTCGACCAGTCGGCAGATTTCCAAACCCGTCTTGCCTACCTGAAGCGCCGAGCGCTTCGTGAGCTTTATTTCGAAAAAGTCATCAAAGCAGGCGTTACCGACGCCGACGCGCGCAAGATCTACGACGAGCAAGTGAAGCTTTTGAAGCCGGAAGAAGAAGTATCGGCACGCCACATTCTTGTCGACACTGAAGCAGAAGCTAAGTCTTTGAAGGAAAAGATCGACAAGGGCGCCGACTTCGCCCAGCTCGCCAAAGAAAACTCAAAAGATCCCGGTTCGAAGGATGACGGCGGAAACCTCGGTTACTTTGGACACGGCCAAATGGTGCCGCAGTTCGAGGAAGTTGTCTTCAAACTCAAGAAGGGCGAGGTTTCGGACCCGGTCAAGACGCAGTTCGGCTGGCATCTCGTCAAGCTTGAGGATCGCCGCGCCAAGCAACCGCCGGCATTCGAAATCGTCAAGGATCGCATCGTCCAGTCGCTGCTGCTTCGCAAAGCGCAGCAGACGGCCGTCGGGCTGCGGGCCAACGCAAAAGTCGATGTCGTCGACCCAGAGATCAAGAAGGCGATCGACGATCGTCAGGCCATGATCCAGAAGCAATCGCAGCCAAAGGCCGTCGATACCCCGCCGCAGGATGCACCGAAGCCTTAACCGCTTCGTTCACCGAAAAGAATTCAGCCGGGCCGCTTGATTATGGCGGCCCGATCTGTTTCAGGGAGCCTCTTACTCAGCTGGAGGTTTCCCATGGGCAAAGTCACGAGCGTTTCGCCGTTCGCGCCCGCAAGTCTCGTTAAATTGCCGGTCATCGAGGGGGTTGCGTTCGCGACCGCCGAGGCCGGCATTCGCTATTGGAACCGTACTGATCTCCTCCTCACCGTGCTCGCCGAGGGAACCTCGGTCGCAGGCGTGCTGACGCAATCGAAAACGGCATCGGCGCCGGTCCTTGCCTGCCGCAAGCATCTGAAGAAAGGTGCGGCCCGGGCGCTGGTCGTCAACTCTGGCAATGCCAATGCCTTCACCGGTAAGAAGGGCGCCGACGCCGTCGACATCACCGTCACGCATGCCGCCGAAGCGGTCGCGTGCAAGCCGCACGAAGTTTTCGTGGCATCGACAGGCGTTATCGGCGAGCCGCTGGATGCAGAAAAGTTCGCGCATCTTCTCGCCGATCTTGCGAAGCGTGCCGAGCCCGACGCCTTCGAAGCTGCCGCGCGCGCGATCATGACGACGGACACCTTTCCGAAGCTCGCGACGCGCACAGCCCTCATCGGCGACGTCGAAGTGACGATCAACGGCTTCTGCAAGGGCGCGGGCATGATCGCGCCCGACATGGCGACGATGCTGTGCTTCATTTTCACGGATGCCGCCATTTCCTCCGATGCATTGCAGGAACTCCTGGCAGAGCACGTCCAGACGACGTTCAACTGCATGACGGTCGACGGCGATACGTCGACCAGCGATACCTGCTTGATGTTTGCGACCGGCGCCGCAGAAACGCGCGGGCAGAAGCCTGTGACGAAGGCGAAATCGAAAAAACTGGAGGCGTTCTCGGAGGCGCTTCACGATTTGATGCGGGATCTCGCGATCCAGGTGGCGAAAGACGGCGAGGGCGTCTCGAAGTTCGTGACGTTCGAGATTACCGGAGCGAAATCCTGGCACGCGGCCCGTACCATTGCTCTGTCCTGCGCCAACTCACCAATCCTCAAGACAGCGATTGCGGGTGAAGACCCGAACTGGGGCCGCGTCGTCATGGCGGTCGGTAAGTCGGGCGAAGCTGCGGACCGGGATAAGCTGACCATCTGGTTTGGTCCGCATTGCGTCGCGCGCGACGGCGAGCGCGCCGAGGACTATGACGAAAAGACGGTTGCGGCTTACATGAAGAATGCCGAGATCGTCATTCGCGCTGACGTCGGCGTCGGCAAGGCGGCGGCGCGCGTATGGACGTGCGACCTGACGCACGAATACGTGTCGATCAACGCCGACTACCGGAGCTGAGGCCCAAAACCGGGCAGGCCAAGCCTGACGGTAGCGTCAGATGAAGGGATCAATCGCACGATGGAACACAGTTTCTGGGAGGAGCGCTGGCAGCGCGGCGAAATCGGGTTTCACCAACCGCATATCCACGCTCAGCTGCTGCAGTTCTGGTCGGGGCTGTTGTTGCCTAAAGGCTGCACCGTATTCGTGCCGCTTTCAGGCAAAACGCGTGATATGATTTGGCTTGCCGAACAGGGCCACAAAGTCATTGGTGCGGAGCTTTCCGAACTGGCTGTTCGCGACTTCTTCAAAGAATCCGCGTTGACACCCATGGTCAGCCCCAGCGGGCCGTTTCACGTGTTCGAGGCCGGCCCGTACAAAATCTATCAGGGCGATTTCTTCGCCCTACCCGTGGATGCCCTTCAGGGCGTTGCCGCTTGTTATGACCGTGCCGCGATGATTGCGCTGCCGCCCGACATGCGGCCGCGATATGCAGAAAAGCTCGCGAACGCCTTGCCGCCGCAGGCATCGATTTTCGTTATCTCCCTCGAATATCCTGAAGGCGAGATCAAAGGCCCGCCATTTGCCGTGACACAGGATGAGGTGCGCGCGCTTTATGACAAGCTATACGACATCGACGTTCTCGAAGTGCGCGATGGCCTCGCGGCCAGCGACAATCTAAAAAAGCGCGGCGTGACGCGGCTTGAAGAAGTCGCTTACCTGCTCAGGCGGCGGGCATGACGAAACCGCTGCTGCTCGTTGCAGCCGTCGCCCTTATCGACGACGACAATCGCGTTCTGATCGCCCAGCGCCCCAACGGCAAGTCGATGGCCGGGCTGTGGGAGTTTCCGGGCGGTAAGGTGGAATCCGGAGAGACGCCCGAGGACGCGCTGTGCCGGGAACTCAAAGAAGAGCTCGACATCGAGCTTTGTCGGACCTGCCTCGCGCCGTTCAATTTCGCGAGCTACGCCTACGAAAAATTTCACCTGCTGATGCCGCTCTATCTCTGCCGGACATGGGACGGCGAGATCAGCCCTCGCGAGGGCCAGACCGTCAAATGGGTCCGCGGCATCGAGTTGAGCCGCTATCAGATGCCGCCGGCGGACGAGCCTCTTATTCCGTGGCTCCGGGATCTTTTGGCCGAGGTTTCAGGAAATCGGTCAGGCTGACTTTGGCCGAGCCGGGTTGCAGCGGCTTCTGCTGGCTTTCGTGCGGCACCCAGCCGGTCAACGTGACGATCTCGAAGGTCGCCGGGATGCGGCCGTTGGGCAGGCCGAAGCGGTCCTGATAAATTTCGGCGGCCCGCAGAAGCAGGCTTCGCGTTACCGGCGCGCGGCGACGTTCGAGCAACGGATTGCTCGCGGCCATGGCTTTGAGTTCCTGCATCAGGGCCAGAGGTGAGGCGTATGTCACCTCGATAATGTCGTTGTCGGCGACGGGCAGCGCGAAGCCCGCGCGCTGCAAGAGGCCGCCCAGTTCGCGGACATCGGCAAACGGCGCGACGCGGGGAGAGGCGCCGCCGAGTACCTCGTCTTCAGCCATGATCCAGGCTTCGCGTAGCTCCTTTAGCGTCTCGCCTCCAAGCAGGGCGCCGAGAAACATGCCGTCAGCCTTCAAGGCGCGATTGATCTGGACGAGGGCGCCCGGCAGATCGTTGACGAATTGCAGTGACAGTCCGGAAACGACAAGGTCGAGAGAAGCCGGAGCGAACGGCAGCACTTCCTCTTCGGCGACAACTTTCCAACCCTTCCCGAGCGAAATGGCATCGTAGGCCGGTTCGACGTCGACGATCCGGCCGATGGTCGGAAGCGACCGAAGCCGCGCCGCCAACAGCCCGTGATAAGCTCCAATGCTAGCCGCCATGGGGAACTCCCGGCGCACGAAGACAAGCCTTTCGGCAAAGTCGTCGGCGACGCGCTCGAGCAGGAAATCGGGCAGAGACTGGCCGCCGAGCGATCTCGCGATACGATCGCGTCGGGCTCGGAGCAAAGTCCGGTCGAATATGCGGGGCGCTAAAGCCATCATTGTCTCTTACCGCGGCGGCAGACGATCTGCGGCGGCGTTCCTCTCGCCCGCGTTAGCGCGTTGGGATAGAGTTGCGCAATGTCGAACAGTCTGCCGGTTGCGTTTGTGGACCCGGAGGAGGCATCGCGCCGCCGCGATCGCCGGGCGTTCGCGCGTGGTCTGAAGCACCTCGGACGCTCTGCTCTCGATGTCCTGCTGCCGCCTCTGTGCCTCGGCTGCCAAACGCGGATCATGGATCACGATGCTCTTTGCCCTGCCTGCTGGCGGCAAGTGGCGTTCATCCGGCCGCCGCTCTGTGACCGGCTCGGCGTACCGCTCGCCATCGACACCGGCGGACCGATGCTGTCGGCGGCTGCCATCGCCGATCCGCCGGATTATGACCGCGCTCGGGCCGTAGCGCGCTTTGATGGGATGGTGCGGCGGCTCATTCATGGGTTCAAATTCCACGATAGCCATAACGCCCGCCGTTTGTTCGGACGCTGGCTGGCGGTCGCGGGCGAAGAATTGCTCGCGGATGCCGATCTCCTCGTTCCCGTGCCGCTGGCGCGCTGGCGGCTGCTGTCGCGACGGTTCAACCAGGCTCAGATCCTGGCGGCGGAAACTGGCCGCCTCGCTGGCAAGCCAATCAATCCTTTCGCGCTTGTGCGCCGCCGCTCGACGGGGCACCAAGTTGGCCTGACGCGTACTCAGCGCCTCAAAAACGTATCCGGTGTTTTCCGTGTCCCGGCGAACGAATTGCCGAATGTCTCAGGAAAAGCCATAGTTCTGATCGACGATGTGATCACGAGCGGCGCAACGGCTTCCGCAGCCGCCATCGCGCTGAAACGTGCCGGTGCACGGCGCGTTGATGTCCTCGCACTTGCCATTGTTTCAGAACGATTTTCCTGAAACGGCAAAGAGAGTGACATAGGCGCGGCACAGCGGCGCAAAACTGCAAAGCAAGGTTGCATGACCTCGCGAACAGGCTACTTTTGATTCGAATGATTTCTAATGGCGTAGAGAGAGGCGCCGAGCAATGCCGAAGGTGACGGTCTACACGGCTGGAAATTGCTGTTTTTGCCATATGGCGAAAGACTTACTGCGCCGGAAAGGCGCTACTTTCGAAGAGGTCGACCTGACCGGGCGAAGCGATCTTCGCGCCGAACTCACCTCGCGCTCAGGCGGCAGGCGGACAGTCCCGCAAATCTGGATCGGCGATGTGCACGTTGGTGGTTGCGACGATCTTTACGATCTCGATCGGTCAGGCCGTCTCGACACGCTGCTGACGGCATCCTGAGATGGCATCCGGCTCCGGGACGACTTTCCGTGCGGCACTCGTCCAGATGAGGGCAGGCCGAGACGTCGCACGCAACGTCGCCGACGCAGTTTCGCTCATAAAGGAAGCCGCAGACAAAGGTGCGAGCTACGTGCAGACGCCGGAATGCACGACGCTAATGGAACTCGAGCAACCGCGCCTCATGGCGGAGACGAAGCCGGAACAGAGCAACCCTGCTCTTCATGCTTTCACTGATGCCGCCCGCAAGCAGAAGATCTGGCTGCACATTGGCTCGATGGCAGTCAAGGTCGCCGAAGGGAGATTGGCAAACCGCTCCTATCTCATCGCACCCGACGGCAACGTCGCGGCGCGCTACGACAAAATCCATATGTTCGACGTCGACCTCGGCGGCGGAGAAGTCTACAGCGAAAGCGCGAACTATCAGGCGGGTCCGAGCGCGATGCTTGCGGATTTGCCCTGGGGCCGGCTTGGCCTGACGATTTGCTACGATTTGCGCTTTCCAGCGCTCCATCGGGCGTTGGCGAAGGCGGGGGCGAAGTTCATTGCGGGGCCAGCCGCTTTCACGCGGACGACGGGCGAAGCCCACTGGCATACACTTTTGCAAGCGCGCGCGATCGAGACGGGTACGTTCATCCTGGCAGCGGGCCAGGGCGGCCTGCATGAAAACGGCCGCGAGACGTTCGGCCATAGCCTCATCATCTCGCCATGGGGCGAAATCCTTGCAGAAGCCGGCGTCGATCCCCAGGTCATTACTGCGGACATCGACGCCGCCTACGCGGATCAAATCCGGCGAAAAATTCCGTCGCTGATGCATGACCGCGATTTCAATGTCGTCGTCGCGACCCCTTCGAAATCGCCGCACCTGGTACACGAGCAGTGATCAAATATCTTCTAGGGTGTGCCTCCGGGCACGAATTCGAGAGCTGGTTTCGCGCCAGCGCTGACTTCGACACGCAATCGCGCTCGGGAGAAATCGCGTGTCCGCACTGCGGTTCTACCGAGGTGAGCAAGCTGCCGATGGCGCCCTCCGTCGTCACCAAGCGCGCCGCATTGCCAGCGCAGCCGACGCCGGATGCCGTTCCGGCCGCCGCAGGGGGTGGCAGCAGCGGCGCCGCAGTCCGCGAGGCGCTCAGGGCCTTCACGCAGAAAGTTATTGCCAATACCGAAGACGTCGGACCGCGATTTGCCGAAGAAGCGCGAAAAATGCACTTCGGAGAGACGGAAGAGCGCCAAATCCGCGGCAGCTCGACGCTCGAAGAGGCCCAGGAGCTTGTAGAAGATGGCGTGCCTTTCGGCATTCTGCCGACGCCTCCGGAGGAACTAAATTAACCACCGGGCCGAGACCTGCTCTTTTCTGGCGCAGTTCGCCGATCAGGGAGGCATTTTGACGGTTGCGAGACAGGGCGGAAGCGGTGCAAACATTCTCCCATAGGGCAATGCGCCCTACGGAGATCACGCCTGAATGACCTCGACCGTTGCCCGACTCGATCCGTCCGCGCGCGCCGCTAACCGCGCTGGTCCCGCCATCCGTCACGATTGGACGAGTGAAGAAGCGCTGGCGCTCTACGAGCTGCCATTCATGGATCTGCTCTTCCGGGCTCAAAGCGTGCACCGGACGTCGTTCGATCCCAACAAAGTTCAGATGAGCCGCCTGCTGTCGATCAAGACCGGCGGCTGCGCGGAAGACTGCGGCTACTGCAGCCAGTCGGCCCATCACAAGACCGGCCTCAAAGCCTCGAAGCTGATGGAAGTCGAGCGGGTTATTTCGGAAGCGAAGAAAGCCAAGGCCGCAGGCGCGACGCGCTATTGTATGGGCGCTGCCTGGCGGAGCCCGAAAGCGCGCGACATGGACGTCGTCGTTGCGATGGTCGAAGGCGTCAAGGCGCTCGGCATGGAAACGTGCATGACGCTCGGCATGCTGAGCGATGACGACATCGTCAAACTGCGCGACGCGGGCCTCGACTACTACAATCACAACGTCGATACGTCGGAATCCTACTACAGCAAGGTGATCACGACGCGCACGTACGCCGACCGGCTCGATACGCTGGCGCGCGTTCGCGATGCAGGCATGAAGGTTTGCTCAGGTGGCATCGTCGGCATGGGCGAGGATCGCCAGGATCGCGTCGACATGCTGGTGACGCTCGCCAATCTCGACGAGCATCCCGAGAGCGTGCCGATCAACATGCTGATCGCCATTCCAGGAACGCCGCTCGAAAATACCAAGCAGATCGATCCGATCGATTTTGTGCGCACCATCGCAGTCGCTCGCATCATGATGCCGAAGTCGTTCGTCCGTCTCTCGGCGGGGCGCACCGACATGAGCGACGAGATGCAGGCGCTGTGTTTCTTTGCCGGCGCCAACTCGATCTTCGTCGGTGAAACGCTGTTGACCGCCGACAATCCCGGCGAAGACAAGGACAGCAAGCTTTTTGCCAAGCTCGGGCTTTCAGCGCTCGAACTCGATATCGACACGTCTTCGGCGCACGAGCCCGCGACGTGCGCGGGACATCAGGATGCCAGGCAATCATGAGCGTGCGCTCGACGCGCTCTCCCGCCGCGGGCGTCTGAGGACGCTCGAACCGGCGCACGGATTGGATTTCACGTCGAACGATTATCTCGGACTAGCGCAATCGCGCGAGCTTGCCGATGCCATAGAGGCGGCGATCGCGCGGGGCGTGCCGGTCGGCGCTGGCGGATCACGTTTATTGCGCGGCAATCACCCTGAGCACGAGCTTTTGGAACAGGAAGCGGCGCGCTTCTTCGGCGGCGAGACGGCCCTTTATTTCGGCGGCGGCTTCATCGCCAATGCCGCGCTTTTGTCGACCCTGCCTGCGCGCGGCGACCTTATCGTCTACGACGAGTTGATCCACGCCAGTGCGCATGAAGGCATGCGGCTGTCGAAGGCAGAAGCGAAGGCCATCCGCCACAATGATGCGCAAGGCTTTGACGACGCGATCAAGGCGTGGCGCGCTGCGGGCGGCACCGGGCAGCCTTGGATCGCGATCGAAAGTCTCTACAGCATGGACGGCGATCGCGCGCCGATCGCAGAGCTTGCCGCAATCGCAGATCGTCACGACGCGATGCTGATCATCGACGAAGCACATGCGACGGGTGTGCTCGGGCCGGGCGGAGGCGGCTTGGCCGCCGATCTTGAAGGTCGCGAAAACATCATAACAGTGCATACGTGCGGGAAGGCGCTCGGCGCGATGGGTGCGCTCGTGATTGCGCCGCGCACGATCCGCGACTTTCTGATCAATCGTGGTCGAGCCTTTATATACGCGACGGCGCCGTCCCCGCTGATGGCTGCAGCTGTGCGTGCGGCGCTCGATATTTGTCGAAAGGATCCGCAGCGGCGCCAGCGCTTGCTCGATCTCGTTGCGTTTGCCGCGCGGGAGTTGACAACGAAAACGCGATTTGCGGCTTCGGGCTCTCAGATCCAACCTCTCATCATCGGCAATGACGGCATGGCGATGGCGCTTGCTTCCGCGATGAAGACCCGAGGGCATGACGTTCGCGCGATCCGTCCGCCCACCGTGCCGGAAGGTACGTCGCGACTTCGGCTCACGATCACACTCAATGTTTGCGAGCTTGAGATTACGCGCCTCATCGACGATCTCGCGGCGGCGGAAGCGGAGAATGCAGCATGACCATCCGCATCGTCGTCGCCGGCACCGACACCGATGTCGGCAAGACCGTCTTTTCCGCCGCGCTGACCAGCGCGCTCGATGGTTATTACTGGAAGCCGATCCAGTCAGGCCTTCAAGGCGAAACGGATTCTGACGTCGTCAGCCGAGTGACCGACCTTCCGGAAGCGCACATCCTGCCGGAAGTCTATCGGCTCAACACGCCCGCATCACCGCATTTCGCTGCAGAAATCGACGGCGTGGAGATCGATGCCCGACAGTTGTCGCCGTTTGGGCTGCCTACCCCGCTCGTCGTCGAGACGGCGGGTGGATTGATGGTGCCGTTGACGCGCCGGCTTCTGCAGGTCGATTTGCTGGCGCAGTGGCGCCTGCCCGTAATACTATGCGCATCGACAAAGCTCGGCACGATCAACCATTCACTGCTGTCGATCGAAGCTTTGAAACGCCGCGCCATTCCCATTCTTGGTGTCGCGTTTATCGGTGACGCAAACGGCAGCAGCGAACAGGCAATCACATCATTCGGCAGCGTCAGGCGCTTGGGCCGACTGCCGCGCCTTGCGAAGCTCGAAGCCGACAGCCTGCAACGCGCATTCGCAGAGAATTTCTCCGTCGCCGACGTTCTCGACATCGGGGCGGTCGGGCCATGAATGCGTCACCGATCTGGCACCCATTCACGCAGCATGCGCTCGAACCCGATATGCGCCGCATTCGGGCGGCCGAGGGCGCATGGCTCGAAGCTGACGACGGCCAGCGGATCTTCGACGGCGTGTCGTCATGGTGGGTCATCACGCACGGCCACCGGCATCCGAAAATCATTGCGGCGATACGAGAGCAGGCGTCGGTACTCGATCAGGTTATTTTCGCAGGATTCACGCATGCACCCGCCGAGGAGGTTGCTGAGGGTCTATTGAAAATCGTGCCGCGCGGCTTATCCCACGTCTTCTTTTCCGACAGTGGCTCGACGTCGGTCGAGGTCGCGCTGAAAATGGCGCTCGGCTATTGGAAAAATATCGGCGAGAGCCGCACGCGGATCCTGGCGCTCGAGCATGGCTATCACGGCGACACTATCGGTACGATGTCGGCCGGCGCGCGGGGTGTCTTCAATGCGGCCTACGAGCCGCTGCTTTTCGAAGTCGGACGCATTCCCTGTCCGAAACCGCATCACGCTCAGCCGACGTTCGACGCGCTAGAGATCGCGTGCCGCAAAGGCGATGTCGCGGCTTTCGTCTGCGAGCCACTGGTGCTCGGCGCAGGCGGCATGCTGTTCTACGACGCCGATACTCTGAAAGAGATGCACCGCATCTGCAAAGCGCACGGCGTGCTGTTCATCGCCGACGAGGTCATGACGTGCTTCGGGCGAACCGGCACCATATTCGCATGCGAACAGGCTGGCATCTCGCCGGACGTCATGTGCGTCGCGAAGGGCCTGACGGGTGGCTCTATACCACTGGCAGTGACGCTCTCGACGACTGCGATCTACGACGCGCACCTTTCGAAAGATCGTTCGCGGACGTTTTTCCATTCCAGTTCGTATACGGCCAATCCGATCGCCTGCGCGGCCGCGGCAGCGAATCTCGAAATCTGGCGGACAGAGCCGGTGCTGGAACGCATCCTCGCGCTGGCACAGAACCAGGCCTTGTGTCTCAACGAACTGCAAACAGATCCGCGCTTTGCGAATCTGCGTCAGCTCGGGACGATTGCGGCGTTTGAGCTTGCCGATATTCAACCCGGCTACCTAGCTGACGTTGCCTTGAAGCTTAGAGTGCAATTACTGGAGCGCGGCGTTCTGCTTCGTCCGCTCGGCTCTACGGTTTACATCATGCCTCCCTACTGCACGACGAAGGACGATCTTCGGTTCGTCTACAATGCCCTCAGCGACGCCGTCGAAGAGGTGCTGGCATGAGCGGCGTTGCCATCGTAGGGCACGGCCATTACGCGCCGGATCGCGTCGTTCCGAACCACGAGATCGAGACGCGGCTCGGCCTCGAAGCGGGCTGGATCAAGCGGCGCACAGGGATCGACGCACGACGCTATGCGGCAGACGGCGAAGCGCTCTCGGATATCGCCGTCAAAGCCGGCGACATGGCGCTGGCGCGGACCGAGATGTCATGCGACGACGTCGGGTTGCTGCTGCTTGCAACATCGACGCCCGATCATTTGCTGCCGCCGTCGGCACCGCTTGTTGCGCATCGCCTTGGGCTTGCAAATGCCGGATCGATCGATATGGCGGGGGCTTGCGCGGGGTTTCTTTATGCCCTGACACTTGCGGACAGTTTTGTGCGCACGCAGGGCATCCCGGTGCTTGTCATCGCGGCGAATATTCTTTCCAGGCGCATCAATGAGAGCGATCGCGGCAGTAGCGTTCTGTTCGCGGATGCCGCGGGCGCTGTCTTGCTAGCGCCGACCGAGCGTCGCGACGCAGGAATTATCGGCGCGCATCTTACGTCGAAAGGTCAGCACTACGATCTGATCAAGATTCCTGGCGGCGGTAGCAGAATGCCGTTTTCCCAGATCACCGATCCGAAAGACGTTCTGATGGTCATGGAGGATGGCAAGGCCGTCTATCAGGGCGCCGTTGCGATCATGACGGATTGTGCTGAACGCTCGCTTGCAAAAGCGGGAATGACGTCGGCGGAAGTCACCCATCTCATTCCGCATCAAGCCAATGCGCGGATGATGAATACCATTGCGCATCAACTCGACATTCCGGCCGACCGCCTGCGTTCAACGATCGAAGACTTCGGCAACAGCTCGGCAGCGACGATACCGTTTACGCTGTCGGCGACCGCTGAAGCGCGGCCGTATAATCCGGGCGACGTCCTGTTGATGACGGCGGCGGGCGCGGGATTGATCGGCGGCGCCGCCGTCTTTCGTTGGTAGACTTCCGCCGTTACTGACGAATACCTTCGATGTTGAGGATCAGCTCGACGTCTTTCGTTGCAGGACCGAGATTGCGCAAGATGCCAAAATCGGCGAGCGTGATTTTCGTGGTGCCGGTGAAACCATCGCGATAGCCGCCCCACGGATCCTTGCCGCCGCCAACGTGCTCAGCGTCGATCACGACTTCCTTGGTGATGCCGTGCAGCGTGAGATTACCGGTGACGGTTGCCTTATTCGGCCCCGTCGATTTGATGCCCGTGCTTTCGAACGTGGCGGTCGGGTACTTGTCGGTGTCGAGAAGGTCAGCGCCGCGCAGATGCTTGTCGCGCAGCGCGAGGTTGGTGTCGACGCTGGTGGTATCGATATCGACTTTCACTTTCGAAGCGTCGGGGTTCTTGTCGTCGAACGCGAACGTGCCGGAGAATTTGTCGAAGCGGCCGATGATCCAACTGAAGCCCAGATGGTTGACCTTGAACGTGATCGACGCGTGGGCATTGTCGGTGTCGATTTTATAATCGGCGGCCATCGCCGGTGTCGTCATCACAACCGCCGCCAACGATGCGGCGAACGCTGCATATTTGAACGTCATTGCTAATTTCCCTTTTCAAACGTGCGTGAAGAACTCGTGGGGCCAGACCACATCCGGGTCAGGATCGCGCTTCTGTCGATGACGTGATGCTTCAGCGCCGCGAGCGCATGAACGATTGCGAGCACGATGACGGCATAAGCGAGAATGCGATGTACGTTGCCGACCGGCGTTTCGAGGCCGGGCATCTTCGTGAGTGCTGGCACGTCGAACCAGCTGAAGACGCTGACAGGCGCGCCGTCTGCCGTCGAGATCAGGTAGCCGCTGATCAGCAGCGCGAATAGCAGCAGGTAGAAGCCCCAATGGACCGCGAACGACGCTTTTCGCTCAAACGGCGAAAGCTCGGCGTCGGAGGGCTTGGCATTGATCATGCGCCAGAAAAGACGGACGGCCAGCGTGAACAATAGAATCATTCCGACGCTGCGATGAATGTCGGGGGCAGAATTGTAGTAGGGGCTGTAATAGTCGAGGCCGACCATCCATAGGCCGAGGACGAACATGGCGACGATCGCGACGGCCATAAGCCAATGGAACAGGCGCGAAACGAGCCCGTAGCCGTCCAATGTGTCGCGAATGTGCACAGCGCTCTCCCTTGCGCGATGCGCGGCATCGCCCCTCAAGGCGACAGATGCAAGCACACACGAGAGCTTTCAAGAGGGCACAAAAAAGGAACCGGGCGAGGGGACCGTCGTTCAGTCTGCTGTTGCGCCGGCAGCCACGTTCACATCGACGCCGACGCTGACGGCATGCTCGCCCCCACCGCGCAGGACGCCGCTGATCGGGCTGACGTCGTCGTAATCACGGCCGAATGCGACCGTGATGTGCTCATCGCGGACAATGATGCCGTTTGTTGGATCGAGATCGACCCAACCGTATTCCGGCGACCAGACTGAGATCCACGCGTGCGAAGCATCGGCGCCCTGCAGCTTCGGCCGCCCAACCGGCGGGTGCGTGTGGAGATAGCCGCTGACGTAGCGCGCCGGAATACGAAGCGCGCGAAAGCCTGCGAGTGCTAGATGCGCGAAGTCCTGACAGACGCCGCGACGCATGGCGAAGACCTGCGTAACCGGCGTCGACACATCGGTTGCGTGCGGATCGAACTTAAAATCATTGTAAATTCGCATGACGAAATCCATGGCGCCTTCGAGGACTGGCCGCATCGGTGCGAACGAGAAGGCCGCATAGTCCGCGATTTCCATTGTCGGCGGCGTCAGCCGCGAGGCGCAGCGGAACATTGACACGTCAACGTCGCGTTGTTGTGGGCCTTTGCTCAGACAAAGATCGAGCGCATCCCACGGCGTCGTTGCGGTCAGATCGACCGGAGGCGGCAGAGATTTCTCGACGGTGCTGCGCGCAAGCAGCACAAGCTCTTGATGCGGTTCTTCGATATCGAGAATGATTTCGACGTTGCCGAACGCGTCGATACGCTCCTGCCGCGATGCGGGCGCAGGTTCGACAAGCAGACTGTGATTGCGAACGATTTGTCCTGGCATCGTGCGCGGCGACATGTGCACGAGGTGCAACGATTGCACCACTGTCGACCGGTAGCGGTAGTGTGTCTTATGGACGATATCGAAGATCATATCGAGGGACCGACCCTCGTGTGCGTCCGATGGGGCGCTTCGTCGAGCACATTGAAGTAGCGGCGCGAGATTTCGTTGGACAGCTCGGGCAGCATATCGAGCTGATCCATCAGCAGGCTCTCAAGTGTCTTTACGGTTTCTTCTTTCGCCATTGCTTCGACGTCGGCCAAACGGATCGACGTTAGCAGGGCTATAATAAGGCGGCGGTCGTCAGGCAAGCTCGCCCCTTGCGAGGAGTCCGGTAAACTTTCGAGATGGCGCGCGATGGCCGAGAGTTGGTAGGCGAGACTTCGGGGATTTGTCTCATCCAGCAAAAGCAAATCCAGGACCAGCGGCAGCATCGGATCGAGCCGGTAGCGGGAGCGATAGGTGATGAAGCTGTCCGCGAGTTCGAGCAGCAGCAGAAGGCTGCTCGACGTCTCTTCCGGATCGGACGCCGGAATGAATAGTGTCAGAATAGCTTCGCTGAGGTTTTGCGCGCGTTCGATGCGCCGACCCATGTCGAGGAACGACCACCCGAAGTTGCGCGTCATGTTTTCGTGCATAAACCCGTTGAACGCGGCAACGGCGGTGATGCCTTCATCGAGCAAGTCGAGAATCTCGACGGGGCGGGCGGAAGTTAGAGCCTTGCGCCAGGACTCGCCACCGCGGAATTTGCTCAGCGTCTGCCAGGCTTCCAGCGAGAGGCGGTCTCGAACGAGATGGGCAACGCGATAAAGCCCGTCGAGCGTGCGTTCCAGCGTGCGCGAACCGAGGCCTGTCGTTATGAGGCGGCGGCAAAGACGCTCGATGACATCGTCGGGCGGAGTTTCGCGAGTGCCTGTGACAGAACTCAGGTCTTTGCCGAGCAAAACCTCAAGGCATTTGCGCGCCGCGCGCTGCCCGGTATGTGGGCCGCTATCTTCTTCGACGCGACGGAGCGCGCCGCGCAGCACGCGCATGGTCCAATCGGCGCGCTCGCTGTACCGGCCGAGCCAAAAGAGATCGTCGGCTACGCGGCTTTGAATGACGCGCTGCGATCTCGCGACTCGCGCCGTGGCGAGCGTCGGCCGCCAGAGACTGATGTGCGGCGCCTGCTCGCCTTCGCCGATAACCCAAACGTCGCGCGCCTGTCCATCCGGTGCACTCAAAGCGACGGCGCGGCCCGGCGCGACGCACATAGCGAGGCCGCCCGGCATAACCTGATAATCGCCGGAGGACGTGCGTGACATATAAACGCGAATCGCGAACGGCTTCGGGATGAGCGCGCCGTCGGAATAGACGGGAGACGAACTAAATCCGATCTTTTCTTCGGCAACGAGCGTAGCGCCATGCAGCTCAATCTCGCGCCGAATCTCTTCGCGCTCCGATGTCGAGAGCCCTCGCGCCTCCCAGCCCAGCGCCGCCTGGCCCGGCCGCCCCATTCCTTCCTGAGCCTTCCGGATGGTGAAGCGCTCTGGGTTTGCGAACAGCTCTTGACGGGCCTCGCCATCCCCGAGCCAGCGGCGATGCGCATCTTGGAGCAGCAGGTCTTCGCCTAGAACATACTGTGCGAGTTGCGGCAGATAAGGCCCGAGACCGCGGTTTTGCGCCAGCGCCGTGCCGATCGCATTGACGACGAGATGCGGCGACTTACGGCAGACTCTCAGCAGGCCGGATGGGCCGATGAAGCCCGTCGGATCAAGTTCCAACGGATCGCTTGATTTGCCGCTGATGCAGCGAACGATCAGATCGATTTCTTTCAGGCCTTCGAGCGTCTTGAGATAGACCTGAGAATTTCGGGTTTTGAGATCGTGGCCCTCAACGATCAGATAGCCGAGGTAACGCGCGAGATAAGCATGCGAGAAATAGTCTTCGTGGTGGGGGCCTGGCGTCAGCAAAGCGATGCGCGCGTTTTCACGGCCGCTGTGCAACGTCAGTGTCGATTGCAGCTCCTGGAAATAGGGCGCCAACCGACGGGCGTTGCAGTCCTTGAAAATATCGCCCGTGACATGCGTGTGGACGACACGATTGGCGAGAGTAAAGCCGATGCCGGCCAACGTTTCGGTGTGATTGTCGATGACGCGCCACTGACCATCCTCGCCGCGGGCAAGATCGGCGGCATAGAACCTCAGCCCGCCGGCATTCGGCAGCACATCTCTGCAGGGAACGAGATAGGCAGGATCGGAAAACAGCAGCTCGGCCGGGATGAGGCCCTGGCGCACCAAATTCTGATCGCCGTAGACATCGTTCAGGATGGCGTCGAACAGTCGGGCACGCTGAACGAGCGCGCGCTCAAGGCCACGCCATTCGCTTGCCGAAATGACAACGGGGAGAAGATCGAGACACCAGCGCTGCGCCGACGTGTTGGGGTCGGCGAAAATATCATATGCGATGCCCGTTTCGCGGACCCGGCGGGCAAGACGAGCGGCGCGCAAGTCGCGCTCGGCTTCGCTCAGCTGCGCTAGGTCGCTGAGCAGCGGACGCCAGTGCTCACGGATCGATCCGCCGTTTTCCAGCAGTTCGTCAAATCCCGACACCTCCTGACGCCGATAGGCGCTCAAAAGGCTGAACAATGGCTCCGCTTTCATTGCCGCTGCTGTCGTCATTCCGACTGATCCACGCCGCGACGGTCCCCCAAATCACCGATTGAACGACACACACTATCATGTGCCGAATCGCCGTCCGCAAGCGAGGCTCTGCGGCAAAAGAGGGGGGAACCGCTTTGGAAACGCTCCGATTGCGATTTTCAGCCTGGATTGCGCCGAAGGTCGAGGGTCGCCGGGTAATCCGGGTTAACGCTCTCTGGCCTGACGTGCATCGGACCGGCCGTATGCCCTTCCGCGTCGAATCGGGCCAGACGGCGGCCTTCGGCTTCGTAAGCGTTGATCGGGAACACCTCGAAGTTGCGGCCGCCGGGGTGGGCGACATGGTAGCGACAGCCCGCGACCGACCGGCCCGACCACGTATCGACGACGTCGAACGTCAGCGGCACATGTGGCGGAATGGTCGGATGGAGCGCGGAGGGTGGCCACCACGCGCGGTAGCGGACCCCCGCGACCGCTTCGCCCCAGTTCCCCGTCCCAGCGAGCGGCAAGGGACGGCCGTTGCAGGTCACGACGTAGCGATCGCCGGTCTGGCCCTTAACCTTCACCTCGACACGTTCAAGCGAAGAATCGACGTATCGGGCCGTGCCGCCCGCAGTGCTTTCTTCGCCGAGGACGTGCCATGGCTCCAAAGCCTGACGCAGCTCAAGGGTTAGATTATCGGCGGTGATGGTGCCGAAAAGCGGGAAGCGGAACTCGAAATGCGGGCGGAACCATTCTAGCTCAATGGGCAGGCCCGCCTCTTTGAGATCGGCGACGACGGCGGCGAGATCGGTCCACAGGTAGTGCGGCAGCATGAAACGATCATGGAGCGCGGTCCCCCAGCGCACGAGCTTTTGGCGGTAGGGCTTTTCCCAGAACATAACCACCAAGGCGCGGAGAAGTAGCTGCTGCGCCAAGCTCATACGCGCGTGCGGCGGCATCTCGAACGAACGAAATTCCACGAGCCCAAGGCGTCCCGTCGGGCCGTCGGGCGAATAGAGCTTGTCAATGCAGATCTCGGCACGGTGCGTGTTGCCGGTGACGTCGATCAGCAAGTTGCGGAACAGACGATCCACCAGCCACGGCGGGATATGGCCCATTCCCGGATTCGGCACCTGCGAGAGCGCGATCTCAAGCTCGTAAAGCGACTCGTGGCGCGCTTCATCGGTACGCGGCGCCTGGCTTGTTGGGCCGATGAACATGCCGGAGAAAAAGTACGACAGCGCCGGATGGTTCTGCCAGTAGGTGACCACGGACGCCAACAAATCGGGGCGCCGGAGAAACGGACTGTCGGCAGGCGTGATGCCGCCCAGCACAATATGGTTGCCGCCGCCGGTTCCGGTGTGACGACCGTCGAGCATGAACTTTTCAGCGCTAAGGCGGGTGGCATGCGCTTCCTCATAAAGCGCGGTCGTGATTGCGACGGAGTTTTCCCAGCTTGTCGAAGGGTGAATGTTGACTTCGATGACGCCGGGATCGGGCGTCACCTTGATCACGTTCAGGCGTGCGTCCGGCGGCGGATTATAGCCTTCGATCTGCACCGGCACTCCGGTCTGCTTGGCGGCCTCTTCGACAGCCGCGATCAGCGCCGCATAGTCTTCGGCATCGTAAAGTGGTGGCATGAACACGCAGATGGCGTTGCCGCGCGGCTCGATCGCCAAGGCGGTGCGAACGGAGCCGGATATTTCCGGCGCCACGCTGGCTTGCTGGCTCACAGGCGGCGCTTCGAGCGTCACGACCCGGCGCTGCTGTAGCAAGATCGTACGTTCGGGAAGCGGCCGGTTCGGGCCCATCGGATCGCACTCGATCACGTGCGGATAGTCGAGCGGCGAAACGACCGGAAACGACTGCAAGGGCAGCCGGAACCCAGCAGGCGAATCGCCCGGAATAAGGAACAGGTGATCGCGGCGGAGCGCCCAGCGTTCTGTGACCCAGCGACGACCTCGGTCAGCGGTCTGCCACGCCTGGATCGGCAGCACGTAGCTTGCGACAGAACCGAGGCCGCGATCGAACACACGGGCGATGCGCGCACGCTCGGCCGGATCTTCAAGCTTGTTGTCTTCGGCCGTGACGTTGATCGGCAGCTTTCGTTCGACCAGGAGAAAATGCGCCGGGTCCTCGTACGCCGGCATCGCGCTGTCATCGGGGAGACCAAGTTGCTTGCACACTCCGCGCATTAGCTTGTCGGCGTCTTCCGGGGTCGCAGGGCGGGCGACGCTTTCACTGACGATCAGATCCTGGTTTTCCCAAAGCGGTTGGCCGTCACCGCGCCAGTAGAGCGCGAAAGCCCAGCGCGGCAGTTGCTCGCCGGGATACCATTTGCCCTGGCCGTAATGCAGCATGGCGCCCGGCGCGAAACGGCGCTGTAGACGGCGAACGAGTTCGTCAGCATAGCGGCGCTTGGTCGGGCCAACGGCCGCGGTATTCCATTCCGCGCCTTCCATATCGTCCGCCGAGACAAACGTCGGCTCGCCACCCATGCTGAGGCGAACGTCACCCTTTGTGAGGCGCTCATCGACGGCTTTGCCGGTTTCGACGATCGACGTCCAGGTTTCGTCATCGTAGGGCTTTGTCACGCGCGGGGTTTCGCGAATGCGCGTCACGGCCATCACGAAGTCGAATTCAACCTCGGCCTGGGTGTGGCTGCCAGTGATCGGCGCAGCGCTGACGGGATGCGGCGTGGCAGCCAGCGGGATATGGCCTTCGCCAGCGAGCAGGCCAGACGTTGCGTCAAGGCCGATCCAGCCGGCACCGGGGATGTAGACTTCGCACCAAGCATGCAGATCGGTGAAATCCGTATCGGTACCAGCGGGGCCGTCGAGCGGTTTCACGTCGGGCTTTAGCTGGATCAGGTAGCCGGATACGAAACGCGCAGCGAGGCCAACGTTGCGCATGATCTGCGTCAGCAGCCAAGCGCTGTCGCGGCAGGAGCCCGAAGCATTTGAAAGCGTCTGTTCGGGCGTCTGGACTCCGGGCTCCATGCGGATGAGGTAGCCGACGTCGCTCTGCACCATGCGATTGAGATCGCATATGAAGTCGATCGTCGTTTGCGGCTTCGTGCTGACCTTTTTGAGATAGCGCTTGAGGTTCGGGCCAACCGCGTCAGGCACGAGATACGGCGCAAGCTCCTGCTTCAGGTGGTCGTCATAGGTGAACGGCCAGTCCTTCGCGCTCTCCTCGATGAAAAAGTCGAACGGATTGATCACCGCCATGTCGGCGACGAGGTCCACCGTGACGGAAAATTCCGTCGTTTCCTCCGGCATCACGACGCGCGCCAGGAAATTGCCGAACGGATCCTGTTGCCAATTGAGAAAATGCGTCTTGGGGGTGATGGTCAGCGAATAGCTGAGGATAGGGGTTCGGCAGTGCGGCGCCGGCCACAGCCTGACGACTTGTGGCCCCATGTTGACACGTCGATCGTACCGGTAGCTCGTTTTATGGGTCAGCGCGACATGAAGGGCCATGGATGAGGCATTATCCCTGTTTGATCTCGCGATGGACGCCCGTCAGACGAGCGCTCAGCAACGAAATATGTCTACCTGCGTTAGCGGTCCGATAGATGTGGTACAAGCGTGGCGCAGCCTAAAAACTGCGCAGCCCAAATTTCTGCTGGACGTTTGGGCAGAATGCTGAAGAATTAGCAGCCCCTTGCGTTTTATGAAGGCAACTGCGTGACTTATCCGCAAAATCGCTCGAACGGAAGCTGCGATGTCGCCGCCTCGTGTGTTTGGGCCATACTGGAAAGGCATACTTTCCTTTTCAGGAGTTGGCGGTCGCCAGAATGAAGAATTTTGCCTGCTCGAACTGCGGAAATACCGTTTATTTTGAGAACGTGAAGTGTGTGAAATGCGCTAGCACGCTTGGCTTTGATAGCGCCGAGCAAGCCATCGTTGCCATCACGGACGCGGGCTTAAGCGAAACGACGCCCGACATTCCGATCTTCCGCAAACTTAGTGCCGCTCCGGACGACATCGCGCTACGTTACTGTGCCAATGCCGAATTCGGCGTCTGCAACTGGCTGACGCCCGAGAACGATAGCAACATCTTTTGTAAAGCCTGCGACCTCAATCGCATCATTCCCAATCTCTCCGAGCCCGGAAGTCTCCTGGCTTGGCGCGCGATCGAGCACGCCAAGAAGCGGCTGGTCTATTCGCTGCTGCGGTTCGGTCTGCCGTTCGACGGCTCAGCTTCAACAAAAGGGCCGCTGACGTTCGACTTCGTTCGCAATGCGCTGACCGGACACCTCGATGGCGTCGTGACCATTGACGTCAGCGAAGCCGACGCCGTTGAACGCGAACGGCAGCGCCAGCAATTCGACGAACCGTATCGTTCGCTGCTTGGCCATCTTCGCCACGAAAGCGGACATTACTATTGGATGGTGCTTGTCGAAGAGGCCGGGCGGCTCGAAGAATTTCGCGAAATTTTCGGCGACGAACGCGACGATTACGATGCGGCGCTCGCTCGCCACCACGCCAACGGACCGGTCCCCGATTGGCAAGAGCAATACGTATCGGCCTACGCCAGCGCGCACCCATGGGAAGATTGGGCCGAGACGTGGGCGCACTATCTCCACATGGTCGATGCACTCGACACCGCAGCCGCTGAAGGCATGCAAGGGCATGGCCTTCGCCTGGATCTCCGCGACGACATTTATTCCAGCGTGACGTTCGGCGTGTTGATGGCGCGCTGGATTCCACTGACCATCGCTATGAACAGTCTTAGCCGAAGCATGGGGCATGACGATTTCTACCCGTTCGTCATTCCGGAACCCGCCTACGACAAGCTGGCGTTCGTTCATCGCATGATCCATGAGCGCATGGAGCAGCAGCCGCAAGAGCCGGCCGCATCGGAAAATGCCCAAACATTAAACTTGACTCCATAAGTATACTTTCGCTTAATGGCGCGTCTGCCATTTGCGGGGCCTTGAACCCCGATACTTTGGAGAGAAGCCTCATGAAGCGCTCACAGTTCGCCGGTGAGCGGTTTGACGTATGCGATACGTCCAACGCCGCGCTCGCCGCTTCAATGTTTTCTGCCTCGGTCGGAATGATCTGGGATTTCGCCACGGGTCACGTGTCTGCCTTCGATCGCATGCTGTCAGATCTCTCGGAAGATGTCCGACGAGACGGCGTCATATCCGCTAGCGACGTTTCACCGTCGCGGCCGCGTTTCGCTGGCGAAGCCGACGCTGACATTCAAGCTCTTCCCTCCATTCCATAACCCGCGGATGAACAACAATGCGGAACAAGACCTCTAAATCCAACAACCGCACTCAGGACGGCGAAGATGTCTGCGCCGGGCATGCGCTCGGATTTCCCCTTCGCAGCGAACTTGGATTCTCGCCGGTCGAGAATGTTACGCTCGACGTGTTTCGCGCCGTTTGCGAAATCTACACCAGTGGCTCAGCGCAGCCTTGGGAGATCGCCGTCAAGATCTCGGAGGAAAATCTCGGAATGGGCGATGGCCCGCTTCTGGTGGCGCGCGTGACGTCGTTGCTTCGGGCACTTCGCGCCGAGCGAAAGATCGGTTTCTCGTATCTCAGCGTCGGCTGTCAGCACGTGTCGCCGGACGAACTTGCGGTCGCAGGTCTTCTCAAAGCCATGCGCACGCGCGACGAACACGGCATTCAACGCGGATTGATGTTGGCACTCGACAAAACTCAGACCTCGACGCGGACACAGTCGGCGGCTCGCTCGCTCGCCACGCTTCAATTGCAACTTGCAAGCTCGCAAATCGCTAACGGAACCGACGTTCCGGAATTGCAGGCACAGACCGTCCAGGCCGTCTACCTGCACTGAAGATCCATAACGCCATGGCTGTATCTAACTTTGTCGCGTTGAACGAGAGAATGCCACCTCAAAAACCGCTTGCCGGACCTCGTCTGCAACAAGGCGAGCCCGGCTCCGAGATCTGCAAGCCCGCGCCCGACAACCATCATCGGGATGCCTTCGAGAGTTCGGTCCGTTATCGCGTGGATGAACTCCTCAAAGGCGGCCGCGAAGCGGTGCTCATCCATCGCGGACAAGAGTACCGCCTGCGGATCACATCGACAGGCAAGCTCATTCTGACGAAGTAAATCTGCTCAACTGCACATCAACGGGACTTTTTTCACATGCGCGTGGCAACACGACTTTTCATCATGGCCGGCGCGGCGCTCGCGGCGATGGCTATGCCGTCTTTCTCTCATCGCGCAACGGCGGCGGACGCAGCCATCGAGACGACGCGCATTTTATCTATTGGCGGCGATATAACCGAAATTCTATATGACCTCGGCCAGCAGGACAAAATCGTTGCCGTAGACGTGACGAGTCAGTTTCCGCCACAGGCTCTGAAAGAGAAAAAGTCGGTCGGCTATATGCGCGCGCTTTCCGCGGAAGGCACGCTATCGGTCAATCCGACGCTGATTATCGCTTCGGATGGCGCGGGGCCGCCGGAAGTCGTCAACGCGCTGAAGAGCAGCGGCGTACGTTATGTCGATATCGCGGACAAGCCATCAGCCGAAGGCGTGCCTGCCAAGATTCTTCACGTCGGAAGCGTGGTCGGTGCCGATGATGCCGCGAAGGCGCTCGCATCGAAGGTCGAATCTGAGTTCGCGGCGCTTGAAAATGATCGAAAGCTTATCAAAACCCGCAAGAAGGCGCTGTTCGTTCTCGCCATTCAGAATGGCCGAGCAACCGTGGCTGGGTCCGGCACATCGGCGGATTCCATATTGCAGCTTGCGGGCGTCGACAACGCGGCGACAGGCGTGAGCGGATTCAAGCCGGTCAGCGACGAGCAATTAGCGGAATTTGCGCCTGACGTCGTCGTGATGATGCGCCGGGGCGCGACAGATGATCATAATGCGAGCCAAGCGCTGGCACTCGCGGGATTGAGCCAATCGCCCGCGGCTAAAACAAAGAGCCTCGTCGCTATGGACGGGCTCTATCTACTAGGCTTCGGGCCACGTGCTCCCTCGGCCGCGCGCGACCTGATGAAGGCAGTTTACGCAGAGGGCGGTCAGGCGACCGCAGCGCCGTGACGACATTCGACTCCAAGCTCGCCTGGGCGGGAGCGACTGTCAGGCCGTCACGCGGAAAAGTTTTTTTGGCGCTCGCAGCGCTGCTGCTGACCGTCGCAGTACTTTCGCTTGCCATTGGACCAACCGGGATTTCGCTCCAGGCGTTGCCGCGTGCGTTTGAGGCCTCACTCGGTTTCACGACGGATGCCGCTGCCGCCCGCGATCGTCTCGTGCTGATCGATCTGCGGCTGCCACGGACGCTACTTGCTGCATTCGTCGGAGCGGCGTTGGCGACGTCTGGCGCCATGATGCAGGGCCTATTCCGTAATCCACTCGCCGATCCTGGCCTTATTGGCGTGTCGTCAGGCGCAGCGCTATTCGCCATTTCGGCGATCGTGCTCGGGCATGGCATCGCAGCGCCCATCGTTGCACCGCTTGGAATTTACGCTTTACCGATTGCTGCCTTCTTCGGAGGCTTACTCACGACCATCATTCTGGTTGTCATTGCGTCGCGTCACGGCGAGCTTGCAGTCGGCACACTGCTTCTTGCGGGCATTGCGGTCGGAGCGTTCGCGGCGTCGATCAGCGGTGTCATCGTCTATGTCAGCGACGATCGCGAGCTTCGCGATTTGACGCTCTGGCAAATGGGATCACTTTCGGGCGCGAGCTGGCAAAAGGTGTCCGCAGTCACACCGTTTGCTGTCGTGCTCGCACTTTTGGTGCCGCGGTTGGCGCGGGGACTGAATGGGTTTCTGCTGGGCGAAGCGGAAGCCATGCATCTCGGTGTCGACACCGAGCGCACCAAACGGCTCGTAATTGCAGCGACAGCGGCGGCGGTCGGCGCGTCGGTTGCGGTGGCAGGCGTGATCGGCTTCGTCGGCCTCGTGGTACCGCATGTCATGCGTTTGATCGCTGGCCCGGACCATCGCGCCGTCCTTCCCGGTAGTGCCGTACTTGGCGCGGCACTCGTGATCGTCGCCGATATCGTCGCGCGGATGATCGTGAGGCCCGCCGAACTTCCAATCGGGATCGTCCTGGCATTCATCGGCGCACCCGTCTTCCTTCATCTCGTTTTGCGGCGCGGTGTGCGGGGATTGGAGTGACCACATGCTCGAAGCTCGCAATATCACGGTAAAACGTGGTGCAAAGGCACTCCTTGCCGATGCCTCGCTAATGATCGCTTCGGGTCGACTGACGGCGATTATCGGTCCGAACGGTGCGGGAAAGTCGACGCTGTTGCGCGTCATGGCGGGCGAACTGCGCCCGACGGAAGGTGCCGTTCTACTCGATGGGGATGATATCAGTCATATTTCCGTCGCACGCCTTGCAACACGACGCTCGGTCGTGACCCAATCGACCAGCCTCTCGTTTCCTTTCACGGTTCTTGAAGTCGTCATGCTTGGTGCGACGGTGCCAGGATTTGGCGTTCGCGACACCGAAGCTGCGACGGTTGCGCGCCAAGCACTTCGCGCCGTAGGGCTTCATGCTTTCGAAGCCCGTATGCTGCATGAGCTTTCCGGCGGCGAGAAACAACGCGTCCACATTGCGCGTGCCTTATGCCAGTTGGACACGTTACCGCGCCAACCGGGCGAAACTGCCGCACTGCTTCTCGATGAACCGACGGCGAGTCTTGATCTCAAGCATCAAAGTGACGTGCTAGCCCTTATCAAAAAGCAAGCACAAAGCGGACGCGCCATCTTGCTCGTCATTCACGATCTCAATCTTGCCGCAGCGTTCGCTGATGACGTCGTACTGATGGCCGACGGCCGAATTGTCGGACACGGCACACCGGATGACATCTTGAATGAAGACCTTCTCAGCCACACGTTCGGGTGTCGACTGCAGATCGTATCATCGGGAGAGGGCAGGCGGGTGATTCTGCCAGCAGCGATCGCCCGTAGACTGGGAACCGGAGCCGCAACACAATGATGACATTGCCGGACGAATTTCGTGACGTTAGCGTAGCCGTGCCGTTGGCAATTCCTGTTCTCATTTCGATAGATATGGTGCGCGCATCCGAGACTTACGCCAGCAAGGGCTTCAGCGTCGTGAACGCTGCACATAATTATCTCATTCTGCGCCGACACAATGTTGAACTTCATATCTCCGGCGTCACGCACATTCCCGAGCCGCATTGCGTTTCGGCTTACATTCGCGTGAGCGACGTCGACGATTGGCATATCGCTTTCAACAACGGGCGCGCGAAACGCCTTTCGACCGTCGAAGACAAGCCGTGGGGAATGCGTGAGTTTCACTTCATCGATGACGACGGCAATCTTCTCAATATCGGGCAAATGCTGCCCAGTCACATCGCCCACCATGCCTAAATCGAAAAGCGGATAATGTTGACTCTTTGCGTATATAACTTTAGCGTTCGCTCGCGGTGCGCACTTGCTTATCGCATCAAACGGATTTCGATCTAAAATGCGTCTTAGAGCTTTTGACTTCCCGTCTCGCCGCTCTGAGATCATAAACAGCGGGCTGGTTCGCCAATAAACCCCAGCTCCCGGCCCGCTGTTCATATGTCAATGAAGGTGATCACATGTACATCGCAATGAACCGCTTCAAAGTCGAACACGGAGCGGAGAAGGATTTCGAAGAAGTCTGGCTGTCGCGCGAAGTAAACCTGCACAAAGAGCCGGGCTTCATCACGTTCCATCTGCTTCGCGGTCCGGCCAAAGAGGATCATGTCCTTTATTCCTCGCACACGATGTGGCGGTCGTTTGCCGACTTCGAGGCCTGGACGAAATCGGAATCATTCCGGAAATCACATTCCGGCGCCGGGACGGCCAAGAAGCTTTATCTCGGGCACCCGGAATTCGAGGGCTTCGAAGTTATTCAGGAAGTCGCGTCCGACGGAACAAAGTCTGTTCTCGCGGCGGCCGAATAGACATCATGAGCGAAGCTCTGACATCAGACACCCCGGCGCGGTCGCCGCTATGGGAGCGCCTCGCAAGGAATGCGGACGGTATTCTCGAACAGATTGCCCGCGAGTACGGCGTGAGCACGTTCGATGCCGTCGAAGCGCTGCCAGTTGAGCATCGCGCCATCGTTCCTGGCAGTGCGTTCGAGAAGATCCTTGCCGCCCTCACTTCGTGGGGTTCTGTGGTCTTCATCGTGCATACGCCGGACATCGTGCTCGAATGCGAAGGCCCCATTCCACCCGGTTCTGTGGGTCGGGGTTACTTCAATCTGCACGGCGACAGTCCGATCGGCGGCCACATCAAGTCCGAGAACTGCACGTCTATCGCCTTCGTCATGCGGCCTTTCATGGGCCGCGAATCCCGCTCGATCCAATTCTTCAATGCTGCGGGAGAAGCGATGTTCAAGATCTTCGTCCGCCGCGATGAAAAGCGCGAGCTGGTCGGAGATCAGGTAAAGCTATTCGATGCGCTGAAGGCCGAACTTGCTGCCTGAAGACAATCGGACAACGGGACGAACCGGGGGGGACGTCGGAGGGCGCATTTCCGCATGCGCCGTCCGATTTTATTGCGGCTCGCGCATCTCCACGCTCAGGACGCCACTGGAAATCGCACTTCCACCCTCAGCCCTGGCTCATTATCCGTTAGATCGATTTTTGCGCTGTGCAGCTCGACAATCGCGGCGACAAGGCTGAGACCCAGACCACTGCCGTCGGTCGATCTCGCCCGCTCAAGTCGATAGAGCCGGCGGAAAACATTTTCGCGCTCATGCTCCGGAATACCGGGTCCGGTGTCAGTGACTTTCACGACAAAAGCACCGGGCTCCGACGTCAAATGGATCGAAATTTCCGTTCCGGGCGGACAATGGCGGATGGAGTTCTCGATGAGATTGGCAAAGAGCTGGACAAGAAGCTCGCGGTCGCCGCGAACGTCCGCCGGGCCGGAACACGCTGACGTGTATGAGAGGCGATCGCCCTCATCTTCGGCCACGATGTCGTAGACATCGCGAACATCGGCGAGCACCTGCCCCAGATCGAGCGTCACGAAGCGGGATTTACGAGCGCCGGCCTCGATCTGCGTGATGCGCAAAAGCGCGTCGAACGTTTCGGAGATTGAGTCGATATCGTCGAGCGCGCTATCGATTGCGCCTTGAAATTCGGTTTTGTCATTCGCGCCGCGGCTGGCGTCCTCAAGACGCTGGCGCAATCGCCCGAGCGGCTTTTTCAAATCGTGCGCAATGTCGGACGAGGATTGATTCACGTTTTCGATCAGTCGCTGCAGATTTCCCAGCATGCCGTTCACCTGCATCGCGACCTGATCGATATCGTCCTGCTGGCCGGATGTCGGAACTCGTGCCGTGACCTCACCCATCGATACGCGCGCAAGCGGGCGCGCGAAGGCGTCGATGCGATGTTGCGTTTCGCGAGCGAAATAGGTGGCGCAAAGCGCAATCGCCAGAAAAGCTGCTAACAAACCATAGCCAAGCAGCTTCTGCAGAAACGATTTCATCTGCTTGACTTCGCTGTTGTCGCTGCCCACCAGCAATTTACCTTTAACCAAAGGCCTCCAGATCGCCAGGAACTCATCGTCCGGCTCCCCGCGATCGAGGGTCAGAAAAAGGTCGGACCGCTTCAGTGTCATCCATTGGTTCGAATCTTTAACGCCGCGAACATTGCCCGCCAAAAAATTCCCCTTCTTGTCGACAAGCTCCATGATGAAATCGGGATCGCGCACCGATTCACTTTCGCTTGCGACAAGGCCGACGAGATCGTCAAACGTGCGCTCGCCGTCCAGCGCGGCAAGGGAATCGAGCGTCGTCTCGACACGATCGCGAATGTCGGCGACTAGTCGCGCGCTCGCAACGAGATAGAAAACCGTGAAAAGCGCCAGGATCGTCGTGATGAAAAACAGCGAGAACGTCGCCGCCAGGCGAAACGGCGTGCGCTTCAAAAGATCACGAGCCGTCATTGACCGTGTAGCCGCTCCCGCGGATGGTATGAATTAATTCCTTGCCATAGGGCTTGTCTATCTTAGCCCTTAGCCGCGAGATGTGCGTTTCGACGACACTTGTCTTCGGATCGAAGTGGAAGCTCCACACACGTTCGAGCAGCATGGTGCGGGTCACGACCCGACCGCGGTTGCGCATCAGGACTTCCAGCAATCGGAATTCTCGCGGCTGCAAGTCGATGAGGTCGCCGCCGCGCGTCACCTTTCGGCTGACGAGATCTATTTCAAGGTCACCGACCTTGAGCCGCGTTTCCTCGCCCTTGGTGTGCGGGCGACGGGCCAGCGCATTGACTCGCGCGAGAAGCTCCGAGAACGCAAACGGCTTCACAAGATAATCGTCGGCGCCAGCGTCCAAGCCTTCAACGCGGTCATCGACGCCGCCGAGCGCCGTCAAAAACAGAACCGGCACGCCGCGACCGGCGCTGCGAATAGTTTTGATAATCGCCAAGCCATCGAGACTCGGAAGCATGCGATCAAGAATAATGACGTCGTAATTTTCCGCGACGGCCTGAGCGACTGCGTCGCGACCGTCCGCCAGATGATCGACGGTATGGCCTTCTTCTTCGAGGCCTTTCAAAATGTACGCTGCAGTATTCTGATCGTCTTCAAGCAGCAGAATTCTCATGCTCGTCTCGCCTCGCAGCCAGCGAATTGGGCCAACAGCATAAACCTCATTCGCGCCAGCATGTAGTACAAGACGGCATATGAGGCCAAGCCCGCAGATACATTCTGGCGCGCGTTACAGAAATTTTAGGCCCGTCCTCACGTTGTCCGATTGCGACCGAACATTCCGGACGGCCCTTCGACGCTCAGCACCAAGCTACCCGCAATGAGGCTGCAGACGGCGAACCCCGCGGATATCGGGAAGATCGAGCCGTCGAAGCCCCTCGCGACGAGACCGCCGGCAAGCGCGCCGATTGCCGTACCTAGCGCACCGACGACGGATGAGGCCATGCCGGCGTTGTGCCCCTGCGGCTCCATGGCGATCGCGTTGAAGTTTGGCGCGATCAGACCAAAGAGAAAGAAGCCCAATCCGACTGCAACCGCAAACGTCACGAAGCCTGCAGCGCCGAATGCCGAGGCGGCGGCGAGCAGCAAGGATACGGCAATGAATCCGACCAGCGCCGTATGCGAAACACGGCGCATACCGAGGCGCCCGACCAACCGTGCGTTGACGAACGACGCGACAGCAATCGCTGACGCGATGGCGCCAAAGACAATTGGAAACACATCACCGATTCTGAATACGTCGACGAACACCTGCTGGGCGCTCGCCACGTAGGCAAGCAGACACCCGAACATGAAGCCGCCGGCCGCGCCGTACCCAGCCGTCAGAGGGTTTAGAAGAGCAGCCAGGAGCGCTTGGACCAACGTCAACGGCCGCTCGACGCCCAACGCCGGGCGCGCGGTTTCCGGCAGCCGCAGACCGGACCAGATCGCTGCTCCCACCGCCATCACGAAAAGCACAACAAAGATCCAATGCCAATTTCCGACATGAACCAGCGCCTGCCCGATGGACGGGGCGAGAACCGGAATGGTGATGAAGACGATCATCGCGAATGACATCACGCGGGCCATCTGCCGTCCGGCGTAAAGATCGCGGATCACCGCGATGGCTATGATCCGAGGCGAGGCCGCGCCAACGCCCTGAACGAGGCGCGCTACCAACAGCATCTCGAACGACTTCGCCCATACGGCCGCGATCGTGCCGAGGATAAAAACGCCAAGGCCCAGCAGGAGCATCGGCTTGCGGCCGTAATGATCCGAAAGCGGACCAAAAAAAATCTGTCCGACCGCAAAACCAGCCATATACAGGACGACGATCAATTGCTGATCATTTTCGCTCGCGACGCCGAACGAGGAGGCGATCGCGGGAAGAGCCGGCAGCATGATGTCTATCGCGAGCGCCGTTATGGCCATGAGGCTCGCGCAGAGACAGACGAATTCTACGAAAGAGATCGCCAATGGCTCGGACGGCTCGTCCTGGCGCGACGCCAGCGTCTGCGTTCCGCGCTCTGATCTGGACATTGCATGATTCCTGAAATGATTTCCCGCTGGAGCCTGCCCAAAGACGCCAAACGCGGGACGAGGCGCCAAATGCGAGGCACAATCGACGGATGCCGAATTGCGGGGTTACAGCCGGGTCGTTAGCACGCCGGTTTGGCTCAGTCATCCAGGTGTTTGAGCATGAGAGCGCCCCCGTGCAGGCACATAAAGCTCGAACGCCTGCGTTTAAAAGGGAGTTCCTGAGAACAGCGCACATAGCGCCTTGCGAGTTGAAAGGACCGACCGAGCGTCCGGGTCAATATGTGTTTTTTCCCGGCTGCGTGCGCCTCATTCTTATTTTCGTCAAAATCTCGATATCCGGCAGTCGACCAATAACGACGCATACTGATTATTCGCAAGTGCCTCGGCGGGGGTATCAGACACAGGTGATGCAAATTTTGATATACATCGCCAGCAGACTAATCAGACGGATTGACATTCTGATCTGCTAATCAAATATCTCACGCCTGATCTTGCTCATTTTTATCTGGAAGGCGCGAATGAATTTCTATCCGACCGAGCGGGTAGCTTTATTTATTGATGGCGCCAATCTTTATGCGACGGCAAAATCGCTGGGCTTCGATATTGATTATAAAAAATTGCTCCGCTTTTTCCGCTGCAAGGTTCTTTTGGTGAGAGCGCTGTATTACACGGCGCTGGCCGACGATCAGGAATATTCCTCTATCCGTCCGCTGGTCGATTGGTTGGATTACAATGGGTTTTCGATGGTCACCAAGCCTTCGAAAGAATTCGTGGACGGTTCGGGCCGCCGCAAAATCAAGGGCAATATGGATATCGAGTTGGCCGTCGACGCCTTGCGTCTCGCGGAAAATCTCGATCACATCGTGATATTTTCCGGCGACGGAGATTTTCGCAGTCTGGTTGCGGCTCTCCAGCAGATGGGAAAAAGAGTTAGCATCGTTTCCACATTGCAGACGCAGCCGCCGATGATCGCGGATGAGTTGCGCCGTCAGGCGGACCAGTTCCTGGATCTCGCTGATCTCGAAAAAGAGATTGCGCGAGCTAACAACGAAGTGTCCGACCATCGTTGAAGCCTCGTCGGCAGTATTGACAAATTTCGACGGCGGGGCCGAACCCGAGAATGTTTAGGACGGGCTGCAGGATCGACCGTAGTCCCATGACATTTCGCCACGCAGGGTCGCGGTGGCGACAAGGCTCATTTCTCCGCGTCGATTCGAAGCCACGGAGATTGTTGAGAAATCCGGAGCCATCCTCCGTAATGTCGGTAAACTCATAGTTTGCTTGGGAAAGTTGCCCGAAGATCGGCTGAATCCGCGCTTGAGATAGCGGTCACTTCAGGTTTTAAAGGCGCATCGGGCTTTTGGGGGAGAGGGGCCGGACCAATAGCGATTGATTGCTCCCGCGCTTCAGCACGGACGACGCATGGTCAACTTCTTTATACATCGACCGATCTTCGCTTCAGCGATCGCCGTCATCATGGTTCTGGCGGGCGCCATTTGCTATTTCCTTCTGCCTGTCTCGCAGCTTCCGGACGTGACGCCGCCCCAGGTGGTCGTTAGCGCAATCTATCCTGGCGCCAGCGCACAGGTCGTCGCCGATACTGTCACCACTCCGCTCGAACAGCAGATCAACGGCGTCGAAGGCATGACTTACATGTCGTCGTCGAGTTCGAACGACGGCTCCTCGACGATCACGATCACTTTTGACGTAGGCTATCCGCTCAGCATCGCTGCGGTCGACGTCCAGAACCGAGTTTCGGAAGCGTCGTCGCAGCTGCCGCCGATCGTCAATCAGGCCGGCATCACGATACGCAAGCAAAATCCGAACTTCGTGCTGATCGTCAACCTGACGTCGCCCGACCATTCGGTCGATCCCGTCACGCTCAGCAATTATGCCTATCTCCAGATCGTCGACCCATTGAAGCGATTGGCGGGCGTCGGCGACGTGCAGATCTTCGGCGAGCGGCGCTATTCGATGCGGCTCTGGCTCGACCCCGACAAGCTCTCGCAGCTCGGCATTACAGCAGTCGACGTACAAAATGCCGTCGCGGAGCAGAACATTCAGGTCGCGGCTGGCAAGATTGGACAATCGCCCGCGCCGCCCGGTACGCCATTCGAGATGCAGATCAACGCCACCGGGCGCCTCAGTAGTCCGGAAGAGTTCGGCAACATCGTGCTTCGCGCCAATCCATCGACCGGCGCAATCGTTCGGCTTCGAGATGTGGCGCGGATCGAGCTAGGCGCGCTGCAATATTCCTCAACTGCGTTCTTCGGCAAAGACCCATCCGTCGTGCTGGCGGTGTTTCAGATGCCAGGGTCCAACGCGCTTGAATTGCAGGAACGCGTGCTGGCCAAAATGAAGGAACTGTCAAAGCGGTTTCCTAAAGGCATCTCGTACGCGATGCACTACGACACGACGCGCTTCGTTTCGGCCGCCATGCACGACGTGGTGTTCACGCTGCTCGAAGCGTTGTTCCTGGTCGTGCTCGTCGTCTACATTTTCCTACAAAGCTGGCGTACGACAATCATTCCAACAATCGCGATTCCGGTATCTCTGATAGCGACGCTCGTCATCATGGAGGCGCTCGGCTTTTCGCTGAACATGCTGAGTTTGCTCGGCATGGTGCTTGCCATTGGACTTGTGGTCGACGACGCCATCGTCGTGGTTGAGAACGTCGAGCGGCAGCTTGAAAACGGCCTGAAACCCATGGATGCCGCCTTGAAGGCAATGTCGGAAGTGACCGGCCCCATCATCGCGACGACCGGCGTGTTGATGGCCGTATTCATCCCAGTCGCGTTCATTCCAGGTGTTTCCGGCCGGCTTTACAATCAGTTTGCATTGACGGTTGCGATTTCCGTCGGACTATCAGCATTCAACTCGCTGACGCTTAGCCCGGCGCTTGCCGCCGCGTTTCTGCGACACAAGCCTGCGTCCACTTTCATTCTGTTCCGGTGGTTCAACGCTGGTTTCGACCACATGTCGCACGGCTACGCCCGACTCGTGCACTTCCTCATTCGGATCCGGTGGGTGATGCTGATGCTGTTTGCCGGCATCCTGGCCGCCACGTATTTCATCGCCCAGCGTGTTCCTTCGACGTTTCTTCCTGTCGAAGACCAAGGTTATTTCTTCGTCGTCGTCCAGTTGCCCGACGGGGCTTCCCTTGAACGAACCGACGAAGTCGCGAAGAAAGTTCGCGACATTCTGGAGGCGACACCTGGCGTCGATATCGTCGGCTCGATCAGCGGACTGAACTTTTTGACCAATGCGGCGCAGTCAAATTCAGCGGTCGAGTTCGCCATCCTGAAGCCTTGGGACGAGCGGCCACCGTCACAAAGCGCATCAAACCTTGTGGCTGCGGTGCGCCCTAAGTTGCTTATGATCCCCGAGGCAATTGCACTCAGCTTCGATCCACCGTCGATCCCGGGTCTCGGTACGACCGGCGGCTTTGAATTCCAGGTTGAGGATTTGACCGGGCGCGGCAGTCAGGCGCTCAACGATGCGACACAGGCTTTGATTGCAGAAGCGCGCAAGCAGCCGGAGCTCGATGCGCAGCAGTTGTTCTCATCCTTCTCGACGTCAACGCCGCAATTCAAGTACGACCTCGACCGCTCGAAAGCGAAGCTTTTGGGCCTCAACCTGCCGGACGTTTTCAACACGTTGCAGATCTATCTTGGCTCTCTCTACGTAAACGACTTCAATCTGTTCGGTCGAACCTTCCGAGTTACGTTGCAAGCAGATAAGTCTTCGCGGGCGAACGCGTCCGATTTGTCAAAGCTGTACGTGCGGAACGATACCGGCGGCATGGTTCCTCTCAGCACGCTAGGCACTCTAAAACCCATTGTTGGGCCTGAAACAGTTCCACATTACAACAACTATGCTGCCGCGCTCATCAACGGTGGACCGGCACCAGGTTACAGTACGGGCCAAGCGATCGCGGCGATGGAACGTGCGGCGGCGACAGCGCTGCCACGAGACTTCGGCTACGAATGGACTGGCATTACGTTTCAGGAACTCAAAGCCGGATCCATCGCGATCATGGTGTTTGCGCTTGCCAGCGTATTCGTCTTCCTGATCCTCGCCGCGCAGTATGAGAGCTGGTCGATGCCGTTCATGGTGTTGCTGGCCGTGCCACTCGCCCTGTTCGGCGCGTTGCTTGCGATCTGGGTGCGGCACATGCAGATCGACGTATATTCGCAGATCGGTTTCGTGATGCTGATCGGGCTATCGGCGAAAAACGCCATTCTGATCGTCGAGTTCGCCAAGCGACGGCGTCTCGAAGGCCTGTCGATCGTCGAGGCTGCGATGGAAGCGGGACGTCTGCGCCTTCGTCCCATCCTGATGACCGCCTTTGCCTTCATACTCGGTGTCGTCCCACTGATGATTGCCTCCGGCGCGGGTGCGGCAAGCCGACAATCCATCGGGACAACCGTGTTCGGCGGCATGCTGGCGGCGACACTGCTCACATTACTCTTCGTGCCGGTCTTCTATGCCACCATAGAAAAATGGCGTGAGGGCCGCGACGCAGATGCGCCGGGCGAGACGCATATCCCACATGGTCCTTCAGCCCCTGTCGCTGCCGAATAGATAAGGATTCGCGATGCGCCTTTGGAAAGTAGCTTTTCTTGGATTGATCGCCATCGGCGGCGTCGCGGCCTATGCCTATCGCGCGGAGATGCCAAAGCTCCTCGCCGAGGTTGAAAGCAAGGATGCACCGCCGCAGCAGGCCGCGTTTGTCATGCCGGTTCCAGTTGGGCCGGTCGTGAAGCGCCCGGTCAGTATCTATCTCGATTATCCGGCCCGGACAGAGTCGATCAATAACATCACGCTGCAGGCCCGGGTATCCGGTTATCTTCAAGCGCAACACGTGCCTGACGGTTCGGACGTCAAGGAAGGCACGCTGCTTTACACAATCGACCCGCGCGACTATCAGGCCGCGCTCGACCGAGCGAAGGCCGAGAAGGAGCGGGATATTGCAGCACGCGATTACGCTCAATCGAATCTGCAGCGCGGCACAGAGCTGACGAAAAGCGGCTGGCTTGCCAAAGACACGTTCGACCAGCGGTCGAGTTCGCTGCGCCAGAGCGAGGCTGCGATCAATATCGACGATGCAGCTATCCGCACCGCTGAACTCAATCTGGAGTACACGCAAATCCGTGCGCCGTTCTCAGGAAGGCTTGGCAAAAACCAAGCGCCTATCGGCACGTTGATCAGCGTTGCTGGAGCCCCGCTCAATACGCTCGTTCAACTCGATCCGATTTATGTCACCTTCAACCCGTCGGAAACGGACCTCGACACGATCGAGAAAGTACGCAAGAGCGGAGCTATTGCGGCTGATGTGTTCGTACCGGGTGAGAATAAACCGCCGCATAAAGGCAAGATCACATTCGTTGACAATGCGGTCGACCATCTGACGGGCACGTTGACTGCCAGGGCCACGATTGCAAATGCCGACTACGGGCTGCTGCCAGGGCAATACGTCCGCATTCGCGTGCATGCTGGCGAAAACCCGAACGCTCTGCTCGTTCCACAAACGGCGATCGGTTCGAGCCAGCTCGGCAAATACGTTTATGTTGTCGGACCGAAGAACGTCGCCGAGCAAAAGCTGGTGAAGCTGGGACCGACCGAGGGTGATCTCGTAAGCGTTGTCGGCTTGGACGAAAAGGATCTCGTGATTACGGGTAATCTTCAGAAGATCGGTCCGGGATCGCCTGTGCAGCCACTCACGGCACCACCACCGCAAGCTAACAAAGCTGCGCTTCCGACCGGCAGCACGACCGTCAACTAGGGTCAGCCAAGTTCGACGCTGCGTTACAAGGCTCTAAGCCCCATTTCAATGTTTGGCGTTGCTTTGTCGTCTCCGCCTGATCGGGGAGCGGGCTTAGAACGAGATCATGCGCGTTTGAGCCATGAAGCGAGCGCGACACCAATCAACATCGCCGGAACAAAAATGAAGATAGCCGGAGATGCGAGCGCAATCGAGACAAGTGCGGGCCCAGGACAAAGACCAACCAATCCCCAGCCAATCCCAAACAAAGCTGCACCAAGAACAAGCTTGCCGTCGATCTGCCGCGCCGTCGGAAGATGGAAGCTCTCATCGAGCAGAGGCTTGGGGCGGCGGAAGATCAGGCGGTAGCCTATGGCGGTGATAATCACGGCACCGCCCATGACAAACGCCAAGCTCGGATCCCAATGGCCGGCGATGTCGAGGAAGTTCAGAACCTTTGCAGGGTTGGCCATGCCAGAGAGAAGTAGGCCGAAGCCAAAAACGAGACCGGCGAGCAAATTGACTAAAACGATCATTGGCCGGCTCCGATCACATGGCGCACGATGAAAACGACGGCGAACGCCACCGCCATGAAAACGGTGGTCGCTACGATCGAACGAGGCGAAACCCTCGACAGCCCGCAAACGCCATGGCCACTCGTACAGCCGCCACCGTACACCGCGCCGAAACCAACGAGCAAACCTGCGATAGCCGCGAGTGGCAGATTATCGGTGACCGTTTGGGAAATGGCGCTCCCTGATACCGCTGTCCAAACAAAGGGGGCCACAATCAACCCAACGACGAAAGCCAGTGCTTGAACCGGCTTGCTATCGCGCCCTGGTAAGAGCATGCGGCTCAGCATTCCGCTGATACCGGCGATGCGGCCACCCATAAGCATAAGAATAACAGCCGAGCAGCCGATCAATGCTCCGCCTAAAGCCGATGCGATCGGCGTGAACTCCGTCTCGATTGGCAACGCTCAACCCTTTTCTTCCGATTCTGATTCCCATGCGGAAGATAGGCATAATATGCCTGAGTGCGATGTGTCTTCGCGGCCCATGCATGATGACGGTCAGACTTTGTACGGCAACCGCAATGGTCGTTGGCTGGTGCGCCGCAAGAGTTCATCCCAGCCGACAATTTATTGAGCAGAATCGCTGCGTAAGTTATTAATATATATGGCATTTTCTTGGCCGTTTATAACCTTCTACACGGCGAACCAGCTTCAACAAAAATGTGGCGGCCCACGCCGACCGTCCGAGACTGCATACACCTTGCCGTCCATGCCCTCGTATTCGAAGGCGTAAAAAAACACCTTTGGGATTTCGGTGATCGCGCCGCCGACAGCGCTGCCGTGCTGAGTACAGCAATGACAGGACGGACTGTAAGTTGCTGGGGTGCCCTACATCAAGGCAGTCGCGCGAGCTGAACAGGGCACGCCACGCGCCCAGCTTTAGAGGGATCGCAGTGCGATTCTGGGCGAGTCAACTTTCATCGACGCCTCATTCCAAAACCCGTGCCTTCCGTAGGCATCGAGTTAATTCATTATATGTTCTTCCATCGATGAATTCAAAAGCGCCCTCTCGACCGCAACCTTCAAGCCGCTCAGGGCCTTGTGAAGAACGATTAAAAGCTCACGATCGGCCTCAGAAAGATCAGTGTGCGCACCTTCTTCTATGGTGCGGCAGAGTGCGAGAAAGTCGAGGCGGTCGTCTGACATAATATCTCCTTCAAACTGTAAAGAAGGCTGGCGCGCATGCGGCAATGAGAAGAACTGAAAAAAATACGTTGAATGGCCATTTATGGATCAACAATCACGTTTCTCTATGTGTTTGATCGTAACGCAGGCTAGACACACGGGCCCGTAGCCAGCGCTATCTTTTTTTTTCTGCTCCCGTCGGATAAAATTATCTCACCTCAATCGAAATTCGGAACCCTATACTTTCTGCGTAATTACCTATGAAATTCGTTGCAGAAGCCAAGCCACAAGGGCTGCCTGTCTGTTGGTTCCGGTCTTCGCAAACAAAGCTGCGAGCTGTTTACGTGCTGTGTTGATCGATACACCGACATGATCGCAGAACTCTGCGAGAGATTGACCATTCAAGAGAGCATCAGCCAATCTCGCCTCAGCAGCGGTGAACTGTCCCGGAAAGCGAACCGCGCCTTTGGTCGGCTGTTCAATTACGAGAACCAACGCCAATTGCGCGGCAATCATCGGCAATTTCAAAATGACGAGTGATACTCTATCGCCCGTCGAGGGAAGCCGGCAACGAACAGGGCCACCAAGCGGCTCGCGGCGGACAAACACGGCATCAATCGCTGCGACAAGCGCCGAATGCACATCTGCGTCCCTTCCCCGCAGCTTTCCCAGTGGATCCACCGAAAGAAACAATTCCTCGCGCAACAGGCTTTCTGCGGGCGGATTTGCGGCCTTAACGGCACGAGTTTGCGAAATCAGCATGGCGCCGCACGAAAATTGTGCGGGCAGACCATCCGTGACCCGATCCGCGCGGCTTACTTTCGAAAGTGCGATCGCGCGTTTTAAGTGAGGCGCCAGAATTTCAAACTGTTTGATGTAGCCGTCATTGTTCCGCTCCAGCTCTTTTTCCTTTGGAGCGATTGCGAGGATCACCATTTGCTGGGCATCCTTATGGACCATGCAGCCAAGATGATCCGGACTAATCCCTTGAGGCTTCATCCAGTCATTATAGAATTCGGTACGCAGCGCTTCTTCCCTGCTCAGAACGGTTGTTGCCGGAGCGACCTCGAAAAGCGGCATTTTGCCGAACGCCTGAATGGGATACGGATTGCAGCTCGCGAAGTGCTCCTGATAGCCGATGAGGTATTCAAGCTCTAGCCCGAAGGGATATGCCAGAGGCGTCGTCTGCGTCTCGACATCGAAAAAATGCAGAATGCCGTTCGCCCCATCGAAGGGCTTCATCAACCGCTGGAGAAATATCGGCCACTGATCTCCGTCCAAGGCTGCACCGTAGAGGAGATCCAGCAATGCCGGTAGTTCCTCCGCAACGAAGGTGCTAATCGTCATGGCCAGTATGACTTCACATACAATAAGAAATATTGCTCAGGCTTGAGCAAAAAATATGGGAGAGATTGACCATCCGAACTCGCGGTTGGCAATAGTCTTCGCGCCGTTCCTTAAGTATGACAACACGATGTGACTGAAACAGCCCATTGAAATGGAACGGCGGATGTTGATGAGGGCGTTGTCGGAATTTCTGACCGTAACTCTGGCCGAAGCGTTACTTTGATCCCTGCGAAAGTTCTTGATCGAGGTTGAAGGATTCGCATCCGCCCGCCGCGAGCAGCGCATTGACGCCGTCGGCTTCGTAGCGGAGATTCGATATCTCCGCGGATTTCTGAGTATCAACGTCATTCTTGCCGCCGAACAAATCGAACAGGTTGCCGTTTGTGGCGGGCGCCGATGCACGAAGTGCTTTGATTTTATCGATCCGCTCGCGCACATAGTCAAGCGGCGCCGCGCAGGGATCGCCATTCGTTGCGGCAACATTTTTGGGCCGATGCTTGGCGATGCTCGGCTGCGCGATGCCCCCTATCGCCGTTGCCAGCAAAAATACCGAAATCAAATCCCGGTTGCGCATTCCGCCCTGTCCCCCGGTAGAGCAGTCGAAGGCCCTTGGCCGACGACGATAAAGATACGTCCTTGCGCCGCACCAACTCAATAGATCGAACGCAAGAGGGATATATGTCTAAGCGCCCAGCTCTCAAGCAGAGCTGCGCAAAAAATCAAATTGTTGGGCCGAAGCGCAACGACAAACTCGCAGTTTACTTCAATGCTGTTGTCAGCTGTTGATTCCGGATCGAATCACCGAGGTCATCGGCAGATGTCCCACTGCGTTTGAGGACAGTTATCGTCCGTCTTCGGATGGGTTGGCAACGCACGACCGGCGCCGGTACCTCCCTATAATTTGCGTGCAGACCATTCGGTTGGAGCTTCCCCCGCCAGGCGGATGGCCCGGCGGCGCATTGGGCTTGCTGGCTGGCAGGGATCTTACCTTCGTAGATCGTTCGACGCGCAATGTGCGGCGCTTGTGGCGCTTTAACTTTCGCACATCCGCGACCTATAGGCCTCTGAAACTGCCGATAAACGCGGGAACGTAGTTTCCTTCAAGATTACCAATGGCTAACTTTTTCGGTTCCACGCGCCGCGCTAGCACCAGGGCGGATCAATCTTCATTTCGGGCGGTACACTTACAATGGCTGAGACGCAGAACGAGGCTCCACAGCCAACGGTGCCCGGCCCAAGGCTTCTCGAACGCATTGATTGGTCCGTTGTCGGCGCCATCGTCGCGCTCGCGGCGTTCTCGTATGCGGCTACTGTCCTTTATCGGAGCCTCGAAGATATTTCGTGGCCGCAGGTCCGGCACACGATAGCGACCTTCCCGCTTTCGCATCTGGCGCTCTCTGGGCTTTTTACGATTCTCTCTTATGCAGCCTTGGTCGGCTATGATTTCATCGCGCTCAGGGTCGTCGGCGCCGGGCGGGTCCCGCTAAGGATCACAGCAGTCACGTCTTTCATCAGCCATGCTGTCACTTTTACGTTTGGCTTCGGTGTCCTGACCGGCGGAGCTGTTCGATTGCGGCTCTATCGCGTCTGGGGGGTCGACACCGATCGCATCCTCGGCATCGTGATGCTCTGCGCGCTGAGTTTCTGGGCGGGCCTGGCGGCGATTGCGGGAATCTGTCTCGCCGTCGATCCGCAGCTTGTCTCAGCGCTGGTGCACTTGAGCATCCCGACGTGCCGGCTGTTGGGAACGATGATCCTCGCCGTCATCACCATCTGGCTCGTCTACGTGTCGATCCGTCCAATCCGAATCGAAATTGCGAATTGGCGGCTGCCGCTTCCCGGCACGCGTGCAACGATTGGGGCGATCTTCGTTGGCATGCTCGACGTTGCAGCGGCGGCATCGGCGCTTTGGGTTCTGTTGCCGCAAGATCTGCACATCACAATGCCGGGTTTTTTCGTCGTCTTTGCGCTCGCGACCGTGCTTGGGGTCATCAGCCACGTGCCAGGTGGGCTCGGAGTATTCGACGCCGTCATCCTGCTCGGCGTGACGCAGCATCCGACTGGAGAACTCGTTGGCGCACTCCTGCTCTTCCGGCTGATTTATTACATCGCGCCCGTGATCATCGCGCTGACCATGCTGATCGCGCACGAGATGCGCGGCCGCAGAGGACTGGCGCATGAGGACGACAGCACCTCGGCCACGATCATCGAACCAATCATTCCTCCACTCGCGGCTGTTGTGACCTTCTTCGGCGGACTGATTTTGTTGATTTCAGGGACGCTTCCCGCCCACCGCCTCTGGCTCATTCGCGACTTTCTGCCGTTGCCCTTTGTCGAGGCCTCGCATTTCATCGCGAGCCTCGTTGGAACCGTTTTGCTGGTGATCGCAAACGGCTTGGCGCACCGACTGCGCTCGGCTTGGCAACTCGCAATCATTCTGTTGCTGAGCGGTGCAGTCTTCTCGATCACAAAAGGTTTCGATTTCATCGAAGCACTCGCTTGTCTCGCGGCGGCTTTGGTCCTGATCGCTGGTCGGCAGGAATTTTACCGCAAGGGTGGCGTATTTGCGGGCCGGCTTTCGACGTCAGCTATTCTTGCTGTGTTGATTGCCATTGGAGCGTCGATCCTGATCGGCTTGGCCATCTATCGTGGCGTTCCGTATGACAATTCCTTGTGGTGGGAGTTCGCCTATCATCAGGATGCGTCGCGTTTTCTGCGCGCCACACTCGGCGCAGCGATTATCGTGATGATCATCGCCTCTTACCAGTTGCTTCACAAAGCGCCGAACATCAGCCACAAGGCATCAGTCGATGAACTTCGGCGTGCGGAAGAGATCGCACGTCACTCCTCGCAAGTCACAGTGGAGCTGGCGTTTACCGGTGATAAGCGCTTCCTGTTTTCCCAGAGCGGCAACGGTTTCGTCATGTATGGCGTGCGCGGTTCGACGTGGGTCGCGATGGGTGACCCGATCGCCAATAACAGCGCCGATGTCATCGATCTTGTGTGGCGGTTCAAGGAAAGTGCCGACGAGCAGAAAGGAGCTCCGGTTTTCTATCAGATCACGGCGGAGCACCTACCAGTCTATCTCGACGCAGGCTTTTCCCTGATCAAGCTCGGCGAGGAAGCTTGGGTCAATCTCGAAACGTTCACGCTCGATGGCAAGGCTGGAAAGCGGCTTCGTCAGACCAAAACGCGCGCCGAGAAGGCCAATATAGAATTCGAAATTTTGCCGGCGGCGATAGTTCCTAAGTTTTTTGCGGCATTAAAGCGCGTGTCGGACGCGTGGCTCGTCCAACGCGGACATCGCGAGAAGGGATTTTCGCTCGGCTTCTGGAACCCCGAGTATGTCGAACGCCACGACGTTGCCGTGCTCCGTCATGACAGCCGCATCGTGGCCTTCGCAAACCTCTGGCGGAACGATTCGGCATCTGCGTGCACGCTGGATTTAATGCGCCAAATTCCCGGTGCTCCGGAAGGAGCGATGGAGTATCTCGTTCTCAAACTTTTGGAGCAGACGAAAGCCGAAGGCTACAAATGGTTCAATCTCGGGATGGCGCCGCTCTCAGGCCTTCCCGATCACAGGCTCGCGTCGCGGTGGGCCCGTCTCGCCGGGTTATTTTTCAGGTACGGCGACCGGCTCTATCACTTCGAAGGCGTCCGTATTTTCAAAAGCAAGTTCAAGCCGGAATGGCGGACGAAATACCTCGCCTATGAGCACGGCTTGCGCCTGCCGCAAACGCTTTTCGACGTTACCTCCCTTATCAGTGCCAGCGCACGGCGCTCAACATCCGACGGGAATAAAGAATGGTCCAGAGATCGCGCCATCTAAGCATCGCTCGCTTACTGGCTGCAGCTTTCTGCATTTGCTGCATTATTGTCTCGATTGGGACGCCAGCGTCCGCCGCAACGGAAACGATAGCGCAAAAGCGCTTTGGCAATGTTCCCGTCCAGTGGTCCGGCAACGCCCCTTCAGCGTTTGTTGTTTTGATGGCGGATTCCGATAAAGCCTCGCCGTCGTATCAGCCAATCGCCGATGCGCTTGGGAGCCAAGGTGCAGCGGTTGCAATTCTGGATGCCGGCGTGATGCGCGGTATTCTCGATACGAGCGTGCCAGCGGGGCGTTGCAATCAACTCTTCGGCGATATCGAAGATCTCGTTCGCCTCTCCGAACGTGCCCTTGGCATGCAAGCGTGGGAGTCGCCCGTCTTCTTCGGCCTGGGCCGGTCGGGCACCATCGCGTACCTCACATTGGCGCAAGCACCCCCCAACAGCGTTTCCGGGGCGCTCAGTTCCGGATTTTCGTCTTCGCTCGCATCAAGCGCTTCATTTTGTAGTGGCGCACCGGTTCTCGGAAGCAAGGACGGCGCGTTCCAGTACGGACCGATCAAGCTCAACGGCAAATGGGCAATCTTCGCAAATGATCCTGCCGATACTAGGCTCAAACCCTTCGTCGATGCCAACCCCGGGACATTGATCGAACATGGGGATGCGACAGATGCTTCGGTCTTATCGCTGGCGGTCAAAGCCGTCTTCGACATGATCGTCGTGCCGAAAGCTTCGATCGGTGATCTGCCTTTGACGGAACTTCCTGCGAATAACCCGACGGGTCTTGCGATCTTTCTTTCTGGTGATGGGGGATGGCGGGACATCGACAAGCAAATCGGTGAGGCGCTCTCGAAGGACGGCATATCCGTTATTGGTCTCGATACACTGCGATACTTTTGGAGCGAGAAAAATCCGCAAACCATCGCCAGCGATCTCGATCGCATAGCGCGTTATTACAGAGCCGCGTGGCATACCAAGGACGTATCACTGATCGGTTATTCGTTCGGGGCCGCGACCATCCCGATGGTCTGGACGAAGCTCGATCCGGATCTTCAAAAGCAGGTAAAACTGATTGTGCTGATGGCGCCGGAGCCCGTTGGGCGTCTCGAAATGTCAATGGCCGGCTGGCTTGGAATTCGATCGTCCGCCGACATCAGCCTGCGCCCGTTCATGGCCGAGTTGCCCAAGGACAAGGTGACGTGCATCTTCAGCGTTGAAGAAAAGGCCAGCGGCGATACTGGATGCACGTTGCCCGAACTCAAAGGGGCGACGCTTATTGAAAGAACTGGCGGCCATCATTTCGGGGGCGAATACTTGGAGATCGCGAAGCTCATCCTGGGCCGCTGGGCGGCCGCGGAACGGCGGCATTGATCCCGACGTTCGTTATACTCGTTTGCCGAAGCCGACTGACCTGTGCGCCATTGGCGCCGCGCCGGCATCAACGTATTGAACCCCGACACGATTGGGGGATGTCCATCTAACGCGAACGCGACGGCGGGTGCCAGAGAATGTGTCGTTGATGACAAACGATTTGGGCAGCCACTCGGCGTTTTCTATCAGCAGCAATGCGCCGCCGCGCGAGGTATCGGCGATGCGACACGATAAAACCTGACCTTCGCCGAGTTCAATTTTCGCCGGACGACTGACGGGTTTTCGTTCTTCTCTTCGCATGGCGCTTGTTCAAAAAAGCAACTTAATGGAACATTTACCGATCTCAGGGGCGGCCCGACGAGCCCAATCCCTATTGATGGTAACCGTTCAAGGCGGCGCGAAATGACTATAGGCCCAAAAAGCTAGTGATGTCATCGCTTTAAGGTACCGCCGGCGCAAAAAAAGAATGATGTTCATTTTTTGTGCCGCCGCTCGCGTTCGAGCGCCATACCGAAGCATTTCTGGTTAAGCGAACTTTCATTCCTGTGGCGCATAATTGAACCTCGTGCATGCAATGACGCGTTGTGCCGCAGCGTTGCGATCGCTCGTATGAACATGCGTCATGGTGAGGAAGCTTATGCCGATACTGCTCGCGATCGATGACTCGCCAAGCGTCCGGCAGATGATCCGGGTAACATTCGCAAGTGCCGGGTTCGAAATTATCGAGGCTTCCGACGGACTAGAGGGATTACAGAAGGCGACGTCGACACACATCGATATCGTCGTGACAGACCTCAATATGCCGCGAATGAACGGGCTCGCGTTTATTCGGCATTTGCGCGCCAGGCCGACCTATCATAGTCTGCCCATTATCGTATTGACTACCGAGTCCGATCAGGCGGCGCTGAAAGAAGCTAGTGCCGCGGGAGCATCGGCATGGATCACCAAACCGTTCAATGTACAAGGGCTCTTAGATATCGCGCGCGGATTGCTGCAATGATTGAGTCCGGTAGTTTAGAGAGCGAGCACGAACTTATCTCTCGTCTCAGCCAGCTGGCGATTTGCGATCCGCTGACCGGTCTTCACAACCGCGGAACGCTGAAGGAATTGTTCGCTCGAATTCTGCAGCAAGCGACGACCAACCGACAATCCGTCGGAATTTTCCATATCGATCTCGACGATTTCAGTGCCGTCAACAAGCTTCACGGCCAGGCAGTTGGCGATGTCATTATCAGCCGCATCGCCAACCGTCTTCGTTCTATCTCCGGCGAAACCGACACGATCGTGCGCACGGGTGGCGATGAGTTTCTGCTCATCTCGCCAAGCGACAGGCCGGACTGCGACTTCAGCGCGAAGGCGCACCATATCGTCGGCACGCTGCGCGAACCCCATGCCCTCGAAAACGGCAAGACGATCCGCGTCACGGCTTGTGTCGGTACTGCAATCTTTCCCAGACATGGATCCGATGATGAGGATCTAATCGCCGCTGCCGAGTTGGCGCTTCATCACGCCAAAAAAATCGGCGACGAGGTCTCGGCTTTCTCTCCAGAGATGCTGATTACGGAGCACAGACGTCTGATCTTGGGGCACGACGTCGGCCTCTCTCTGGAACGGGGCGAACTTTCCCTTGTCTTTCAGCCGCAAGCGGACGCATCGACGTCTGCCATCAGCGGATTCGAAGCGCTAGCCCGTTGGCAGCATCCCGATTTCGGTGCGGTATCGCCGGCTGATTTCATCCCAGCAGCCGAGGCGTCCGGAGCTATCGGTGCCATCGGAGCATATGTCCTGCGCGAGGCGTGCCGCGAAGCTTCCTCTTGGACAAATGGCCTTCGCGTTGCCGTCAATGTGTCGCCGGTGCAAATCGAACGCGGCGACCTCGTCCAAGTGGTCAGAAGCGCGCTCATTGAGACCGGTTTGGCGCCGGAACGTCTTGAAATCGAGGTGACCGAGAGCCTGTTCATTCAGAACCTCGCCTATGCGTCGAAGGTTCTCAATGGGGTCAAAGCGCTTGGTGTCAGCGTCGCGCTTGACGACTTCGGCACAGGCTATTCGTCGCTCGGCACACTCCGCGCTTTCCCATTCGACCGGATCAAGATCGATCGGAGTTTCGTCTTCGATATGGTTCGCAATTCCGACGCGGCTGCGATCGTCGATTCGGTTCTTGGACTTGGACGTGCGATGGGATTGAATGTCGTTGCTGAAGGCGTCGAGACGGAAGAGCAACTGAGACTGCTGCGAATGCTCGGTTGCCAGCAGATCCAGGGCTATCTTATCGGTAAGCCGATGCCGGCGGGACACTACGACGCTGTCACTGGTAAAGTCTCCAAACATACATCGCGAGCTATGCTTTGACACCTGCGCAACAGTGGTTGTGCCGAACACCCAAACTTTCGGCCGTCATGGCAAAATTGGACACCCGCATTCGATGATTGAGGCAATCCTAGGCGACCTGGAGACTTCGCGAAGCCAGATCGAGGGAAAATTCTCGCGTGCGGGCACAATTCTCGAATCCGCCGTCTCTTTGATCAGTCAACAACTCGAATACCTGCAGCAGCTGAGTGGCCTGCTTGACGGCCAAGCGGTCGGAGAAGCAACGCGGGAACTCACCGTCGCCGCTGGAGAACTGCGATCGCTCCCGACCATGCTGAGGGAACGCGGGCAAGAGCTGCGCGATCTGGAATGCCGAAGTGTCGGATTGCTGAGCGATATCGAAGATATGCGAAGCCTTCTGCGTTATCTTCTCGTCTTCGCTCTGAACTTGAAGATCACGGCTGCCGACGATCAGCAAGACGCGCAATTAGTTCACGCTTTTTCGCAGGAAATGCGAACGAGAATCGAGGTCGGGGTCACCGAGCTCGATGACATCGATATGCGGCTCAATGAGCTGCTTGATCAGGTTCGCGCGGCGCTGAAGCTCGAATCTGACCTCGCCGAAGACGTACACGCGATGGTGCCCGCCGTGCCCAATCGTCTGGCGGACGATGCGACCGCAATACGGGCGCATCAAAAGCAGATCTCCGACATGACGGGACAAGCCTCAGCGCTTGCGCAAAATATCCAGCTCAAGGTCGTCGATGCGCTATCGTCGCTCCAGATCGGCGATATATCGCGGCAGCGAATCGAGCACATTCAGAATGGGCTCAATCTCCTAACCCGAGCCGAAGCGGGGTTGGCCGAAAACGGGCTTTCGGAGGATGCGCGCGAGCGATTTGCGAAATTCGTCTGCCGGCTGCTTGCTACTCAACTTGCCGATACGGCCGACGGCTTCGAGCGCGATTCCCGAGGTATGCTTGCGAACATGTCGGGGATGGCGGCCGATGCGCAATCCCTTTTGCGTCTACAGCAAACGCAGGGCTCATCGGTTAGCCATAACAACCTTCGCTCCCTGGAGCGAAGCGTGGGTGACGCCGAGATCCTGGTTACAGACATGGAGCAAGCCGTTGCGACGGCCAATGACGTCCGTTCTGCGACGGCGCTAACGGTCGATGAGTTGCTGCGGCGGATCGATGCCATCAAAGGCGTCCGCGAAGACGTGCAGTTCATGGCGCTCAATACGACCGTCAGTTGCTCGCGCATGGGCGATGCGGGCAAGCCGCTTCAGGTTATCGCGATCGAGCTTCGCCTTTATGCCAAGAAACTCGGTTCGATCGCTGACGTGACGCTCGCGGCTCTCCGCTCGCTCGGCGAAGATGTAGCAAATTTGAATAGCGACCGCTCGCAGACCAGCTCTAAATCCAGGCTTGAAAGTGCTGCGGCGCGCTTGCGCGACGCTGCCGATCTGGCGGAGAGCGGACTAGCGACTGTCGTGCGACACGGAACGGATGTCGTCGATTCGCTTTCGCAAGCCGAGAGCGAGTTGAATTTCGATGCCGAGTTCGGAAATGTCTTGTCGACATCAGCGACGTCCCTTCATGCGCTCGCAGGGGAAGGAGATATCGAAGTCGCAGATATTCTCGGTCCGCTGCAAGACATTTTTGATGCCATCGCGGCCACCTATACTATGGCGAGAGAGCGGGACATTCACGCGCAATGCTTGCCCAACGCGGCTACCGTCGCGCGGGCCGCTTAGCCGCATTAACCGCGGCTGGCCGCTCGCAGCACTTCTGTTGCGATTGCATTCAGCGGAACGACCTTAGTGGCTGCTCCTCTCGCGATAGCCTCTTTCGGCATGCCGAAAACCACAGACGTCGCTTCGTCTTGAGCAATCGTGAAGGCGTTCGCGTCTTTCATCTCCTTAAGGCCCATCGCACCATCATCGCCCATGCCGGTCATGATGACGCCGATGGCATTGGAGCCAGCCGACTGAGCCGCGGACCGGAACAGCACGTCGACGGACGGGCGATGTCGGGAGACGAGCGGTCCGCTCTTGACGGACACGAAATATCGCGCACCCTGACGTTCAAGCAGCATGTGTCTGTCACCCGGCGCAATGAGCACGTGACCGCGTAGAACGGCGTCTCCGTCGGCTGCTTCTTTCACTTCAACCGCACAAAGCGAATTCAAACGTTTGGCAAAGGCCGCGGTAAATTTCTCCGGCATGTGCTGCACGATGACGATACCAGGCGCGTTAGCCGGCAAGGCCTCCAGGACAACGCGCAACGATTCCGTTCCTCCCGTCGAAGCCCCCATGCAAACAACCATTTCAGTAGTTTTCGCCATGGCGCGGCCAGACGGCGGCGGTAGCATCGCGTCCGCGGTCAGTTTCTTTTCCGGCCCTCCAGCGTTCACTTGCATCGCGGTCCGCGGTCTGCGTCCGCCGACCCGAGCTAGCGCCGCGCTTTTGACCACTTCGCAAATTCTCTGCGAGCTTTCGGCGAGATGATCGGCAACGCCGATGCGTGGCTTCAAGATGATGTCCACGGCGCCCGCCTCCAGCGCCTGCATCAGCGTTTCCGATCCGGCCTCGGTCAAAGAAGAGCACATGACGACAGGGATGGGCCGCTGCGCCATCAGCTTTCTTAGAAAGGTGATGCCGTCCATGCGCGGCATCTCAACGTCGAGCGTGATGACGTCGGGCACCTCGTCTTGAATTCGGCGTGCTGCGGCGATCGGATCGGACGCTGCACCCATGACTTCTATGTCTGAGTCCGAATTCAACACTTCCGTCAAGGTTTGGCGTACGCTTGCCGAGTCATCAATGATCAGAACGCGTATCTTTTTCTGTGGCATCTATCGGGTCTTCTGAAAAACGGTGTTTGCGACCTGTTTCACTGGAAGCGAAAATCCGCCGATGGATTCGGAATGACCAATGAATAAATAGCCGTTCGGCGCGAGGCAATCACAAAGCCGAGACAGCACGGCTTCCTGCACTTTTCTCTCGAAATAGATGAGCACGTTTCGACAAAAGATTACGTCGACGGGCGCGCCGATCGCATACTTATCGTCCATAAGGTTTAAACGCGCGAAACCAATCCTCGATCTAAGGGCATGATGGATCCTGACTTGATGGTCACCGCGAACCGAGCGCAGCACATATTTTCGTGCCATATTCGGTGGCACCGGATCTATCATCTCTTCAGGATAGACTCCGCGCACCGCGGTCGCGAGCACCTCTGTGCTTAGATCCGTCGCGAGGATCGAATATCCAAGCCGATGGTTCTCTCTGAATTCCTGGAGGATCATCGCTAACGTGTAGGGCTCGGCGCCTGTCGAGCATGCCGCGCTCCAAACGCGAACTTCGCCTTTGTCTCTCTGCGTCATGGCTGGCAGGACATTTTCGACCAGGTAACTGAAGTGATTTGGCTCTCGGAAGAAATCCGTTTTATTCGTCGTCGCAACATCAATCAGATGAATCGCTTCGGACTCGATACCATTTTCATCAAAAAGGTACTGACAATAGCTATCGAGCGATGCGTGTCCGGTTATGCGCAAGCGACGTCGGAGCCGTCCTTCAAGCATCGTCGCCTTGGTCGGCGGCATTCGGATGCCGCTGTATCCGTTGATGAAACGGGCTAGGCGATCGAAGTTGCGCTTGCTCAATTTATCGCCGCGCAGCTTCGAGTCTTCCCCCCGGTCAATGGCGAGACTTTGAGAAGTCATACTAAGCTCCAGAGCCGTCGTTAGGCGGCAGCCGCCGTCTGCGAAAGCATTGCCGAATCGGAAGACGAGAACAGTTTGGGCAGATCAATCAGTACGACAAAGCCCTCGGGGCGCTGGACCACGCCGGCGATATAGTCCGAGCGCCAGCTAACACCGATGTCCGGGGCAGCTTCGATCTGGTTGGAGAGGAAGGGCGTGACTTCAAACACCCTATCCGCAACGAGACCCAGGCACAGAACTCGACCTGCAAGCGCCACATCCAAAACGAGAATGCGTGTGTGCGGCGTCGGCTCCGTCGGCTCAAGCCCGAGACGGAGACGAAGGTCTATGGTCGGCACGCCTTGGCCCCGAACATCAGTGAGGCCAAGGAGATAGTCCGGACCGTGCGGTATCCTGAATGCCTTTCGGTAGTCCAGGATCTCGCGAACTTGCGTAACGGGGACCGCAAAAACTTCGTCGGCCAAGCTGAACGTCACGTATTGAGCTTCGGACCCAGCGCTTATCATCACGCCGACTCCCGGAAGTTTGCATCGTCGGCGTCAGGGCCGCCCATGCTCAAGTCCAGTGCAAAACCCTTCACACGCGACTGAAGGTCGGCAACCGTATTGCGCGGCGCAGACGAGGAAGCTTTCCTGTCGGCGGAAGACTTGCCGAGCGTTTTCTGAGCGGTCGACGGCTTGGCAGATACGCTCCGCTTAACGGACGCCGATCGGACGCTTGCAGGGTCGGAAGAGCGGTTCGCGTCGTCCGTCCGGAAGAACGAGATGCTCTGCTGCAGTTCTTCAGCCTGTGCCGCCAATTCCTCAGACGTTGCAGACATCTCTTCCGATGCACCGGCGTTTTGCTGCGTAACCTTATCGAGCTGCTGGATCGCCTCGTTGATTTGCGAAGCGCCGATATCCTGCTCGCGGCACGCGGCGCTGATTTCGGAAACGAGTTCCGCTGTCTTGCGGATATCCGGTACCAAGCGCGTCAGCATATCGCCAGCTTCCTGCGCAGCTTTTACGGTATCGCCAGACACGGCGCCGATCTCGGCGGCAGCCGTCTGGCTGCGTTCCGCGAGCTTACGCACTTCCGATGCGACGACAGCGAAACCCTTTCCGTGCTCACCAGCGCGGGCAGCTTCGACCGCAGCGTTGAGAGCCAAAAGATCAGTCTGGCGCGCAATTTCCTGAACAATACTGATCTTTTCAGCGATAGTGCGCATTGCGTTCACGGCACGGTTCACGGCATCGCCGCTTGCTTCAGCGTCTTTCGACGATTGCCGTGCGATCTTCTCGGTCTGGGCGGCGTTGTCAGCATTCTGCTTGATGTTCGCCGCCATTTCTTCCATCGACGCCGATGCCTCTTCGGCGGCCGAGGCCTGCTCAGTGGCGCCCTGAGATACCTGCTCGGAGGCCGACGAGAGTTGCTGGCTACCAGCAGAAACATTTCTTGATGCGACGATCGCGTCCGAGACGACACCGCGTAGACGCTCAACCATCGTTTCAAGGGCATGGCCGAGCGTGTCCTTGTCCGACAACGGCTTAGGTTGAACCGTGAGGTCACCGCCGGCAATCCGATTCGCGATATTGGCGGTTTCGCGGAGGTTTGCGGTCATGCGCATCATCGCGTCGATGAGGTCTTTGATCTCGTCGTTGCTTTTCGTCGCGATCTGCTGATCGAGATCGCCGATGGCAACTGCTTCGGCCAACGACACGCCGTTGGCCAGGCCACGAGAAATGTTGAGCGAAATCACGACGGCTGCCGCGACCGAAACGACAATTAAAAGAAGGGCTGCGCCGATCAGAACGGCCCGCGAAGTTGTGTACAGCGCATTGGTTTGTTCGTCGGTCGCTTTCATGTTGCGATCGGCGGCTTCTCGAACCTGTCCCGACAAAGTGGTTAGTTCAGAAAGCTTCTTTCGCGCATCGCCCATCGACAGAGCGCCGGCCTGTGCATTGGATTCAGTCGTGTTCAACGTCGAAAGACGAAGAATTTCGTGGCTCATAACAGCATATTCGTTATAAGTTCGCTCCAAGTCCGCTAGATAGACCTTTGCATCGTCGCTTACGACCGACGATAGTTTAGGTAGAAGCGAACCGACGCTGCTTTCGGCATCCTCTGCTTTTTTCTTAAACTCCGCGATCAACGCTGGATCAGTGGCCATCGCGGCGTTTTTTTCGCTGCGGGCTATGGCGTTGAAGGCGTTCTGGAGGTCGCCGATAAGTTGCGTCTCCCGGACGGGGCCCGCAATCAGGTCTGTAATGGCAGAGTTGAGAGAGCTTAGATTGTAAATCGACAATCCAGCCATAACACATGAAAGGATGGTCAATACCGCGAACGTAGATGCCAGCTTGGTCTTTATCGTAAATCGCATCGAACTGCCCCTTGGCTTGGAGGACCTACAGGTCCTCGAGAACTTCATGAACGGATTGCGATAGCTTCGCCGCTGCTATCGAACGGAACTCTTCATGAGTCTTGCCAGCGCCTTCATGCGCGGGGCGTTCTAAAACGGCTCAAGCGACCGCTTTGAGATGTCCTCCTGCCGTTTCCGAGTGGCTGGAGAAAATATTCTGAAGATCGGGGAGCACAATGAACTCGCGCTCCTGCTTCACCACGCATTTAACGTATTCGGATCGCCACCGCATGCCGACGCTCGGCGGGGGCTCACTTCGGCTCAGATCGAGTGTCGTAACCTCGTTCACGCGATCGGTGCGAAGTCCGATGAAGCTCGCGACGCCAGCGATAGCGAGTTCGATGACGACTGTTCGCGTGTCGATCGTCGGCGGTCCCGCCTCCATCCCAAATGCGATATGAAGATTCGCAAGCGGGATGACTTTGCCGCGAAAATTTATGACGCCGCCGACCAGCTTTGAAGCCGTCGGTACGATCGTTACGATCGGCATGTCCAATATCTCTCTGACGATGCCCGCTTCCAATGCAAACGTCTCGTCTTGAAGATCGAACGTCAGAACTTCGATTGTTTGTGTCATTGGGCCTGTCGCCTTGTCATTTCGCTCGTCAGTGCTCATCCGGCCTTCCGCAGCAGAGCTTCGTTCATTTGCCCCGTCGCGACCAGATGCGCGATATCGAGAATGAGCGCGACGGAGCCGTCGCCCAGAATTGTCGCGCCGGAAAACATCGCGACATCTTCGTGCAGCTTCGACATGGCCTTGATCACGGTCTGATGGTCACCAATGATCTGATCGACGACCAAACCGACGCGCTCCGCTCCGGTCGAGACGACCACAATTTTCTGGAATTGATCCGGCTGGGTCGCGGTCTGGAAAATCTCGCGAAGTCTGATGAAGGGGACGAGCGTGTCACGTAGCGAGATGAAGCTTCTGCCGCGCGAGCGAAGGTCCTGCTCGACCGGCAATTCGAGGCATTCCTCGACGGCAGATAGCGGGATGACGTAGCGCCCTGTGCCAACACGGACCAATAGCCCGTCGATGATCGCAAGCGTCAAAGGAATGCGCAGCGAGACTCGCGAGCCCGCGCCAGGCTCACTGCTGAGATCGATCGACCCGCGTAGAGCCTCCACGGTCCGCTTCACCACGTCCATGCCAACACCACGACCGGAGAGATTCGTCACGGCTTGAGCGGTCGAGAAGCCTGGTTGGAATATCATTTGCAATAGATCTTGGTCACCGATATTGGCGCCCGGTATAATCAAACCCTGTGCCTCGGCTTTGGCCCGAACACGCGCCCGGTCAATGCCGGCGCCGTCGTCCGTGATTGAAATGACGACTTCGCCACCCGCATGACGCGCCGCGAGATTGATTTTACCGGCTTCCGGTTTCCCCGCCGCTTTACGTCTTTCCGGCGTTTCAAGGCCATGATCGACGGAGTTTCTGACGAGATGCACGAGCGGGTCCGCCAGCCGTTCGATGACGGTCTTATCGACTTCAGTTCCTTCACCCTCGGTCGTCAAATCGATCGTCTTGCCAGTCTCGCGTGCGAGGTCGTGGACGAGGCGACGGAAGCGCCCGAACAGGGTTCCCACCGGGACCATGCGAAGCACCATCATCGTATCGCGCAACTCGTTGGAGAGCCGCTCAATATCTTCGGCGACAGCGCGCAGATTGAGATCCGGACTGGCGGCCGCTATCTGGCTCAGGCGCGATTGAGCGATGACGAGTTCGCCGACACGATCCATGAGTTCATCGAGGCGTTCAGCAGGAACGCGGACGCTTTCTGAACTTTTGGCCGCCTGGCGCGCATCCGGGGCCGATGCGGGTCGCTGTTTGTCCGTCTGCGACACATCCGACGACGGCGCGGCATCGCCTGAAATTTTTGGCTGAGCCGGCTCGCTAGCTTTGTCGGTTTCGACCTGACGAATATCGAGCTTCATATCATCGATAATGAACATGAAGACGTCTTCGATGTCCGTCCGCGATTTAGCGGTGAGGAGCTTGACGTTCCAGGTGACGTAGCACTCGTTCGCTACAAGCGCGTCAAGAGCCGGGATCTCCGAGATATCAGCGGCGACGCTGCACTCTCCAAGATCGCGCATTTCAGTGAGAAGCGCCATCGGATTGCAGCCGTTGACGAGCGCATTCGGCGGCAGTGCGAAACTAATTTCCCACGACGTTTTTCTCGGCTCTTCCGGCGGCGGCGCGTCTCCCGCCATCTTCACTTCCTGCTCAAGGCGCATCAACAATTCCTGGCCAGTCGCCTCGTTGATCGTTTCGGCTCCCTCGAGTAACGACCGCATGTGATCCTGAGCAGCCAGAACAACCGAGACGAGGTTTTCAGTGGCCGTAACTTCTCCCTTGCGGACTCGGTCGAATGCCGACTCGCAATGGTGCGTGAACGATGCAAGTGCATCGAACCCGAACATGGCGCCGGAGCCCTTTAGAGTATGAAGGCTACGAAAAACGTCATCGACGAGCGCGCGATCACCAGGCTTGCGTGATAAATCGAGCAATCCAAGCTCAATTCGTTCCAGAAGCTCGTCGGCCTCGGCGCGAAACGTGGCAACAGCATCCGTGTTCGATGTCATTGCCCGAGGACCTTCTTGACGATCTTCAGAAGGTTGTCGGCCTGAAAGGGCTTCGTCAGCCAGCCCGTTGCGCCCGCGGACTTGGCCCGCTGCTTGAGTGCGGCATCGGATTCCGTCGTTAGAAAGATGATCGGAACACCGCAGTGCGCGGGTATTTTCCGCAATTCTTCGATCATCGTCAGCCCGTCCATCACGGGCATGTTCAAGTCTGTGATGATAAGGTCGAACTTGCCAGCGTTGGCTTTCTTAATGCCATCAGCCCCGTCGACTGCTTCGCTGACTTGATAACCGGCACCTGTCAGCGCCACCTTGATCGCGACTCGTATACTTGATGAATCGTCCACCGTGAGAATTGACGCCGACATTTCAGACCCCCTCGTGCAACCAGAATTGGCGATTTTCTACCGACATTTCGGCAAATAGCCCCGCGCGATCCATGAGGTTCAAAGCGCGTCCGGATATCGGAGCAGCGAGTGACAAGCGTTTGGACGCGCCCTGCGCATAGAGCTGCGCTGCGATGATCAATTGGATACCGGTGATATCCACGTCCGACTCGTCTGATATGACTAGGTCGAGCGCTTCGCTTTCATCAATAGACTTTATAATTGCGTCTTTCGCGTTGCTGATAGTCCGTATCGTTAACAGACCAGAAAGATCCAGCGTTGGCTTGCGATTCTCGCTCATTTCGTCACGGTAGTTACGCAGTTTGCGGAACTCCGCCCCCGGTCAATTATTTCCCGCACGTTATTTCGTGTGCCGTATTATATCGGGGGGATATATTAATTTCGGACTAACACCCAAAATATCGGACTGAAACTAAAGACCAATACGTGGTTCAGTCAGGCCTCTCGGGCGATATTTAATTATCAGAAACGTTTTGATTTCTCTCGAAGCAGCTTTTCCCATCATAATTCGAAAAGTCACAATCTTCTTCCTGGCGCTTATTTTATTTCGCCCAGTTAGAAGCCCGGCTGCGTCTTACGCGCGACTTTCCTTTGCCGTTTACGTGCCCTTCCAGCCCAAATACCGCACTTCTTTTATGTCTGGCGTCCTGTTCCTGACTCAATTTTCGAGGCGGAAATGCGACCTTGCATGAGGAAATGCAGGAGTATTCACTGCGAATGCGTCAATTGTATTCGCGCACTGGCTTTAGAATGAACATTTGGATCCCATATATTTTCCGTCGACTGTCACGCCTAAATGCGCGACGCCATTTTGGGGTGGATCGAATGTTATTTTTGACATCGCGCGATACCAGGTTTTGTAATCGCCTGTAAGAACGGTGCTTATCGTTTCTCTGCCCAAGTCCGTTCGACAAATAACATCAACATAGCGCTCATCGCCCATGATTCTCACGTCTGACGCCGTGCAATTCTTATCGCCAATTCCCGTCACGATGGGATCGGAAGCAGAAATGCACGCGTCTAATGTCTTCATGCCGAACGTCGCCGCGACCGTCGTCAGCTGCCAGTGTCCCGCTTTTCGCACGGGCAGGAGCGATGACGCATCAGCGGTTGCGGCCACCGACACGCATAGGAAAAAGACAACCATCCGTGCATGCAACGCTCGCATAGTATTCGCTTTCTATTTGCTGGCAGAGTCAGTCAAGACATGCGTCGGCGAACGCGGCTTTAGCGTTGCCATCGCCTCGTACTGAGGCCGCATGCCTTAAACCGGATAGCAGCTTAGTTAGCCGTCACTGCTGGAGGTTCGATCGTAAGATTGGGAACGACCGTGAATGTGCCGTCGAACAGCCGCTTACTTGGATCAGTCACCGGCGTTACGATATTGCGTGCGGGCAAGCCTGTCGCCTTATCGATGTAAACGCTTTGCAGATTCGGCACGGATACTGCGGAGACGCGCGGTCCCTTGTCCTTAGCATCGGGGGCGAGTGGCATCGCGAGCGTGCCCTGATACACAGTGTAGGTCTTGCCTTCGAAATCCTTGTCGCCCACGCACTTGTAGTCGGTGCCGATTTTCGGCGGCTGCGCGACCGTCTCCTTGATTTGATTGGCAACCGTATCGGCGAAGGATTGAGGCAGCTCCGCCCAGACGCCCTGCTGATTAGACCACGCGCGTTTGCCGATCACGATCATTTCCATCGGCATCGGCTGATTGGAGACCTCAACGATTTGATGCATCCGATCCGGCAAAACGTAGTCTGCCTTCATCTTCAGAGAACCGTCGGCATTCTTAATCGTGGTTTCAAGGCGGAACGCTTTCGCCTCCCGCAGCTTCGCGAACGCTGCGTCGACCTTATCCTTGCACGACTGATCGGCAAAAGCAGAACCAGAAGCGAGAACAAACAATCCGATAAGAAGAAATCGCATGAGAAATCCTACCCGAGCCGTTTCCGACGTTATTGTATTTTTGAAGTTGAACGGATGGCCCAGGAAGGCGTGCCAAGTCACGGCAATTCACGCTACCACACTTTCCCGAGCCGCATCGGCGGCGTAGACCGATCGATAATTCTCTGCCCAGACATCTCGGGCAAGTGATCGATGGCGATGCGCATCAGCTCCGGAAGAGACTTTACACCGAGTTTTGTTTTGATCTGTGAGCACGTGTTCGCAATCGTTTTGTAGCTGACGTGCAGTTCCTCCGCGATGGCCGCGTACTGCTTACCTTGCGCTATCAGCTCCAACGTCTGCAATTCGCGCAACGTCATGCCGTTGAGCGGATTTGTGCGGCCCTTTGTTTCCATCACCGCGATGGCCGAGGCAATCGCGTGGCTCAGAAACGTCTTACCTTGGCGCACAGCCTGCAATGCCTTCAAGATATCGACGGACGAAGTGTCTTTCAGAATGTAGCCATTGGCTCCCAGTCGCAGTGATTGGCTCGCGATCATCGGATCTTCATGCATCGTCAGCACAAGGATCGGCGTGTGCTTGTCGTGGATGCGAAGACGCCGGATAAAAGATAGACCTCCGAGAACGCCCTTCTTGATCGCAAGATCGATGATGATGAGGTCCGGCTTATCGTGTCGGTAAGCCCGGAATCCCTCGATAAGATTTGATGCGAGCACGATGTCATCGATACCGCTGTCTTCAAGCACGCGGCGGCAACCTTGCAGCACGATGGGGTGGTCATCAATCACAAGAATTCTGGTCATGCGGTCGCCTGATAAATTGCGTTGACGGAACCTCCGAGATCTTGTCGGGGCCACAACGGGATTTTGATTGAAATTGTTGTGCCGTGCGGTTCGTGCCCTGCAATGACAAGGCTTCCGCCTGAAGCCAGAACCCGCTCTCTCATCGCAGATAATCCGAAGCCCGCTTGCACATCCGGCTTCAGACCGACGCCGTCGTCGCTAACGCGCAGTGTGATTGCCTCATGTTCGCCACCCATTCCCTGACCGGTCTCCTCGCGAAGCTCGACGACGATGTGGGTTGCTTGGCCGTGACGAATGGCGTTCGTCAGCGCCTCCTGTGTCGAGCGATAGACTGTGAGGTCGATGCGTTCGCCGTACTGCCTGACGAACTGATCGATAGAAACGCCGATGCGAACGTTGGGATGGCGCCGCTCGAAATCGTAGACCAGGTCCTGGATCAGCGCCGATAGCGGCACCTTGCCAACCGAGACCGGATGCAGCCGCTTTAGAAGCGCGCGATTCATCGCCTTCAGTCTCGATGAAATCGACAGGATCTCATCGGTTCTTTTGCGAATAGGCTCGGCGATGCCGTCGCCAAGCGTGTCTGCAAGACGGCTGATTGATTCGGCGTTCGCAGTAATTCCGAAAAGACATGGACCGGCCTCGTCGTGGAGTTCGCGCGCGATTTCGCGGCGCTCATCCTCCTGGAGAGATTGTATCTGGCGGTAGAGCTCTCCGTTTTCTTCGCGTGCCTGATCAAGAGAGGTGGCTAGAGAATTAAACTTCACAGCAATGTCAGCTACCTCGCTCACTTTCGGTATATCGAGGCGACGCGATCGCTCTCCGGCTTCAAGAGCCACCAGTCCGTTGGCAAGATCCGTCAGCGGATTGAGGATACGGCCAAGAACGACGTAGAAGGCCAACACAACGAAGACGATTGCAATAGCCGCGACAGTGGCGAAGGCCGAGAGCTGCTCCCACTTCTCCGCAATCTCATCATCCGGATCGCCCTTCAAAATGAGCGAGCGACCGTTTGGCTCTATGCTGATGATGCGCGTGTGATCGTTGCCGCCCTTCGGCATCATCAGTGCCTCGAACCAGTCTGGCGTACGATCGTTGGCATCATCGATATCGGACACCGTTTCCGGGGATCGAAGAACACGCATCGGCTTACCCGGATCCTCAACGTAGACGCGCGCATGACGTAGATGCTGAATTTCTTGAGCGACGAGATTGTCCAGGTCGGAGAGATCTTTTTCCGCGTTGATCCGCCGGACAAGCTCGCGCAGATAGCCTTCAGCGGTATCCACCGAAGCTTCGATTTCGACATTCACCGACTGACGGCCGTTGAGAACGGCAGTCGCTCCCATCAGCACGGTCGCAAGAAAAAGCATCGCAGAAATTGCGAGCAAAACCTGCTGCCGAATGGAGCGACCAAACCATGCCGCCTCTCGTAGGCGAAGACCCAGGCCGAGAAAACGCGATGTCGTTTGCATTGCATCAACTGCGCGAACCATACCGTCTCGAAAGCGCATCCAGCGCCTCATCACCGGTAAATCCTGCCTTTCGCAAATTGTAATACTGCTGGCCTGCAGCACCAAAACTTTCGATACGATTGGGAGCGACCGCGCTATTCAGCATCGTGATTAAGTTGATCGCCGTCTCGGCGCCGCCCTCGTCCTTTAGCATATCTTCGAGCTGGACAGCGCGGTTCGCAATCATGCGGGGCGTGTCGTGAAATTTTTCCGACGCTTCAATCAGAATGCGGCGAATTTCTCCCGATTTTTGGGTGGTCGTTTTCCCGTCAGCATCCTTCGCCTCATGCTCGATAAGCCAGACCTCGGGCTTTACGTCGTCTTGTTCAGTAAGCCAGCTCTTTGCAGCAACCTTCGTCAGCCCCGAACGCTGCTCGGCGTGGGGTTGCGTCGGCTGCTCATTGCTGCACCCGCTTAATCCAACAACGATCACAAGCGTCAGCGCAGATATGAAAAACCACTTTGTCATGACGATTATTGGCGATTTACCAGAGATTCTGATTGGATCTCCGTCAGCTATGGCAGACGTCAGCCGAGACTTCTAGGACAACGTCTGCAGTCTTCTTTGCCATTTCTTCCCGGCCCAATTTGCCGATCAATCTGAAGACCTCGCAAGGCTACATCGTTACGGTCCGCCCGTGCTGCTTGCGCAAGCATCGGACGACCAGCGATCCGAACGCACAGCACGCATCTAAGAGTGGCCTCGGGTGACTGTTTTGCCCGCATTCCGCTCGTGCCTCAGAGGGTCGGGACGGCAAAGACCTCTTCATTGCTGAAGCGGAGCTGGCCTCGGCCGAACAACAAAAAGCTGGGTTTAGGAAACGCGAGGTTAAATGGGCATGAAAAAAGTCGTTGGCACCTCAATGCTGATGTCGGCGTCCTGCATAGCGATAGCTGCCGCTATGCAGCTCGGCGTCGCAACCAGCGCTTACGCAAATGACAAACTGATTGAACTTCAGAAGAGCAAAGATAACTGGGTCATGCCGGGTCGCAACTACGACTCGAACAACTACAGCGAAGACGATCAAATCAACGTCGGCAACGTCAAGCAATTGAAGCACGCTTGGTCGTTCTCTACTGGCGAATTACACGGCCATGAAGGGGCTCCGCTCGTCGTCGATGGCGTGATGTACGTTCATACCTCTTTCCCCAACAAGACCTTTGCTCTGGACCTGAACGATCCGGGCCATATTCTTTGGCAGCACAGCCCAAAGCAGAATCCGGCAGCCCGCTCCGTGGCGTGTTGCGATCTCGTGAACCGCGGTCTTGCTTACTGGCCGGGTGACGGTAAGGTTCCACCGTTGATCATCAAAACCCAGCTCGACGGCCACCTCGTCGCGCTGAACGCTAAAACGGGCGAAGAATACTGGAAAGTCGAAAACGCCGACATCAAAGTCGGTCAGACCGAAACCCAAGCGCCCTACGTCGTGAAGGACCTTGCGATCGTCGGTTCGTCGGGCGCGGAGCTCGGCGTGCGTGGCTACACGACGGCCTATAACGTCAAGACCGGCGAACAGGTCTGGCGCAAGTACGCAACCGGACCCGACAACGAAATCGGCATCGGCGACGACTTCAACAAGGCCAACCCCCACTACGGTCAGAAAGGCCTCGGCCTAGCGACTTGGGAGGGCGACGCCTGGAAGATCGGCGGCGGCACCAACTGGGGCTGGTACGCTTATGATCCAGGCACCAACCTGATCTATTACGGGTCGGGCAACCCGGCTCCGTGGAACGAAACGATGCGCCCGGGCGACAACAAGTGGACCATGACGATCATGGCCCGCGATGCCGATACTGGCATGCTGAAGTTCGGCTATCAGAAGACGCCTCACGACGAATGGGACTTCGCCGGTGTCAACGTCATGATGCTCTCTGAGCAGAAAGACAAAGACGGCAAGACGCGCAAGCTTCTGACGCATCCCGATCGTAACGGTATCGTCTATACGCTCGACCGCGAGAACGGTGATCTGATCTCGGCGAATAAGCTCGATGATACGGTCAATGTTTTCAAGACGGTCGACCTGAAGACAGGCCTGCCCGTACGCGATCCTGAATATGGTACCTACATGAACCACAAGGGCACCGATATCTGCCCTTCGGCCATGGGTTACCACAACCAGGGTCACGACTCTTATGATCCCACGAAGCAGCTGTTTTTCATGGGCATCAACCACATCTGCATGGACTGGGAGCCGTTCATGCTGCCCTACCGCGCAGGTCAGTTCTTCGTCGGTGCAACGTTGTGGATGTATCCGGGCCCGAAAGGTGATCGCCAGAACTTCCTGGGTCTCGGTCAGATCAAGGCCTACAACGCCATCACCGGCAAATATAAATGGGAGCACATGGAGCGCTTCTCGGTCTGGGGCGGAACGCTCGCGACCGCTGGCAACCTGGTGTTCTACGGTACGCTCGATGGCTTCATCAAAGCACGCAACTCGGACACGGGTGAGCTGCTTTGGAAGCACAAGCTGCCGTCTGGCGTGATCGGCTACCCGATGACATACGAGCACAATGGCGTCCAATACATCGCCATCATGTCGGGCGTTGGTGGTTGGCCGGGCGTTGGTCTGGTGTTCGACCTGCAGGATCCGACCGCCGGTCTCGGAGCGGTTGGTGCCTTTAAGCAGCTTCAAAACTACACGCAGATGGGCGGCAGCGTCGAAGTGTTCTCGCTTGACGGCAAGAACCCCTACGACGACGTCAACGTCGGCGAATACGAGAAGGGCTGATAACCAGCCGCGTGCTGTGGCATCGATCGTTTACTCCGATGCCACAGCATTCTCCTCTCGTGTCCCATAGGGCCCCGAGCCGCGCGGCGATAGTCGATCATCCGCTTCACAACAACGGCTATCCGCCTCGCGAGCAGTGCGTTGGATTTTCCGGCAACAGCGTTTGATCTCGCGTTCGGCGCGGGCAACCGCCAGACCGACTTGAAAGGCCTTGTTCAAATCATGGCTCCCCATTTAGAACCCGCTCCGCCGCGGACATTTGTTTCGCGTCTTTGGCAGGTGGCGGCTGCCGTCAGCGTGTCACTGTTCGCGATCGCAGCTTTCAATCCGTCAAAGTCGGACGATGCAAAGGCCGCCGCAGCAGGCGACAATAACAGTCTCCGGGTCTGCGCTGCCGCAAACGAGCTGCCATATTCGGCGAATGACGAGTCCGGCTTTGAAAATAAGATCGCGAACATTCTCGCGAGTGACCTTGGGCGGAAAGTCCAATTCGTATGGTCCGACAAGCCCGCCATCTACGCGGTGCGCGACCAGCTCAACAAGAATCTTTGCGACGTCGTTATCGGAACGGATGCGAACGATCCGCGCGTTCTGACGTCGAAACCCTACTACCGCGCAGCCTATGTGTTCATTCAGCGCAAAGACTCGCCGCTGAAAATCGACAGCTTCGACAGTCCTGACATTCTCAAGGCGCATCCTATCGGATTTGTGCAAGGCACGCCCGCTGAGACGATGATTACGAAACTCGATCTTTATAACGACAATATCAACTACGTGTCGTCGCTGACCAACTTCAAGGATCGGAGAAACTCGTACACGCGCATCCCGCCCGAGAGGATGGTCGGCGAGGTCGCGTCTGGAAAGTCCGAGCTCGCCATCGGTTTCGCGCCGGAAGTCGCGCGCTACGTCAAGGCCAACGACGCTCTTAAGCTGACGGTCATTCCCGACAACAACGTGCGCGATGACGGCGAACGCGTTCCCTTTCATTTCGATCAGTCGTTCGCTGTCCGCAAAGGCGACAAGGATCTCCTGGGCGCGATAAATGCCGCCCTTCCAAGCATGCAGAAGAAAATCGATGCGATTCTGAAAGAAGAGGGAATTCCCTTCGAGACGCCTCAACCGCCCACCTGAAGACAGACATCCGGCAGATCGGTAACCGAAGAACAGTGGAAGAGAAATTGCAAATGAGATTTGGAGTTCTGGCAGCCGGCGCTGTCGTGTGGTCGTTGATTGCAGGTGCGCAGATGGCCAATGCCCAACAGGTTTTTCAGAACACGATTACGGGCGAGAGTCTCGACGTCGATGCCACGGCACCAAAGGAAGGACGCGACACCGCCGCCGTCAAGAAGTTCCTGGAAACCGGCGTGGATGCCTACGTCGAAGTTCCTGGCTGCCTGCCGAAGGGCGAAGAGGTTTTTCTCGAGTCCTGCTCGGGCTGTCATGGGCACATCGGCGAAGGCAAGGTCGGGCCGGGGCTGAACGACTCCTACTGGACCTATCCAAAGAACGAAACCGACAAGGGTCTGTTCGAAACGATCTTCGGTGGCGCCAACGGCATGATGGGTCCGCACGGACAAGACATCGAACTCGACGACATGTTGAAGCTTATCGCCTGGATCCGCCACATCCAGAAGGACGACGTCAAGGACGCGCAGTGGCTGACGGACGAGCAGAAGAAGAACTTCAAGCCCTTCAATATCGACGAATGGGAAAAAACGGGACGCGCTGCCGCTGCGAAGCAGCAATGCAAGATTTCCGGCAACTAGCTCACATCCTGCTTAGGGCTGCCTCGCAGGGTGTGGTTGGTACGGAACAATAAGGACGGATCGGACCGTCCGAGACGAGTAGAAAAATGGAGGAATGCCTATGAAGACCCTTTCACTCACGCTCGTTGCCGGAATCGCGTTTGCCGGCCTCGCTGGCGCGATGGCTCCTGCTGCCATGGCCTACGACGGCACGCATTGCCGCGCTCCCGGTAACTGCTGGGAGCCGAAGCCCGGCTTCCCTGATAAGATCAAGGGCACGAAGTTTGATCCCAAGCACGACCCAAAGCAACTCGCAAAGCAGAGCGAATCCATGAAGGCCATGGAAGAGCGTAACGCGAAGCGCGCTGAGAACTTCAAGAAGACCGGCAAGTGGGTCTACGACGTTTCGAAAATCCAATAGTCGAGAACGATACGTAATCCTCGGATCTTGCGACGCTTGCAGGACGAAAAAACTTCCTCTCCGAGGCATCTGGGGTGCTGCCCAAAACAGCACCCCCCTTTTCGTCTGACTTGAAATCTGACGCATAGCCGTTCGGCCGGTTAAGTGCGCCTCGCTTGGGGACAAGAACAATGAACCGCCCAACGCTTGATCGGCAGTCAACCGCCGATATGTCCGAACCAATTAATCTGCAGGCATGGCGCCGCGATGCTCATGACTTCGAGCGGGAAATTGCGAGAGCCGTTGTCGGCCAGGAGCGCGCTATTCGCCTGCTGACAGTCGCTGTATTCGCGCGCGGGCATGTTCTCCTGGAAGGCGATGTCGGCGTCGGCAAGACGACGCTTTTGCGTGCGGTGGCTCGCGCGCTCGGTGGCGCTTATGAACGCATCGAAGGCACCATCGACCTCATGCCTTCGGACATGATTTATCACACGTTCCTCAACGAAGACGGCAAACCGCGCGTAGATCCCGGTCCAGTTCTTCGCCATGGCAGCGATCTTTCGATTTTCTTTTTTAATGAAATCAACCGAGCCCGGCCTCAGGTGCATTCGCTGCTGCTGCGATTGATGGCCGAGCGCAGCATCACGGCATTCAATCAGGAACACTATTTCCCGAATCTTCTCGTGTTTGCCGATCGCAATCGCATCGAGCGCGAGGAAACCTTCGAACTGCCGGCCGCGGCTCGTGATCGCTTCTTAATGGAAGTTGGTATCGCGACTCCGACCGATAGTGCCGCGCGCAGAGACCTCCTTTTTGAAACTAAATTCCACGATGTCGACGCACTGATTTCATCGCTCAAGGAAGGCGTCATCGACTATCGGCGCATCAATGCGCTAGCGAAGGTCATTCAGAGCACCATCGTCGTAAGTCCAGTTCTGGAGACTTACGTCCTCGATCTCTGGACAGCTATACGCGAGCCCGCGAAGGCGGGTATCGATATTCCAAACGTCGATATCACGCGACTTATCGCTGGTGGCGCCAGCCCGCGCGGCATGAGTTATTTAATCAGAGCAGCGCGCGTGCAAGCTTGGCTTTCCGGCCGGGATATGGTTGTACCGGAAGACATTCGCGAGATTTTCTCCGAGTGCATGGCTCACCGCATTTTCCTGGCGCCAGTCTATGAGCTTCGTCGCGACGATATTATTCGGTCCCTCATCGGCGGCGTCTTCGCCAAGGTGCCGGCGCCATGAACGACGCTGCTCGCGAACTCGCTTATGCCATTCCCTGGCGCACGAGTGGCGTCCGTGTCGGTGCGCATAAGAGCTATCTGTCGGGTAGCGGCGGGTTATTCCGCGATATCGTGCCTCTTACGGTGTTTCCGGATCCCAGGCGCATCGCGGTTCGCGCCTCGTTGAGCGATCCTTTCGAAAGGCTTCTGGTCCGTCGCGCAGAACAGCCGAGCTCAATCGACGTCGTAGTTCTCGTTGATGTTTCCCCTTCGATGGCGTTCGAAGGTCGTGGCAATAAAATGGCCATAGCGGCCGACGTCGCCGAAGCGCTTGCGATTTTCACAGAGCGCACTGGCGACACGTTCGCGTTGCTTCCCTTCGATAGCAAGTTGCGTCACGACCTCGTGCTCTGGAAGACGTTGTCGCGCGCGGCTCACCTCGACGCCATTGACCGGCTTCGCCGCTCCAGAGCGGAGCGTAAGGGAAGCGAAGGCATCGCCGACGCCGGAGCGGTCATCGCCGGATCACGCAAGCTCGTCTTCATCGTCTCCGACTTTCTGTGGTCTGATGCCGAAACGCGCATGGCTGTCGAGGCTCTCGCATTTCATGACGTCGTTCCGATCGAATTGCGTGACAGTCTGGAGATCGAAGACTTACCGAGCTGGGGTCTTCTCAATCTTCGCGATCTCGAAAGCGGCCGGCATCGTCTCGTCGCCATGCGCCCATCTCTGAAAGAGCAATGGCTTACGCTGCGAAATGAGCGGCGCGATCGCATCACGCGCGTCCTCGACGCGAACGCTCGCGAAATGTTCACCATTCGCGACTCGATCGATTGGACGCGCTTGACAGCATATCTTCTTTACGGGATCGCCTGATGCGCTTCTTCTGGATGATCGTCTTCGTCCTAATCGGCATTCACCCGGCTTCCGCAGCCATTGATGCCGTCAACATCTATGAGCCGCGTACGTTCGGTTATTTCATAGGGGATACGCTCGAACGCGATGTCGAAGTCATTACCAGCGGCCATACCGAACTGTTTACGGCAGCACTACCGCGACCCGGTCCTCTGACTTACTGGCTTGACCTCGTTTCCATCGACCACACGGAACGGGAAGATAACGGTCGGCAGATTTACGACATCAAGCTAAAATATCAGATTTTCTATTCTGCAATTGAAGCGACCGAACTCGATATTCCGGCTTTCCCGCTGAAGTTCAAGAATCCGACGAGCGTCGCGCCAAACGAAACGGCGCCGAGCGATCCAGAAGAGGCTGCGAAGAAATACGCCGCGTCGGTTCCAACTCTCCGCCTAACAATGTCGCCGCTTCGCAATCTCGTTCTAAACGATCTCATGCCCGAAAAGACGAAAGAGCTTTCGGACGTCCTTCGCCCCAACGTGCAGGCGCATCTAATTTCTATCGCGTCCAAACAAATGAAACTCACCATCGCCAGTCTCGCGCTCGCCGGCTGCGGGGTATTTCTGCTTTGGCATTATGCCATCTGGCCATTCGCGAAACGTGCTGGCCGTCCCTTTACGCAGGCGGATCGGCGGATCCGGGATCTCATGCGATACGGAGTGGCCGATGGTTCCTATCAGGATGCACTTCTCGTTCTGCATCGCGCTTTTGACGAGACTGCCGGACATCGCTTGTTCGCACAGGACACGTCGGTATTCATGCGGAAGCATCCTCGCTTTGCAGTGCTTGCGCCGCGGCTCGAGGCGTTTTTTGAAAGTTCACGGCTTTATTTCTTCTCGGACGATCGACGCGCAGCAGAGGACCGCTTTCCATTTGAAAGCGTGAGAAAACTGGCCGATGATCTCGCGCGGGAGGAAAGATCCTCTGCATGATTTTTGCCCACCCCATCGCCCTGTATTTGCTGCCGCTCATGCTCATCCCTCTCTTTCTCGGGACGCAGAAGCTGGAGGGCTATCCCTCGCTTGCCGTGCTACCACCTGATTGGCTGTCACAAGCGCTCGCATGGACGTTGCGGTTCGCGGGCGTGCTTGCAATTGGCGGGATCGTTCTCGGGCTATCAGGAATTGCGCTGCGCGAACGTAAGATCGAGCGTTTCGGTCAGGGCGCGCATATCGTGCTGCTCATCGACCGCTCCGCCAGCATGAACGATACGTTCGCAGGGCGCCAACCCAGCGGCGCCGAAGAATCGAAGTCGGCAGCGGCCAAGCGGTTGCTCAAAGATTTCGTTATTGAGCGCAAACACGACCGATTTGGTATTGCGGAATTTTCAACCGCGCCGTTGCACGTCGTGCCGATTACGGACCACAAAGCGATGGTTCTCAACGCGATCGACGCTATCGATCGGCCGGGCTTGGCCTTCACGGACGTCGGCCGCGGCCTCGGCATGTCGCTCAGCATGATCGATGAGGACGTTCTGCCGGGTTCACGCGCCATCGTCCTCGTATCGGATGGCGTCGCGGTCGTCGGGCGACGCGTGCAGGAAGCATTGCGGACAGACTTCGCGCGCCGTCCTGTTCATCTCTATTTCCTCTATCTACGCACCGAAGGGTCGAACAGCATGTTCGCAACGCCTCCGTCGGATGCTGAAGATACGCCGCAGGCGCTTCCCGAGCGCCACCTCAACAAATTCTTTCAGAGCCTGCGCATCCCTTATCGCGCTTACGAAGCGGAGAACGCGAAAGCGGTCAAAGCCGCGATCGACGACATAGGCAAGCTTGAGCAGACACCGATCGTCTACACCGAGCGGATCCCGCAATACGACCTGTCGCGATGGGCCTACGCCTTCGCGGCGCTGGCCTTAGCTCTTCTGCTTGCGGCGAAGCTTTGCGCCCGATCCCTCCATGCCATACCCGGAGGCGTGCATGCACGTTGATCGCTTGGTCGCGCGCTTTTCAGAGCAGCGCAGAACTTTGCTTTGGCTTCTAACGATCGCATGCGCCGTCTGGTTTGGATACGTTGCGGACGATTTCTTCCGGACGGAGCGTGCCAATAGCAGGATCCACCAACTCCTGGCGCGGCGTGACTTTACGATCAACGTTAGGACCGCGACGCCGCAGGAGATTCTGGCGCGCGTCAATGAATCTCTCCGGCGTGATCAGATCGCCGACGCGCAATCGACCTTAAGCCTATCCGCTGAGAGACTTCCTCCGGCTATTCACGCAGCGGCGCTTTATAATATCGCTAATTTCAGGACGCTACTCGCAGCGGAGGCCGTGCGTAAGGGCGACCTGGACGGAGCGGCTGCGCTCGTCAATCTGGCAAAAACAGAATATCGCCTCGCGCTCAAGCTTGACCCAGCAAACTGGGACGCACGCTATAACATCGATGTTGCCATGCGGATCGTGCGCGACCTGCCGCAAGCCGATAATCCCGACAAAGAATCGCCCGATGCACCGAAAAAATTATGGACGGACTTGCCCGGCATTCCGAAGGGATTGCCATGACGTTTTTCGGCGTAGAATTCGACCGCCGAACGGCGATGATCGCCGGTACGCTGGCACTGACCATTGCGGCGATGATCGGCTTCCATCTCGTCCGCAAACAGCGCATCGCAGACGTCTTGGCGATTGTCGATATCACCGGCAGCATGAATACGCGCGACATGGGAAACCCGCGCGGATCGCAGGATCGACTCGAAGCCGCTAAAGGCGCGCTCATCAATCTGATGCAGGATCTTCCCTGCGACTCGCGGCTCGGTCTCGGTATCTTTACCGAACGCATTTCATATCTGCTGTTCGATCCGACCGAGATCTGCGCCAATTACGATGCACTCGAAGGTGCGATCTCGGACCTCGATTGGCGCATGGCGTGGGCGGGCGACAGCTATATCGCCCTGGGTCTTTATTCAGGCATCGACATTGCTCGGAGCTTAAACTCCGATCTCCTGTTTTTGACCGATGGACATGAAGCACCGCCGCTGCCATTCACCGGCGTTCCCGGTTTCGAGGGCAAGCCTGGCGCTATAAAGGGCTTAATCGTCGGCGTAGGCGGAACTGAAAAAACACCGATCCCGAAATTCGACGACGAAGGACGGCAGGTCGGCGTCTACCGTGAAACGGATGTTCCGCAAGACAATCGTATCGGCGCGCCGCCACCCGACGCAGAGACGCGTGAGGGCTACAATCCTCGCAACGCTCCATTCGGAGCTCTGCCAGCGACCGGCGATGAACAGTTGTCATCGGTGAAAACCATACATCTGGAAGACCTCGCACAGCGGACGGGGCTGCACTACGCGGAGCTTCAGAACGTCAGCTCGCTGGCGCCGCCTCTCCTCTCGGCCACCGAGCCTCGACTTGTGCCGGTCGACACGAATATGTCCTACGTGCCCGCGCTCGCGGCGCTGCTGCTGCTGATCGCACTCTATGCGTTGTCGCTTCGCGAAACGGTGCTGTTCGCAAATCTCTGGCACCTGCTGAAATTCAATTTCACTCCCGACCCTAAAGGAGCCTCGGCTTATGGCAATTAAGTTACGTCCACTTCTCGTTATATCTGCCGTTCTTTCGTTCTCGGGTGCAGCGTGGGCGCACGGACCGACGCCGCAAAAGGTCGACGAGAAAATTACCATTTCGGCGGCGCCAGCCGACGTTTGGAAAGTGGTCAAGGACTTTGGGTCCATCGGCTCCTGGCATCCGTGGGTGACCAAGATCAAGGTCGAAGGGACCGGCAGCGAAACGACGAGAACGCTGACGCTCAAGTCCGGCGGAACGCTCATCGATAGCCTTGATGCCGTCGATGACAAAGCGATGGAGATCGACTACCGCCTGCAAAATGAAGACCTCAAGGCGCTTCCCGTTAGTTCCTACTCCGATGCGATCACGGTGCAGCCCGCCGCAGGCGGCGGCAGCGATGTCGAATGGATCTCGCGTCTCTATCGCTTCGATACCGGCAACGAACCGCCGGCCGACCAAAACGATGAGGCAGCCGTCAAGGCATCAACCGAATACATCAAAGCCGGATTGGCGGGTCTCAAGGCAAAAGTTGAAGGAAAATGAGGGCACGTCTTCCCGTCGCTGCCCTTTTGAGTGCCATCGCCATTGCGCTGCAGGGTGTGATGGCGATGGCGCCTCTGCAAAACATTTACGTCCTCAGTCAGGACGACGGCATTCTTTCGGTGATCGATACGACCTCCGATGAAATCGCGGCAAAGATCGCCATCCCGGGGAAGCCCGCGGCTTTCACGATTGATGCGAAATCCCGCAAGGCTTTCGCAACGCTTCCTGATGACGGCGAGATCGCCGTTGTCGATCTCGACCGCCGCGCCGTCCTATCGACGTTGAAGGTTGGTGGCCAACCGTTCGGCATTTCGTCCGACACCGCAGGCCGCCTGTTTGTCGGTGACTGGAGCGCTAATCGCATTTCCGTCATCGACGAGAAGACAGGTGCGACCGAAGCAACGCTTATCGTTGGACGTGCTCCAGCTCATCTCGTTGCAACAAGAGACGGCAGCCGCCTGTTCGTTGCCGACCGCGAGTCGAACAACGTCGCGGTCATCGATACGAAGAAACTGAAAATTCTAGCGGAAATTCCTGTCGGCCGCGCGCCGTTTGCGCTCGCGCTCAGTCCGGGTGGAAAGTATTTGGCCGTTGCTAACGTGCAGACCGCTAACCTGTCGATCGTCGATACGACGTCATTGCGGATCGTATCGACGCCTGCCACCGGCGCGATGCCTTACGGCGTGGCCGTGACGCATGACAATTCCGAAATCCTTGTTTCCAACCAGCATGGCGGGACGGTTTCGATCTTGGACGCGCGGACCTACGCGCCGCATGCCCAGATCAAGGTCGGTCGTTATCCCGAAGGCGTGGCCGTGCTGAACGATGGGAGAAAAGCGTATGTGGCGAATTGGTTTTCCAACACCGTTTCAGTTCTTGATCTTGCCGGGAATGTCGAGATCAAGAAGATCAAATGTCCGAGCGGACCGCGTATGGTTCTTGCCGGCCCCGTGGAACATTAGTGCCATCGCGCTCACAGTCGTCTTTGCGTGTGGAGGAATGGCCAGCAAGGGCTATGCGGATGCAGTTTGCGGAGAGATCATCAAAAGCGGCGTTGCGTCGGGCAAGACTGAAGCTGAAGCAAAATCCGCTGCGACGACCTGGTGGTCATCCCGAGCCGGTGCACTTGGCGAGGGCTATCAAGAGTGGAAAAATGCAAAGAACAAGGCGCTGGCGTGCCACGCCGGACCTTTCGACACGTTCAAATGTCGGGCATCTGCGGAGCCATGCCGAACCGACGACGGCAAACCGGCCGACTTGAAGAGTGGCAAGCATCTTTAGCGGCACAGATTCATCGAAGGGGAATTATAGCTCGTCGAAGGTCCGCGTTGATTGCATCGATCCGAAGTACGTACCGGTCCAACGTTCGACCTTTTCGGGCAGAAAGACGAAGCTCTGCACCTTGTATACGAGACCGTTATTTATGACGGTTTCGTCTTTCACTGGAACGGCATTTGCGGGAAGAAAGTACGCGCAGGTCTGTTTGCCGGCGACTTTATTGACTTCGTTGGCCGCAATCTCTCCTGAATCGCCCGCGGCTTCCCGCTGCAGAAAAGCAACCTGCTCGTGCTTCTGACCGCAGAAATATCCTGAGACCCGGACGGGGTCGTCGGAGCGGGCAGGGCTAGTATCGCAGAGAGCGACGGATGAAAGAAGGAGAGCGATTCGCGGAAGGCTTACGTGAGGCATCGAGCGTCTCCAAAAACAAGTTCACGACGTGGGTGAACCCAAACCTCGAGCGCCTCCGAACCCCTCTTCTTCTCAATTTCCCGCTAGCGTGGGGGAAATTTCGGCAGACCTCAACAGTAACGGGGCCACATGCGTCTCGAAATCCGGTATGCGCACAGGAAAAGGCGGCTGCCTGGTCACGACTTGCATGCGAGCCAGGCAGCCAAGGAATTATTCGACAAGAAGCAGGAATGATTTCCCGGCGTCTGTCGCGAGTTCCTTGTCATCGAGTGTGCCGTCGCTGTCGGGATCGGCAGCTTTGAAACGCTCCACGACGATCGCGTCGTATTCGTTCTGATCGAGAGTGCCATCATTATCGGGATCGGCGGCTTTCAGAGCCGCTTCGTCGACGCGACCGGACAGCTCTTTGGCGTCAAGCGTTCCGTCTTTGTCGGGATCGAGCTTGGTAAAAAGCTTCGCCGCCGCAGCTTTGGCTTCCGGTGCATCGACCGTGCCGTCGGTGTCCGGGTCCAGCGCGGTTAAAGATGCGGAAGTGGCGATGGCGGGGTGTGCGAAGTGGACCGACACCAATGCGGCGCCCACCAACGCTGCTGCAGCACCCAATAATCTGCGTTTCATTCCGAAAAGCTCCTCTATCGGCTTTGGGAAATGACCCCGTTTGAAGTCATCCCTAAAGGCCAGATGATTATTTCCCTCCGAGACGCGATACTGGCGGCACGCTAGCAGAGGACAATTTCCCGGATTAAGGTGATATATTGGAAGATTTTTTGGGAATATTTTCCCAATGTCGGGCTCGGCGCATATCGCGGGCCTGCGGAAGAGATCAGATCAGCTTCATCTCAATGGCGATGCGGACCATCTCGGTCGATGTGCGAGCGCCGAGCTTTTTTCGTAGAATCGTGCAGTCCGATGCAACAGTCTTATAGGACACGGAAATATCGTTGGCGATCTCCGCCATGCTCCGACCCCGCCCGAGCATCCGAAGAATGAGCTGCTCGCGCTCGCTGAGAAGCGTTTCTGTGTGATGGTTTTGCGCACGGAGCAGGGCCATCTCCTGCACGAGATCATCTGAGATCCACGTATCGCCGCGCGCAACCGCCAATACGGCTTCCCTCAAATCGGTAGAGCCACCGGTCTTGCTGACATAGCCCCTTGCGCCGGCCTGGATGGCCTGAATTGCAAGGATCGGCGTATCGCTCGTCGAGAAGACGACGATGCGCGCATCGCGGTCATAGCCGACGAACTCGCGCGTGAGTTCAAGGCCGGAGCCATCCGGAAGATTGATGTCGATAATCGCTACGTCTGGCTTGTCGCGCGTCATCACAAGCCTTGCTTCCGCTGCCGTTCGCGCTTCGACGATCGCCATCCCATCGGTTTGAGGAAACAGTGCCCGGCAGCCGGATATGACGATTGGATGATCTTCGACGATGAGAAGCTTCACGGTTGGTCGCGCTCACCTCAAGCACCCGATCCCAAGTCGTTCTAGCGAGCGATGACCGATTAGCAATGACGATTTTTGAAGGATTTTTTCCTGACGTGACGGGTGAATTATTCCAGGTGTCGACACGACGCGCGCTGGTGGTTTTTTCCGGCAGAGCGTCGAATGATTTCTTCGACGTTTCCAACACTCTGAAATTGCATCGCTGGTGTCAGGCGACGCTGCAGGCCCAGACTACAAGCTCCGAGGCGACCTTGTCGAACGCTTGATTGAGCGCGGATGCGATCCCCGCCTGATCGGTGATCGTCGCGGGCACACTTGCTTTGAATATCTTTGCGCCGAGGATCTGCCCGTTTTTACCGATGATCTTTGCAGTGAACGCAATCTCGGCGGATGGAGTTTCAGACGCCACGATCTCGAAGTTGCGCAAATCCAACAAGAGTTGGTAGTCGACTTCGAGCGTGTCCGGCTGGCGGCCGAGGACTTTCAGGTAACCGGCATTTTCAAAGCTCTGAACGATACGGGATTGCAATACACGGCTCAGCGTATCCGGCCATCTCGCGGCGATGGCGTTGGAGCGCGCACCCTCGGGCGTCATGATCGCGACCTGATCGTTAAAGACGCTGCCTACGAGGTCGGGTTCGGGCACGACCAGCTGACCCTCCGGGATCTTTCCGAGACCAGGAAATTTTGTCGGCGGTTGGAGATCGACGATCGGAGCGTCGGCCTTCTTACCACCTCCTGTCATCTTCTCCAGGCCAGCAAGTATGCCGTCGACCTTATCGGAGTTCTTCGCGAGCGCTCCGGAAAATGTGTTGATGTTGGCGACGAGTGTTTTGAGCGGCTCGCGGTTTTCATCGATGACCGCGCCAATGCGATGCAGAACATCGCGCGCGGATTCGGTGAGACTTTGCGTGGCGTTTGGATCGACAGCCAGCAACGGCGGTTGCTGATCAATCGATGTCGCGGGCGGCGCGTCCGGTGCGCCGCCACGCAACGCCAATACAGGAGAACTGGTGAGCCCCTGGAATTCCATACCGACTTTCGTGTCGGAGCGGACGGGTGTGGTGCTGTCGACCGAAAGAAGCGCCGTTACCTGTTTGGGGTTTTCTGCTGCCAATTCCAGCGCGACGACTTCACCGACTCGGATACCATTGAAGAGAACTGCCGATCCCCTGAGAAGTCCGGAGACCGGAGTCTCGAAGCGTGCGCGGTAAAGCGAATGCTGCGCCAGGCCGCCTGCGTGGTTAAGCCAATAGACAAACACAAACGCCGCCGCGACGGTCGCGAGGGTGAAAAGTCCGATCAGCGTGTATCGCGCGCGAATTTCCATAACGGCGTCTCAACCTGATAACTGTTGGCGTGAAGGTTCAAGCATGCGTCCGCGTTGACCGCGGAAGTACGATTTGACCCATGGGTGTTCACTTGCGAGCATTGCCGAGAGCGGACCGTCGGCAACGATTTTGCCATCCGCCAACACGGCGATGCGGTCACACACGGTGTGCAAGCTGTTGAGGTCATGCGTGATCATGAACACGGTCAGACCAAGGGTCTGCTGCAGCGTTCGGATCAGCGAGTCGAAGTCGCCGGCCGATATGGGATCGAGACCTGACGTCGGTTCGTCCAGAAAAACAACTTCGGGATCAAGCGCAAGCGCCCGGGCCATGGCGACACGTTTCGTCATGCCGCCCGAAAGCTCCGACGGCAGCTTGTTGGCATCGAGACGAGAGAGGCCGACCATCGCAAGTTTGGTGGCCGCGATCTCGTCGAGTAGATATTCGGGCAAATGCAGAAACTCGCGCATCGGGAACTGAACGTTCTGCATCACGGTGAGCGACGAATAGAGTGCGCCGTTTTGAAAGAGGACGCCACATCGCCGCTGCAGCGCGCGACGCGCCTGATCGTCGACGTGATCGACATCCCGTCCGAACACTTCGATTGATCCCGACTGTTTCGGCAGCAAGCCGATAATGGTGCGCAAGAGCACGGATTTGCCGCTGCCCGAGCCGCCTACGAGGCCGATGATCTCACCGGGACGAACGTCAAGGGACAGATGATCGAGGACAGTCCGGTCGCGAAAACCGACAGTGAGGTCGCGAACGCTAATGACGGGCTCGTTGCTCGAACTGGCCATTGTCATCACATTCCGATCGATGCGAAAAATACGGCGAACAGACCGTCTAGGACGATTACGAGAAAAATTGAGGTCACAACCGATGAGGTGGTGCGAAGTCCCAGCGACTCGGCGCTTCCGCCGACCTTCAATCCTTCCGTGCACGCGACGATGCCGATCACGAAGGCCATGAACGGCGCTTTTATCATACCGACCTTGAAGTGCGTCATCGAGATCGCTTCCTTCAAGCGCGCGACGAAAATATCGGGGCTCATCCCACCATAGAGCCACGCGACGATCTCACCGCCATAGAGAGCCGACATCGAACCGATGAACGTCAGCAGCGGCAGTGCAATGACGAGTGCCAGGATGCGCGGGAGGATGAGCACGTCGACCGGATCGAAACCCATTGTTCTGAGCGCGTCGATCTCCTCGCGCATCTTCATTGAGCCGAGTTCGGCGGTGTATGAGCTTCCGGATCGCCCCGCCACCATGATCGCGACGATGAGCACGCCAATTTCGCGAAGGATGAGGATCCCAACCATATCGACGACATAGTCATCCGCGCCGAACTTTCTGAAATGGAAGAAGCCCTGCTGAGCGATGATACTGCCGATCAAAAACGTGATCAGCAAAATGATCGGGATCGCCTGCCAGCCGACGCGGTCCAGCTGATGGACCGTTGATGTGAAGCGAAACGTCGAGGGTTTCAGCATCGCCCGAAAGGCTGCTGCGCAGACAGCACCGACCATGTTGAGCAGAAGAATAAAGCCTCGGCTATAGTTAGACATCCTTTGGCCGATAGCCGAGAGACCGGTAAACTCCTTGCGCGGCTGTGACGGGACTTTGTCGGCGAGTTCGGCCGCCTGCTCCACCGCCCGTAGCAGTCCCCCATATTGCTCCGGCAGAGCTAAGATCTGGAGCTTGCCTCCGCGCGCGCTCAGTTCGCGCTCGAGGCGAGAAATCTCCCAGGCGCCATAGCTATCGATCCGTTCGATGCCGCTCATATCGAGCGTGACGTTCCTGAGGGAGGGGCGGGCGAGAACCGCGCCGATCATCCGATCCAGGCTTGCCGCATTTGGCGCCGTCCACTGATCGGATGCTGCGAGCATGGTGATCTGGTCCGCGGTTCTCACCGTCAACATCCGCATGGCAGATGCGTCGTCGACCAATGCTTTTTCATCACCCATGCGAAGCTATCTACAGTCCGGTTTTTCGAATGCTTTCGGCCATTGCCTAGAGGTGGTGGCTTTGGCGTGTGGAAGGCACCATAAAAGACTCTTTTTGGAGCCCGTTGATACGGGTCAATTGAGGGCGTCAGCGTGACGGTCGGATTGCAAAAGCGCACGCTCGCCGCTTTCGAGGCGGGTGAAAACAAAGCGTAAGTTTCTAATATTGCGGCTGGTTTTCCGGCTCGCTGGCTAGGATAGCGCGAAGCAAATTCGATTTACGAGAGAGGAATGTGCCGAACCGCGAGGCCGTCTCGAAGCGCTTGGTTGACCTGAGCACACAAACATCGAACCCCATCTTCGATGAACTGACCGAGTGGAACGCGGTTCTGGAAGTGGTTTCACTGGCCCCCGCCCTTAGCGCTGATACCCGTATCATGCTGTCCGCTGTCGCCGATCGGGTGACACCACCGAGAAAGCGTTCTGGTTGCCCAGCCTATGAATACGCGGGGAGCACGAATTTCTTCTCGGTATCGCTTGCGCGCTTTGCGGCGCCTCGTTTGAAAATCCGCTGCACCATTTTGCTCGCCAGCAGCCTCTGAACGAGACGGGTGACTGCAATGCCGAACCGTGTTTTGGCGTGCGTCAGGCGGATGAGGCTGGGGGTCAATTGGCTCTGGGTCGCTTCAACGTACGGCCGCAACAGCCGCTCATAGGCGGCGAAGGCTTCGGCGTGGTCCGCGCTCCGCTTGATCTCGCCGGCAAGCACGTAAGCGCCAGCAAGGGCCAACGCAGTGCCCTGCCCCGTGAACGGAGTTGGGCAATGCGCCGCGTCGCCCAACAGAACGAACCGACCCTTCGACCAGGTCGAGGCCTGAACTTGGCTCATCGGCCCGAAATAAAAATCGCAGACGGTGTCCAATTCGGTGCTGATACGGTGGGCGATCGTGCCCCGTCCTTTCAGCGCATCAAGGAGCAAGCGCTTCCTTGCGGCCGGCTCGTCGACCGAAATGTCCAGATCCTTCCTCAGAAAGGTGATCAGGACGGTCGTTACTGTGTCCGTACCGGGTCTCAACGTGATGAAGGTTCCGCCGATGCCGTTGACCGTCCAGGCCCAATAATCGTCTTCGGGACGCCGCGGAATGTTGAAGAAGGCCATATAAGCGCCGAGGTAACGGAAATGGGTTTGTCCGCCTAAGACCTTTTCCCTGGTCGAGGAGCTTATCCCTTCAGCGCAGATCACTAGCTCGTAATCCTCGACTGTGCCGTTGTCGAAGCTGACCGATATGCCCGCGCCATTTTCCTCGAGGGCGGTGATGGAGGTGCCAAAGCGGTATTCGCAGTGTTTTTCGTGGCGTCGTAGAGCATGCGGGCAAATTCGCCCCGCAGAATCTCGAAATCGTTCGTCAGGGTACCGAAGCCGCCTTTCGGGAGTACCGCAATCACCTCGCCAGCCGCATCCAGGTATTTTTGGCCACGTTCGAGTGTATTTTTTGCGTCGATCTTTTCGGCCAGCTCCATCAACTCGATGACGTGCCGCCCTGGCCCCTTGATGTCGATATTCTGACCGCCGTCCCTGAAGTCACCTGCCTTCTCGGCAATCACGACGCAGAAGCCATACTTGTTCAGCCAGTACGCGCAGACCGGGCCGGCAATCCCCGCGCCGGTGATCAATATCCTCTTCTCGGCCTTCATGCGCCTGGTCTCCCTACATTCATCGCGGTGCTTTCCTTGCGATGCCATCCATAATATAAGTAAATAGTTATATTCTCATAGTCACATTTGCGGAGCGATATTGGCGGTGGCTAGGAAACGAAATCTCGTCCCCAAAAAGCTGGGAAAGCAGCAACGCGCAAAGGCGACGGTGGAGGCTATCGTTGAAGCAGCGACTTATATTCTAGAGAAGAAGGGACCGAGCTCCTTCACCGCGAACAAAGTGGCGGAGAAGGCCGGCGTCAACATTGCGTCGTTTTACCAGTATTTTCCGAATAAGGAGGCGCTGCTTTTCCACATCGTCAAAAGCACTTGGGACCACAACCTTGGTAAGTTCGAGCAAAACATAAAGCTGAGAGTGGAAAACCCGGCACAAAGAATGCGCAGTCTCGTCCGTGAGTTTTTCATGATCGAGGCGGCTGAGGCGGATTTACGCCAGGCGCTTCGGATCGCGTCGGTAGATATCAAGGACACGAAGGAATACCGGGCATTGATGGCGGCTGGTGCCGTGATGATGAGGGATTTTATTGTAGAAGCGATGGGGCCGCAGTCAGCAGCCGACCTCGATTTCAACACGCGCTTTATTGGTCTGCTAATTACGAGCTTTGCCGAACGCACTACGGACGAGCGAACATCGGGAGCGGAGCTTATCCGGCAGGCTAACATGCTCAGTGAGATGGTGATTGCGCAATTCGGGATCGGTACGAAAGCCAACAAGCGGCGGCCTTAGGTAACCGCGGCGGCGCGATCCTGGCGGGCGAGTTGCGGCAGGAGTGCGTCGCGCAGGCCGTCAACGCCAGTGGGTCGCAAACGCGTGCCCAAGCGTCTGCGCAAGGCAGCAGGTGACGGCGAAGCCGAAGTCTTCCGCGCGGGCCTGTGAACTGCCACCATAAGAATTAAGATCCGCGAACTTCCGCCCAGTTGAACGCAGCCCCGATGCTACGGTTCAATAGAAGTTCAATTTCCATAATCTTGGTGGAGCCGAGGGGAATCGAACCCCTGACCTCTGCAGTGCGATTGCAGCGCTCTCCCATCTGAGCTA